>JBQGDG010000046.1:0-8428 GCA_052038935.1 Neorhizobium sp. | reverse complement strand
TATGTCGATCCGCGGCAGCTCAAGCCGTCGCTCGAAGTCAAGGCGATTGGCGGCCTCTTCCTGGCGGGCCAGATCAATGGCACGACAGGCTACGAGGAGGCCGGCGCGCAGGGTCTCGTCGGCGGGCTGAACGCCGCCCGGCGCGCTCAGGGTCTCGACCCCTACATTTTCAGCCGGACGGAATCCTATATCGGCGTGATGATCGACGATCTGATCAGCCGTGGTGTGACGGAGCCCTATCGCATGTTTACCTCGCGCGCCGAGTTCCGGCTGTCGCTGCGCGCCGACAACGCGGATATCCGCCTGACGGGCCTCGGCGTAACGCTTGGCCTGGTAAGGCGCGAGCGCGCCGGTCGGTTCGAACAATACTCCGCAAATCTGGATCGTTATCGGGCGCTGCTGAAATCCCTGTCCGTCACGCCGAACGAGGCTGAACGTGCGGGATTGGCCCTCAACAAGGACGGACAGCGACGGACCGCCTATGATCTGCTCTCCTATCCGGACGCTTCGCTTCTCTCGCTAACGCGGATCTGGCCGGATCTTCGTGAGATCGACGGCCGGCTCGGCGAGGCTCTTGAGATAGAGGCCGGTTACTCGGTCTATATGGAAAGGCAGGTTTCGGATATCCGGTCGGCTCATCGCGACGAGCAACTCGAAATCCCCGAGACTTTCGATTTCTCTGCCATCTCCGGCCTGTCCAACGAATTGAAACAGAAGCTTGTGATCCGCAAACCGCGGACGATCGCTCAAGCTGCCAAGATCGAGGGCATGACTCCTGCGGCGGTCACCCTCCTTCTAGCTTTGGTGCGCAAGGCGGAGCGTCATCTCAAGAAAGTATCCTGATGGTTTTCCCCCTCCCCGACGTTTCACGTGAAACACGTGAGCGGCTCGATGCCTTCGCTGCACTCTTTCAGAAGTGGTCCAAGGCGATAAATCTTGTTGCCCCTTCCACCAAGGAAGAGATGTGGTCTCGCCATATCGGTGACAGCGCCCAAATTTTCCGCCTTGCACCCAACCCCGGGACTTGGGTTGACCTGGGATCGGGCGGCGGATTTCCCGGCATCATTACCGCGATCATGCTTGCAGAAACCGGAAATGGCTGGGTTCATCTCGTCGAAAGCAATCAGAAAAAGGCGTCATTCCTCCGAATGGCGCTTACTGCTACGGGCGCCCGAGGCTCCGTCCATCCGATCCGGATCGAGGCAGCCGCGGAGGTGATCCCTCAATGTGACTTTGTTTCAGCGCGTGCCCTGGCAGATCTCGACAAGCTGCTGGGCTATGCCGCGCCTTGGCTTATCGGCCGTCCGTCAACCGCTTTTTTCCATAAAGGCCGGGATTACCAGACCGAAGTCGATAAAGCGCGTAGCGGTTGGGGTTTCGATTTGGTAGAACATAAGAGTTCAATTCAAGCGGATTCGGTAATCCTGCAGATTAGCAATCTCCAGCGGGCATAACCGCAGAATCGAGTTCAAGATGTTTTCCAGACGTCGGATCATCACAATTGCAAACCAGAAAGGCGGTGTCGGAAAAACGACCACCGCCATCAATCTGGCCACGGCGCTCGCGGCGATCGGCGAACGGGTGCTCATAGTGGACCTCGATCCCCAGGGAAATGCCAGTACCGGGCTCGGGATCGATCGCCGCGACCGCAAGGTTTCCTCCTACGATATCCTCGTCGACGATCTGCCGGTGGCGCATGCGGCTGTGGAGACGGCGGTTCCCAACCTGTTTATCGTCCCATCGACGATGGATCTGCTTGGCTTCGAGATGGAAATCTCGCAGGCGCCGGATCGCGCCTACCGCTTGCGCAAGGCTCTGACGACGCAGGGCGCGGAAAGCTATTCCTATATTCTCCTCGATTGCCCGCCATCTTTCAACCTGCTGACCATGAATGCGATGGCGGCGGCCGATTCGGTGCTGGTGCCGCTCCAATGCGAGTTTTTCGCGCTGGAAGGCCTGAGCCAGCTGCTCGAAACCGTGGATCAGGTAAGGCGAACGATCAATCCGCAACTCGACATACAGGGTATCGTTCTCACCATGTTCGATGCGCGCAACAATCTCGCGCAACAGGTTGTTAGCGACGTTCGCACTTACCTGGGGGAAAAGGTGTATCAGACGCTCATCCCGCGCAACGTCCGCGTTTCGGAAGCGCCCTCCTATGGTAAGCCGGCTATTCTTTATGATCTCAAATGCGCCGGCAGCCAGGCCTATCTGCAGCTGGCTTCCGAGGTCATTCAAAGGGAACGGACGCGGAAAGCAGCCGCCTGACAAGACAGTGACGGGTTTGTAAGATGAATGACGATGTTTCGAAACGGCGCCTCGGGCGCGGACTGGCTGCCCTGATCGGCGAGATGGATCAGCCGATGCCGACGGGCGGCAGCACGCCAGCCAGCGTCAATCCCGACCGGATGGTGCCGATCGAAAACGTGACCCGCAACCCACGCAACCCGCGCCGGTATTTCGATGACGGGGAGCTGCAGGATCTTGCGAGCTCGATCCGTCAACACGGCATCGTCCAGCCGGTCGTCGTCCGTTCGCTGGCGGAAGGGCAATACGAGATCATCGCCGGAGAGCGGCGCTGGCGGGCGGCGCAGCTGGCCGGTCTGGTCGAGGTTCCGGTCATCGTCCGCAATGTCGACGATCGCACTGCGCTTGAGATCGCCATCGTCGAAAACGTCCAGCGGTCGGATCTCAATCCGCTGGAAGAAGCGCTCGGATACGAACAGCTGATCGCCGAACACGGGTATACGCAGAACGATCTCGGCGACATCATCGGAAAGAGCCGCAGCCATGTGGCAAACAGTCTCCGGCTGCTGAAACTGCCCTCCCCCGTGCGGGACATGCTGGCATCCGGCACGCTGTCGGCCGGCCACGCCCGGGCGCTGGTGCCGACATCGGATCCGACGGCGCTCGCCAAGTCGATCGTCGCCAAGGGCATGTCGGTCCGTGATGCCGAGCGTCTGGCCCAGAACGATATACGCGCCCAGTCGGAGCCGCAGGCGCAGGCCAAGCCGGAGAAGGATTCCGATACGCTGGCGCTGGAGCGGACCCTGACGGATGCGCTTGGCCTTGAGGTAAGGATAAACCACAAGGGCGGGCCCGGGCAGATCCGGATCTCATACAAGACGCTCGAACAGCTCGAGGAAATCTGCCGCCTGCTCGAGAGGCGATAGAGCCTATCGCGACGCCTGCAAGGCTGCACCGAGAAGGGTGTGGAAGACGATGCTGGCTTCCAGGCTCTGCCGCTGGCGGGAGTTGAGAACCGCAGCCTGGATGCGCTCCGCCTCGCGGCTCACCGCCTCGGGCTTCCAGGTCTTCAGTGCCCGTTCGAAAACGGGCTTGCGCTTGAAATGGATATGGCGGCCGAGGGTCATCATCACCTGGGCCGGCGGCAGCCGCTTTTCCTCCATCTCGATCTTCATCACATCCATCAGCTGGAACTGCCGGAGACAGGACTGCAGGACGAGAAAGAGCGGCGTCTTGGACGTCTGGATCTTCTGAAAGGCCCGGTGGAAGGCCGGCAGATCACCGGTCAGCACGGCATCGACGGCGTCGTCGGCCGAGACGCTGCTCGCGTCACCGATGATCTCGTCGATGTGATGTTCCTCGATTCTCCCCAGACCGCGGCAATAGAGCGCGAGCTTGCGGATCTCGTTGCGCGAGGCGACGCGATCGCCGCCCAGCTGATCCATGAGATGCCTTCGCGCCTCCGGCGTGATTACAAGGGCCTCGGGCGCCAATTCCGCATCGATAAGGGCGTTCAGCGCCCTCGCATCGTCGGCATAGCAGGGAACGACGGCAACGTGTCTGGAGGGCTCGACGATCTTGCGCAGGCCGCTGCCCTTCTTGAGGTCGCCAGCCTCGATGAGAAGCGTGTTCGCCGGGGCGCCCTGTTCAAGGATCGCCTGCACGGCATCGAGAACGGGTTTCTCGTTGTTGACGCCGCGCAGCCATATGAGCTTGTCGCCGCCGAAAAGACCGAGCGCATTGACCTCGTCCATCAGGCGGCCGGGATCGCCCTGCAGGTCGCCGACATCCAGCTTGAGGAGCGAAAAGGGATCGTCCAGCGACACGCCGGTCCGCCTGGCGATCTGCCCTGCCCGCTCGGAGACCAGGCCGCGGTCCGGCCCGTAGATGACATAGAAGCGGTAGAGCTCGGCGCCTTTTTCGACGAAACGATCGAACTCGTGCGACTTTATTTCTGCCATGTCGGCTGCTGCGGCGGTTCTTTTGCCAGGACGATGGCGATATCGGCCCGGATGAACTCCGCCAGTTCGCGCGAGGCGCGGTTTTCGCCGTCGCGGATGGCCCGCAGCTTGGCGAAGCTCTGGCGCGAGACGTCCACCAGGGCAACCGTCGACCGTTCCGCGCGCTTGAGAACCTGGCCGTCGCTGACGCGGGTCAGCGTATAGGAACCGGTCACCTGGACACGCCCGGGTACCGGGATGCCGGTTTCCGCAAGGCCGTCGTCGTCGAGGATGTTGGATGCCGTGCTGGAGACGTTGAGCGTCACGTCATAGGCAGGATTGAGGGGCTCGCCCGCACCGCCAGCCGCCAGGAAGACGAGTTCGTTGCGAACGACCTGCTCGACGCGATTGCGAGGCTCCGAAAAGCTTACGGATGCGAGCTTCGGCCCGGTGCCGCCGGCTTCGGAATAAAGCGGGCGGACCTGGCATCCGGCGAGGCCCGCGACCAGCGCGAGGCCCAATGCGAGAGTGATGCGGCGCGGCAGCAGTGATGAACGGTCAGGCAACAATGTTCACGATCCTCTGTGGGACAACGATGACCTTCTTCGGCGGCCGGCCGTCGAGAGCCGTCCGGACCGTTTCCAGCGCCAGGACCGCAGCTTCGACCGCACTTTGATCCGCGTCGCGGGCGATTGTCAATTCGGCGCGCTTCTTGCCGTTGATCTGGACGGGCAGCGTCACGTCGTTTTCGACGACGAGCGCCGCGTCGAACTGCGGCCATGGGGTCTGCGACACCAATCCGCCGTTGCCGAGCGCCGTCCAGCATTCCTCGGCCAGATGCGGGGTCATCGGCGCCACTATCTGGATGAGGATCTCGGCGGCGTTTCTGACGGCGGCGCGATAGGCCGCATCGCCCCTGCCGGCGGCAACCTCGGCCAGCGGCGCGGCTACGGCATTCACCAGTTCGTAGATGCGCGCGACGGCCTTGTTGAAGGACAGCTTGTCGAGATCGCCCTGCACCGCCTGCAGGGTCTTGTGGGCGAGCTGTGAGATGGCGAGGCCTTCGCCTTCCCTGGCCGGCGCGGGATCGACGTCCCGAAGGTTTTCGGCGGCTTCGGAGATCAGGCGCCACAGGCGCTGGGTGAAGCGATGCGCGCCTTCGACGCCGGCTTCCGACCAGATGACGTCACGGTCCGGCGGAGAGTCGGAGAGGACGAAGAAACGCGCGGTATCGGCGCCGTAGGAGGCGATGATATCGTCGGGATCCACGACGTTCTTCTTCGACTTCGACATCTTCTCGATCGAGCCGATCGCGACATTCTCGCCGGTTCTCAACAGGGTCGCAGTGCGCTTGCCGTCGACCTCCTCGATGCGGATATCGGCCGGCGCGACCCATTCGCCATCCTGGCCGGCGCCGCCGAGGCGATAGGTCTCGTGGACGACCATGCCCTGGGTGAAGAGGCCCTTGAACGGCTCCTTCACGTCGACATGGCCGGTCTCGCGCATGGCGCGGGTGAAGAAGCGCGAATAGAGCAGATGCAGGATGGCGTGTTCGATACCGCCGATATACTGGTCGACGGGCAGCCAGTGGTTGGCGGCCTTGGGATCGGTCGGGGTACCGTTCCGCGGTGCGGTGAAGCGGGTGAAATACCAGCTGGAATCGACGAACGTGTCCATCGTGTCGGTTTCGCGCCGGGCATCCTTGCCGCAATTCGGGCAGGCGACGTGGCGCCAGGTCGGATGGCGGTCGAGCGGGTTGCCCGGCTGGTCGAACGTCACGTCGTCGGGCAGCTGCACCGGCAGATCCTGCTTCGGCACCGGCACGACGCCACAGTCGTCGCAATGGATGACCGGGATCGGGCAGCCCCAGTAACGCTGGCGGGAAACGCCCCAGTCGCGCAGGCGGAAATTCACCTTGCGCTCGCCCTGCGGTGTACCCTCGAGGAGCTGGGCCGCCAGTCTATCGGCGACCAGCTGGAAAGCCTCGTCGGTGGACTTGCCGTCGAGGAAACGCGAATTGATCATCACGCCGTCGTCGACGAAGGCCGTGTCGCCGATCTCGAACGTCGCGGCATCGCCATCCTTCGGCATGACGACCGGCACGACGGGCAGATCATACTTGCGGGCGAAATCCAGGTCGCGCTGGTCGCCCGACGGGCAGCCGAAAATGGCGCCCGTGCCGTAGTCCATCAGCACGAAGTTGGCGACGTAGACCGGCAGTTCCCAGGAAGGGTCGAGCGGATGCCTGACGCGGATGCCGGTATCGATGCCCTTCTTCTCGGCTGTTTCCAGCGCCGCGAGCGAGGTTCCCTGGCGGCGGCATTCCTCGGCAAAGGATTCGATAGCCGGATTCTTCTCGGCGGCCGCTTTGGCCAGCGGATGGTCGGCGGCGATCGCCAGGAAGGATGCGCCGAACAGCGTGTCGGGCCGCGTCGTGTAGACGGTGACCTCTCTTTCGCCGGCCGGAGCCGTGGATGCGACGATCTCCCAGCGCAGCGCCATGCCTTCGGATCGGCCGATCCAGTTCTTCTGCATCAGCCGGACCTTTTCCGGCCACTGGTCGAGATTGTCGAGTTCGTCGAGCAGATCCTGGCTGAAATCGGTGATCTTGAAGAACCACTGGACCAGCTCGCGCTGCTCGACCAATGCGCCGGACCGCCAGCCGCGGCCGTCGATGACCTGTTCGTTGGCGAGGACCGTCTGGTCGACCGGATCCCAGTTGACCTTGGACTGCTTGCGATAGACCAGGCCCTTTTCCATCATGTCGAGGAAGAGATGCTGCTGCTGCTGGTAATATTCCACGTCGCAGGTGGCGAATTCACGCGACCAGTCGAGCGACAGGCCCATGGCCTTCAGCTGCTTCTTCATGGATTCGATGTTCTGGTAGGTCCAGGACTTTGGATGGGTCCTGTTGTCGCGCGCGGCATTCTCCGCCGGCATGCCGAACGCGTCCCAGCCCATCGGATGCAGGACGTTGAAGCCGCGGGCACGCTTATAGCGGGCGACGACGTCGCCCATGGCATAGTTGCGAACGTGGCCCATATGGATGCGGCCCGACGGATAGGGGAACATCTCGAGCACGTAATACTTTTCGCGCGGGTCGGCATTGTCGGTCTCGAAGACCTTCGCCTCGTTCCATTTCTGCTGCCAACGGGGTTCGGCATCGCGCGGGTTGTAACGTTCAGTCGCCATCTGGATGATATTCCGGGAAAACAATTCGAGGGAGTCGGGTCAGACCTTCACCATGAAAGGCTGCAAGCGTCAAGTTTTCAGGGCTTTGACGCAGGCTCAAACTTTAGCGGATGCCGGCCTTGGCAAGCGCACATATGGGCATTAATCGCTTGGGCCACAAGAAAACGAAGAGGATGAAGGCGATGAGCGTCGAAGAACGGCTGGAGGATGTGAAGGCGAGGATCGCCAGGGCCGAGAAGACGGCCGGCCGGCCGGCGGGCGACGTCATGCTCGTCGCCGTGTCGAAGACGTTCGGCGCGGACGACATCCGGCCGGTGATCGCCGCGGGGCAGAGGGTCTTCGGCGAGAACCGGGTGCAGGAGAGCCAGGGCAAGTGGCCGCAGCTGAAGGCCGAGACGGGCGACCTCGTCCTGCATCTGATCGGCCCGCTGCAATCCAACAAGGCCGCCGACGCGGTGGCGCTTTTCGATGCGATCGAGACGGTGGACCGCGAGAAGATCGCGCGTGCGCTCGCCGAGGAAATGGCAAGACAGGGCAAGGCACCGAAACTCTACGTCCAGGTGAATACCGGGCTCGAACCGCAAAAGGCGGGCATCGCGCCGAAGGAGACGTCCGCCTTCGTGGACTTCTGCCGCAAGGATCTCGGGCTTTCGATCGAGGGCCTGATGTGCATTCCGCCGGCGGATGAAAATCCCGGCCCGCATTTCGCCCTTCTCGCCAAGCTTGCGAAGGAATGCGGGGTGGAGAAACTCTCGATGGGAATGTCGGGAGATTTCGAGACGGCGGTGGAGTTCGGCGCCAGCAGCGTGCGTGTCGGTTCGGCCATCTTCGGCGCGCGGTAGCACGTAAACCCAAGGTCGGGCTTCCCGGCACCTCCCTTCCGGCCTAGATTGCCTTCATCAGGCTCGGCTCATGTAACGGGAGGTGCATATGCAAAGCCGCTATTTCGACGTCTATGAGGCGTGGCGGAGCGATCCCGAGCGTTTCTGGGAGGAAGCCGCCGGTGCGATCGACTGGTTCGTGCCGCCCGGGAAGATCCTCGATCCGGA
>JBQGDG010000045.1:0-2894 GCA_052038935.1 Neorhizobium sp. | reverse complement strand
GATGCCGCGGCATAGGCCTCGTCGGAAGCATGCGTTTCGCTGACGCGGGTTACCTCTTCGGCCCAGGCAAGCGCCGCGCGCTCCTGATCCGAGAACAGGTAGGCAGCCTCGTGCCATACCGGCACGAGCGCGAGCTTGTCGACCGACATGCCGCCCTTGACGAGATCGCGCGAATGCATGTCGATGCAGTATGCGCAGCCGTTGATCTGCGATACGCGCAGGAAAACGAGATGGACAAGCTGGTCGGGCAGATCGGTGTCCTTGGTGACGTAATGATGGATGCCACCCAGGGCCTTTGCACCGTCTGCGGCGAACTCATACCAGTTCAAGCGATTCATGATTGTTCTTTCTAATATTGACGTGATCGCGGCCCGCTCGCGCCGCGGAGGGAAATGGGATCGAAGCGGCCGTCCCCGCATGGGATGCGCAGGGGCGGGAATTGCATTTTCTTTTGCTCGCATGCGCGCAGGCATGCG
This sequence comes from Neorhizobium sp., assembly GCA_052038935.1. GTDB lineage: Bacteria > Pseudomonadota > Alphaproteobacteria > Rhizobiales > Rhizobiaceae > Neorhizobium. The sequence goes on along the minus strand of JBQGDG010000045.1, from coordinate 2,418 downwards.
TGCGCCGTTGCCGGCGGACGGGCCGTCATTCGCGATCTTTGGATTTTCGGCGACGCGCCTCAGCGCGGCGTGCGGCGCCCTTCCTTCACGGCGGCGATGCGCGCCGCCTCGCGGGCCGCGCTGCGATTGCGGAACCAGTCAGCGACCATGGCCTCGAATTCGGCGGGCCGGCGCTCGCCGCCGACGATTTCGGCCAGACTGGTTCTGGCGAGCTCGGCCCGCATCTGCTTTTCCGCGCGCAGCATGACGGCATGGATACGGCAGACGCCGGCCGTCGACCAGGAAGGCGGCGCGCCTCCGAAGAGCACGCAGCCGCGGCGCACTTCCTTGCAGTCGAAGATTCGCCGCTCTCCCTCGATCGCATCGACGACGTCGAGGATCGATATGTCCGTTCCGGGCTTCGCCAGTTCATAACCGCCGCTGATGCCGTCACTGGAATTGACGATCCCGGCTTTCTCCAGCCTCGGCATGATCTTCGCCAGCATCGCCGCCGAGAGCCCCTGCATCTCTGCCAGGTCGCGGCTGCTCGCACGCTTGGGCTGTTCCGCGAGCAGCCAGAGCAGGCTGTGCAACCCGTATTCGACGGAGGCACCGTAGAGGCTCGCGCCGCCCCTCTTCTCCTCGACATGTTTCGTCTTGCTCTTCATAACGCCACCTATATAGATCCGCGTTAAAGGGCGACAGGCCCAAGAGGTTGCAGCTTGATTGATCCAAAGACGGCCGGAGACCTGTTTGCCGGCTTTGACCGGACTGCTGCGCAACCGATCGGCGAACAGATTCATTCGTGTCTGCGCCGGGCGATCCTCGACGGCGTGCTTCGGCCCGGGGGACGCCTGCCGTCCGGTCGCGATCTGGCGGCCCAGCTGGGCGTTGCGCGTGGCACCATCCGCGCCGTCTACGACCGGCTGATCGACGAGAACCTGATTTTTACGGCAGGGGCCGCCGGCACGCGGATCCGCTCCGATCTTCCGGTGCCGCGGTCGCAAGCGGAAGCGCCGCTTCACCGGCCCCTTCCTCCCTTCGCGCCTTCCTATTCGGGGAAACCGCTTCCGTTCAGGATGGGCATGCCTGCGCATGACGCCTTCCCCGCCAAGCTCTGGTCACGGTTGCGGACGAGTGCCGTCCGTGCCGATGCGCTCGGCTTCTCCGCTTATGGCGATCCGCGCGGCGAACCCGGACTGCGGGCCGTGATCGCAAGCCATCTGGCGGTCAGCCGTCAGATGCAATGTCACGCCGACCAGATCGTCGTCACCGGTGGTTACCGCCAGGGCCTCGCGCTCGTCCTCATGGCGCTTCGGGCGCATGGGCGTGTCGCCTGGGTCGAGGAACCTGGTTATCCGGTGGCAAGGCGCGCATTGGAACTGGCCGGCCTCGTCGTCGAGCCGATATCCGTCGACCGGCAGGGTATTTGCGTCGAGGAGGGGCTGGCCCGGGCGCCCGATGCCGTCCTCGCCCTGGTGACGCCCGGGCAGCAGGCGCCGCTCGGCATGCCCCTCTCGCCGGCACGCAGGCGGGCGCTTCTCGGCTGGGCCGAAGCGAAGGACGCCTGGATCGTCGAAGACGACTATCTCGGCGAATTGCAGATCGACGGCCGGGCGGCGCCCGCGCTCGCATCGGGAGCGGGTGCCGGGCGCGTGATCCACGTCGGTTCCTTCGGCAAGACGATGAGCCCGGCGGTCGGGCTGGGCTTCGTCGTCGCGCCGCGGGCTCTGGCGGAGAGGATCGCGGAAATCGCCGCCGTCATGGCGCCGTCGCCGAACAGAACCACCCAGCTGGCGGTTGCGGAATTTCTCGGCGACGGTCATTACCTGCGCCATCTGCGCAGGATGAAGGCGCTCTATGCCCAACGCCGGCGCATGGTTCTGGAGCATCTGCGCGGGACAGCGGTCGATACAACGCCGTCGGGACTGGCTCTCGTCGCCCGCCTTCCGGATGCCGTTGACGATGTCGCCCTCGCGGACGCCGCTGTCGAACGGGGGATCGCGCCCTTTCCTCTGTCACTCTGGTACGCCCGCCAGGGTTCGGGCCACCGGGGTCTGCTGCTCAACATCGCAAATCTTCGCGCCGACAACGCCCGCGCCGCATGCGATGCCCTCGCCGATTTGCTTGATTCCACAAAATTCGCGGTGCACGGCCAGGAGCCGGCTTCGAGACGGGACCGGGGAAGCGGAGATCCGACGCCGTTTCCCGCCTAACCCTGATCGGGCCGGCCAGACGATGTGGCACCGCCACGAATGCAGGAGTGGCCCGGCTGGCGGCCCATCGCCGTTTCAGAAATATCGACCGAGCAGAAGATGTTCATCCGGCGAAATGTCGTTGCGGATGCTGGCGCGGATGGTTTCGGGGATGGAGGGATCGTCGGCGAGGAAGGAGCCGACATTCTGCAGGGCCGCGCGGCGGTCGATACGGCGTCCGATG
>JBQGDG010000044.1:0-10903 GCA_052038935.1 Neorhizobium sp. | reverse complement strand
GACTGGCATTGGCGGCGCGGTCCGCCCCCATAGGGCTGGTAGCTGTCATCCTCGATCCGATAGGAGCGGTACCGGTCGAAACACCAATCGGCATGGGCGGGATCCATTTTTCCCGCCGAGGCCTGATCATCCGGGCCGATGGCTGCGGTCTGCATCGGATCGATGTCGGGACCCTTCTTCTCCCCGTCGTTCCTGTGGTCGGCGACCGCGAGCTTTTCCTCGCTCGTGCGGGATGCAGGAGGCAGGGAAGCGATCGCGGGCACGGCGCCTATGCGCTCGTAATCCTGCCTTGAGGCATCGACGGCAACCGGACTCGACGTCCAGAGATCCGGCGTATCCATGTTCGCGAATCGATGCGGTTCGGGATCGGCGATGATATAGGCCGTAAACGCCACGCCGGAGATGAAGACCGCCACGGCTATCGCCATGCTGCTCAGGAGGATGAGAATAGTTTTCAAGATCGGCACCATTTCGACTGGACTTGCAGTCAAAATGCGAAGCCATGTGACCCGGTTCCGAAGTTTCGGAAAACTCCCGTTCTTCGGCTTGTCACATATCCCGTCTAGGAGAAATGGTGGGTGATGTAGGGCTCGAACCTACGACCCGCTGATTAAGAGTCAGCTGCTCTACCAACTGAGCTAATCACCCGAACCGGCTGGCTCAGTAGTCCGCGCCAGCGGTGTGAAGGGGCATATAAAGAGGAAGTTTCGGCTTGTCTAGCGGCCATTCGAATTTTCTTTGTGCAACTGCTCAAAAAAATCGGGACCGCTGATATCGTTGCCCGAAAAGCCCGCAACGGCGTCGGATGTCCGGGCAATTCCCGTCAGATTTCCAACACGCCTTCCGCGACCTTGACCGCATGGCCACCAATCCGAGCCCGGGCGATCCTGCCTTCCGCGGAATCGATATGCAGGTGGATGAAGGATGGCCTGCCGATTTCGACGCCCTGCTCCACGACGATCGGATGATGACCGTCCGGCAGGGCATCGAAGGTCTGGATGGCGCCTGCGAGTGCTGCGACAGCCGCGCCCGTCGCCGGATCTTCCCATATCCGCATGTCGGGAGAAAACATGCGGGCGTGGAATTTGGCGCTGTGATTGACGCCGCCGCGGCAATAGACGTAGGCCGAGGCCAGAGAGCCGTCCACGAAAGGCGCGACACGTTCCCAGAGGGTCGATTCGAATTCGAGGTTCTGGACGATCGAGAGATTGCGCAGCGGAATGAGCAGAAAGGGAACACCGGCGGTCCAGATGGACAGCGCGTGATTTTCGAATGCCATGTCCCCGGCTTTCACCGTCAATGCGTCGGCAATGCCCTGGCGATCCAGGGGGATGTCGATATTCACCGGGGGACGCGGAAGGTCGAATTCGGCGAATGTCGCCTCGTTCCGGCGTATCCTGACGGCGCACCTGACCGGCCCGACCTCTTCCTCCAGAACGCTCACGACATCAATGTCGCCGGCGGCGGCGTGATGCTCCCGTTCGGCCAGCGCTACCGCGGATCCGACCGTCGGATGTCCGGCAAAAGGAAGTTCCTTCGCCGGCGTGAATATGCGGATGCGTGCGGTGTGATTGCCGGCCGCTGCGGGCGTAACGAAGACGGTTTCCGACAGGTTCATCTCCCGGGCGATCGACTGCATCGCGTCGTCGGAAAGGTCCTGGGAATCGAAGATCACCGCGAGGGGATTTCCCGCGAGCCGGCGGTTGGTGAATACGTCGTAAACGGCGTAGCGTCTTGCCACTTCGGTCCTCCCCCTCTGTAGAGACTGGCACCCTGCCCGAGCCGGCACGCGTGTGCAAGGCGGCGCGTTACCTCCCTGCGTTGCCGAAACGGTGTTCGAGAATAGGCAGCATCAGGGGATTATAGCGATGTGCACCGGGATCTGCGGATCGTATGGCCACCACGCCGGAAATCTCCTGTTCCTCATCCACCTCCATATGCGCCTCGATGCGCGCGACCATCTGCTGCGCGGTCACCGAGAAGTGATAAAAACGGAAAACGACCACACGGTTATCGGCGTGGCTGGCGTAGAAATGCGGCTCCGCCTCCGCTTCGTCGAGATCGATCCCCGTCTCTTCCCGTACTTCCCGGCGCATGTTGCCGGTGAGATCGAGCCGGTCGCCGACGACGTCGTTGAGATCGAGCGAACCGGCGGCGCAATAGACCTGCCCCGGATTGGCGGTGCGTTCGCTCATCCGGATCGCGATGACGGCATTGTCGGACGATACGAGGACGGCAAAGCCGAAAAGATGGAACGCACCCTCCGGTGAAGGCTGCTTGCGCCACCAGAGAAGCGTCGAATAGGGGATGACATGGGCAACGCCGCGAATGATACCGTTGTCGAAGGCGAGATGCCGCTGCAGCACCATCTGACCGTTGAACAGATAAGGGTTGGCCGCGTGTTCCTCGCTCCAGTTCGCCTCGATTTCCGCCCGATGCTCAGCGTATAGCGGATGCGGGCCTTCGGCCAGGGCGAGGTCGAGGCCATCGACCCTCACGGTGTTGTCGCTCGGTGGCCAGATGCCGCGGGGCGTTGTCGTCATGCCAGGGAAAACTCCAGAACCACGGGGCAATGATCCGACGCCTTGGGTCGATCCCAGCCGATGCGCGGGAAACGCTCCACCTCCTGCCCCGGCGGGAAGACGGTGCGAAACGGCTGGCCGTTACGGATGATGTCGGGCACGGCGGACGGATTGGCGGCGGCCAGGGCCGGCGACAGCCAGATATAGTCGAGCTGGCAGAGATGCTGTTCCTGAGGCCCGCGGGCGTGATAAAGCGTCCAGCGATCCATGACATCGCGCCGCATCACGACATTCTCGGCGAAGCCGTCATGGCTGAACACGTCGAGCGCGCTCGCCTCCTCCCGCAACGGCTCGAACCGATAACCGCTGCGGCGCGTACCGACCACCCTGATCCGCTCCTGATAGTCGTTCATGTCGCCACAAATGGCGAAGTTCATGCCGGTCGCAGGCCCGCCGCCGAATTGCCGTTCGATAATGTGCCGCACGGCTCTCGCCTCGGCCGTGCGGATCGCCATCGTACCCAGACGCCCGTCCCTGTTGTCGCGCGCATTGCCCATGGACTTGAAATGCACGACGTAGAGCGAAAAGGGCTTGCCGCCGATCCTGAGTTCGAGCTCCAGACAGTCGCGTTTGAAAATCTTGTCGGCCGGGCGGTTCGTCAGCGCAAGTTCGTCGTTGAAGAGATCGAGGTCCCGGTAAGTCAGCATGGCGTGGCTGCGAATATCGATGACTTCGATCTTCTCTCCGTGGCGGGTCTCCTCTCGCATCAGCACCGCCACGTCGATGCCGCGGCTGTCATTTCCCTCGACCAGAAACTTCTGCCGGTAACCGTTGCCGACCATGCGGTAGAGATAGCCGTATTCGAAGGCCTGCAGCGCCGGCATGTTGTCGACCTCCTGCAGACACAGGATGTCGGCATCCGCATCGGCTATCGCCAGCGCTGAAAGCTGGCGCGTGTCGTCGGTCTGTGCGATCAGCCGGGCCTGCTCGAGCTGCTCGTATTCCTCCCTGCTACCGACCTCGAAAAGCCTCAGCACGCGGTCCTGACGCAACTGGTTGCGCCAGCCGGAGAAATCGAAACGCGTCATGAGGTTTTCGATGTTGAAGGTGGCGAGGCGCAGAGACATGCATGCTTCCCTATTGCGATGGGCACCTTAACCAGCGGAACCGGGGCTGGCTACCGGCTACAGCCTCCAGGCGGAACGGATGATGATGGACACCCTGTCACCGACGCTGACCGGCTGGCGGCTGAAGGCGCGAAGCACCTGCTCGTCGCCGAGCGTCAGTTTCAGGGCATAGCGCTCTCCCTCGAAGAGAACGGAGACGACGGTGGCAGGCATGCCTTCGCCGGTGATCTCAACATCCTGCGGCCGGACGAGTATGTCTGCACATCGATTGCTGTCGCGACTGGTCAGCTGCTGCTGCAGGACGGGCCAGTCCAGCAGCCGGTCGCCAGAATCCGCTGCCGGCCAGGTGAGGATTGCACCCTGCCCGACCAGACCGCCGACCAGCCGGCCTTCCGGCCGTGCATAGATCTCCTGCGGGCTCGCCACCTGCAGCAACCGGCCCTCGGACATGACCGCGACATCCGTCGCAAGCGCCATCGCTTCGGCCTGGTCGTGGGTCACGTAGATCATCGTGGCGCCCGAGCGCGCATGGAATTCACGGAAGGTCTCCTCCATCTCCTGGCGCAGATGACGGTCGAGATTTGCGAGCGGCTCGTCGAGAAGCACGACATCCGGTTCGGTGACGAGGCAGCGGGCGAGCGCCACCCGCTGGCGCTGGCCGCCGGAAAGATCGGCCGGCCGGCGATCGGCATAGGCTTCGAGCCGTACAGCCGCCAGCGCCTCCCTGATCTTGAGGCTGCGTCGCTCACCGGTGACACCGCGCACCTTCAGCGGATAGCCGACATTGTCGGCGACGCTCATATGCGGCCACAGGGCATAGGACTGGAAGACCATAGCCATGTTTCGATGTTCCGGTGCAACCATCTCCCCGGCATCGGCCAGAACCCGGTCGCCGAGCAGGATCGAGCCGTCGCTCGGCTGCTCGAAGCCGGCAATCATGCGCAGGACGGTCGTCTTGCCGCAGCCGGAGGGTCCCAGCAACGCCAGAAAACCACCGTCGCGCACGCTCAGGGATACGTCGTTGACGGCCGGTCGGCCGCCGGTTTCGAAGGCCTTGGACAGGTGGTTGAGGATCAGCTTCGCCACGGTACCACACCTTTCGGCAGCCTTTTCGCCATCAGTTCGAGCACCAGCATCATCGCGATCACCATGATGACCACGAGGACGGACAGTGCGGAGGCAAGATTGAAGCTGCCACTGTCGTCGAGATTGTAGATCGCCACGCCGAGCGTCTGCGTGCCGGCCGACCAGAGGATCGCCGACACGGTGAGCTCGTTGCAGGCGATGAGAAAGACGAGAATCACGGAGGCGCCGGCCGCCGGCGCGACAAGCGGCACCACGATATCCGTCAGGCGTCGTCCGAAGCCGGCACCCGAAAGCCGGGCCGCCTCCTCCAGCGAAGGATCGAGCTGGCGGAAGGCGCTGACCACAGGCTTGAGGCTGACGGCGAAGAAACTGGAGAAATAGGCGATCAGGATGATCCAGATCGTGCCGTATATCGAGACGTGGATCACCGGTATCGGCGCGGCGAAAACGAGGATCAGCGCCACGGCGAGCACTATGCCCGGCAACGCGTAGGGAATTTCCGCCAGCGCCGAAAGGACGGGGGCAAGCCGGCTCCTGCTGCGCACGAGATAATAGCCGGTGAGGACCGTCACCACCAGGAGACCGATCGCGGTCGCCAGCGATAGCGAGACCGAGTTGAAGAATGCGGTACGTGTGATCGCCTGCCGGAACAACACTTCGCGATAGGCGTCGAGCGTCGCTGTCGCGGGCGTCAGCGGCACGCCATAGGCCGGCGCCAGGGAACTCGCAATCAGCGCCGTCAGCGGCATGACCAGCATCACGAATATCGCAAGCCAGAGGATCAGTTCGCCGAGCGGCCGCCATTTGCCGAGCCTGAACATCGCCACCTGGCCGGACAGGCCGATGACGCGGTAGTCGCGGCCGCGCAGAACCCGTTCCTCCACCGTCAGGCCGATCACCGAGAGAACGGCGATCAGACCGGAGAGCAGCGAGACGTCTGCGAAGGTACCTGGACCGAAAGCTGCGAATTTCGAATAGATCAGCGTCGGCAGCGTGTAGATCGAGGCGGGAATGCCGAGGATGGCGGGGATGCCGAAATTGCCGACGCAGGACACGAAGGCGATGGCCGCGCCGGCGACAAAGCCGGGCAGAGAGAGGGGCAGGATAACGTCTTTCAAGACCTGCCAGGACGATGCACCCGACAACCGCGCCGCCTCCACTCCGTCGCGCGGCAGCGCCAGAAGACCGGCGCGCAGCGACAGGAAGACCAGCGGCGCGTTCTGCACGCCGTAAAGCAGGGCAATACCGCCGATCGAATAGAGCGGCTGCGGAGACCCGAGCGGCGGCGCCATGCCGATCGCCTTCAGCAGCGCGCTGGACGGTCCGGTCATGCCGATCCACGACAGGGCCGTCACCTGTGGCGGGATCATCGTCGGCAGCATGAAGAGGAAACCGAGAGCGGTCTTGCAGCGGATGTCGAAGAGCGTCAGCAGCAGGGCGAAACCGCCGCCGAGAGCGACGGCTGCGATCATGCCGAGAAAGGACGTGGTGAGCGTGTCATAGACCGCCTGCCAGACGGCGGGATCGGAGAGGAGTTCGCGCGCACCGCCCTGGAGGGCGGATGCCATGCCCGTCGCGGCAAGCCAGCCGAGCGGCAGCACGCTGAGGAAGAAGATCACCACGACGACAAAGGAAAACAGCCAGCGGGGCTGGCTGTCTCCCCGATTCTGAGATCGGAACATCAGGCTTTATATCAGCCCTTCGTGCCGAAGATATCGGAGAAGGTCTTGACGTCCTTTTCCGAGTTCTTGAGGGCATCGGCAGCGTCGAGCGGCAAAACCTTGATCTGCTCGCGAGCCGGATAGCCGGCCGGCAGGTCGATACCGTTGCGGGCCGGGATGTAGCCGAGGCCAGCGGCTATCTTCTGGCCGTTTTCGGACAGAAGATAGTCGATGAACTTCTTGGCGGCTTCCTGGTGCTTGGTCGAAGACAGGATGGCGGCCGGCTCGGTGACGGCGGAGACGCCTTCCTTCGGGAACACGAACTCGACCGGAGCGCCCTTGGCCTTTTCGCGGATAGGCAGGTAGTCGACGACGACGCCGTCCGCCTTTTCGCCCGAGGCGACGGCCTTCAGAACGCCGCCGTTACCGCCGGCGGCAACCGCGCCATTGTCCTTCAGCTGCTTGTAGTAGTCCCAGCCGAGACCGTCGACCGCAGCAAGCGTCTGAGCGTGAATGAGAGCGGCGCCGGATGCGACCGGGCTCGGCATGGTGACGAGGCCCTTGGCTTCCGGCTTGGCGAGATCGGCCCAGCTTTCCGGCTTCATCGCGGCCTGGGTGTTGTACATGATGCCGGTGGTGATCAGCTTGGTCGAGTAGTAATAGCCGTCGGCATCATAGAGGGAGGCGTCGAAATTGGCGGCTTCCGGCGACTTGTAGGCCAGCAGCTGGCCTGCCTGCTTCATACGCTCGAAGGTCACCGTGTCGGCGATCAGCAGCACGTCGGCGACCGGATTGCCTGCGGCGATCTCGGCGTTCAGCTTGGCCATGATCTGCGGCGTTCCGTCACGAACCCATTCGACTTCGATGCCGGGATTGGCAGTCTTGAAACCGTCCACGGTTGCCTGGGCGTCAGCATTCGGCTGGCTGGTGTAGATCACGAGATCGGCGGCACTGGCGACGCCGGCGAGACCGAGGGCGACGAGCGCCGTGAATGTGGACAGAAGGTTCTTCATGAGGGTCATCCTGTTTGAGATGACGCCGCTCAAAACATACGTCAGCGACACTCTTGTGACATTGTTTGACGTGTACGGAAGTATCGGGAGGAAAAGGCGGAAACTTGGCGCTTCCGCCCTCCACGCGGATGCCGGTCAGATGATCGGCAGGCTTTCATGCGCCTCGACGGAGGCATTGGCGATCAATCGGCCGAGGCGCTTCATGCCCTCGTCGATCAGCTCCTCGTTGGCGCAGGAGAAGCTGACGCGCAACGTATTGGGATTGCTGCCGTCAGCATAGAACGCCTTGCCGGGAACGAATGCGACCTTTTCCGTCGCCAGCGATTTCGCCAGGAGTTCGGCACCGTCCATGCCTTCGGGAAGCGTGATCCAGACGAACATGCCGCCTTCCGGTTTCGTCCAGGACGTATTCTCCGGCATGTATTTCGAAAGCGCGGCCAGCATGGCGTCACGGCGAGCGCTGTAGACCCGCTTGATCCTGGCGACCTGATCGGCGAAACCGCGCGAGGCGACGTGCTCCACCGCAATCTGGTTGATGGTCGAGGAATGAAGGTCCGCCGCCTGCTTCATCAGGACGAGCTTGCGGATGACCGGCATGGCGGCGATGACGAAGCCGACACGCAGGCCCGGCGCCAGCGTCTTGGAAAAGCTGCCGCTGTAGATCGTGCGGGTATTTTCGATCCCCCCGCTGCGGGCGATGTCGAGCGACAGGATCGGCGGTACCGGCTCGCCATCGAAACGAAGGTTCTGGTAGGCAGCATCCTCGAGAATGGCGATGTCGAGTTCGTCGGCAAGCGCCAGCAGCTTCTCGCGACCGGCACGGTCGATCGTCTCACCGGTCGGATTGGAGAAATCAGCCGAGAGATAGGCGAACTTGACGGAGCCGCCGGCCTTCGATGCGGTGTCGCGATAGGCGTCCGGCGTGCGGTTGCCGTTCAGCGACAACTGGTCGTAGTTCGGCTCATAGGCGTTGAAGGCGGAGAGCGCGCCGAGATAGGTCGGCCAGGTGACGAGAGCGGTGTCGTTCGGCGACAGGAAGAGCTTGCCGAGATAATCGAGCGCCTGCTGCGAACCGGACGTGATGAACACATTGTCGGCGGTGCATTCGATGCCGATCTTGCCGACGTCGCGGACGATCCAGTCACGCAGCGGCTTGTAGCCTTCGCTCACCGAATACTGCAGCGCCGAGTTCACCTGCGCGCCGGAAAAGATGTCAGCATAGGCCGCCTGGAAGGCTTCGGCAGGAAACAGCTTGGGATCCGGAATTCCGCCTGCGAAGGAGATGATATCGGGCTGCTCGAGCAATTTCAGCAGTTCACGGATTTCCGACGCCTTCATCCGTCCGGATCGCGTGGCGAAAATATGTTCCCAATCAAGCACGGGATGTTTCCTCTTATTTCAATTTTCTGTTTATTGCTTTACATAAATTCCGACAGGTCAGCAATGCTGACCTATAAGCGCACCTGAGATTTTTGTCTCCGTGACATTTCGCTGGCACGCATCGCCAATTCCTTGCCATAACGGTGTCCGGTCGGGCGAACCGCCCGGTATCGGAGGAGTTTTCGCATGCTGAAGAACCTGGACCCCGCGCTCAACGCCGATGTCCTTCATGCCCTGAAATCCATGGGGCACGGCGATACGCTGGTGATCGCCGACACCAATTTCCCGTCCGACTCGATCGCCCGTCAGACTACGCTCGGCCGGCTTCTGAGGATCGACAACGTCACGGCGGCCCGCGCGATGCAGGCCGTCCTGTCGGTGCTTCCGCTCGACACGCCGCTGCAGCCTTCGGTCGGTCGCATGGAGATCATGGGCGAGCCGGACACGATCCCGGACATCCAGCAGGAGGTTCAGGCAGAGATCGATGCAGCAGAAGGTATGTCGGCCCCCATGTACGGGATAGAGCGGTTCGCATTCTATGAAAAGGCGAAGCAGGCCTATTGCGTGATAGCGACCGGGGAAACGCGCTTCTATGGCTGCTTCATCCTGACCAAGGGCGTTGTCCCGCCCAAATCCTGAACGGCAGGCGCCGCGCGAGTGGTCGCGCGGCGCGACAGATATCGGTCGCTGCAGGATCGTGCCGGCATTTTCCATCCGCAGCCGGAAACCGTATGTCTGCCGCTGTCCGGGCGGCGGACGTCTTCTAAGGCCTGGGCTCGACAATCGTTGCGCCGACCGGCGCCTGATCGATTACCAGCAGCCTGATGGCTTCATTGCCCGGATTGACGGCCGAGTGCCACTGACCGAGCGACTCGACGATGAAGTCACCCTGCCGAAAATCGGAGACGGTGCCCGTATCCGCATTCGTGACCTGCAGACGGCCCGACAGCATGTAGCCATACCGGATACTCGGATGGCGATGCTGCGGCAGCCTGGCTCCAGGCGGTATTTCGTAGATCGACACGGTCACTTCCGGATTTCCATCCGGCAAGGCGATCGGCTGCCCGGTCATGGTCGTCGTTGTCCGTGTAACCGGCGTGACCACGACCTTGCTCTCGCTACTCGAAGCGGTCATCGTGCTCGCCGCCATCGCAATCATCGCTCCAGCAATCAACTTCATAACGGGTTTCTCCAGTTTCAGACCGCATGACTGGGGGGATCATGCTGGCCCGTCATGGCGGGCCGGAGTTCCAGTTTGATGAGCGCGCCGCCGCCATCCGTTTCAAGTGACATGAACGACGGCCGGGAACCGCGTTGCACAACGCAAAAGGCCGGAGCTTGCGCTCCGGCCTTCTGACTTGTTCACATGCTCGACTGGCTCAGTTGACGGCCTTGTCGACGAGCTTGTTCTTGCCGATCCAGGGCATCATGGCACGCAGCCTGGTGCCGACCTCCTCGATCTGGTGGGCGTCGTTGTTGCGGCGGATGCCCTTGAAGCGGGCCGCGCCCGAGCGGTATTCCTGCATCCAGTCGGAGGTGAACTTGCCGGTCTGGATGTCCTTCAGGACACGCTTCATCTCGGCCTTCGTCTCTTCCGTGATGATGCGCGGGCCGGTGACGTATTCGCCCCACTCGGCGGTGTTGGAGATCGAGTAGTTCATGTTGGCGATGCCGCCTTCATAGATCAGGTCGACGATCAGCTTCACTTCGTGCAGGCACTCGAAATAGGCCATTTCCGGCGCATAACCGCCTTCGACCAAGGTCTCGAAGCCGGCGCGGATGAGCTCGACCAGACCGCCGCAGAGAACCACCTGTTCGCCGAAGAGGTCGGTTTCGCACTCTTCCTTGAAGTTGGTCTCGATGATGCCCGAGCGGCCGCCGCCGACGCCGCAGGCATAGGAGAGCGCCAGTTCGAGCGCGTTGCCCGAAGCGTTCTGGTGGATGGCGACGAGGCAGGGAACGCCGCCGCCCTTCTGGTATTCGCCGCGCACCGTGTGGCCCGGGCCCTTCGGCGCGATCATCACCACGTCGACAGACGCCTTCGGCTCGATCAGGCCGAAATGCACGTTGAGGCCGTGGGCGAAGGCGATCGCTGCACCGTCGCGGATGTTCGG
>JBQGDG010000043.1:0-4203 GCA_052038935.1 Neorhizobium sp. | reverse complement strand
CTTTCTGATGCAGAAGCTACGGTCACGACGAATCTCCTTGGCCCGATCCGACTTACGAATGCCTTGGTCGATCACCTTCAGACACAGCCAGATGCTTCGATCGTCAATGTAACCTCCGGCCTCGCCTTCGTGCCTCTTGTCATCTCGCCAACCTACAATGCATCAAAAGCCGCGATCCACAGCTACACGGTGTCTCTACGTGAGGCCCTCAAAGGAAAGATTGATGTCATCGAAGTCATTCCCCCACAGGTCAAAACGGGTTTGACGCCCGGTCAAGAGGAGCGAGAGGGCGTGCCGCTGGATGATTTTGCCGACGACGTTGTCATGCAACTCTGCAGTGAGCCGACCAGACCCGAGATCATGGTCCAGTATTCGCAATATGCACGCCGCGCAGAAGCGGACGGCCGGTTCGATGAAGTCTTCGCCATGATTAATGGCGGCTGATGTAGAGCACTATTTGCCTGCTGGCTTCGGCGTTTATTTAACGTACACCGAAAAACATCGCCAATCGGCGGTGTCTGTCTTCAGGGAGTTGGCAATGACCGCTTAGGGCCGAAAACCGTCATGACCGAAACTCGCCGGAAGCAGCCATTGAAATATTGGCCGAAATCAGGTCTTTTCGCAGGTCAGCAGTCCCACCTCTGAGGAAGCTTTGCATGCCGCTGCCGCTTCTTGACGAGAATACCGCAATTCTCTTGAGGTTTGATGCCGAGGGAAAAAACCTCAGTTCAGTTAGACTTATCGATTTCTCTCATCTCTTCTCCGATCTGGCGTCTGCAAACCGGTTTGCCGCTGACGCTGAGGCGGAAGGCTTTAAGGTAGCCGTCGACCAAGGTCACTCACCAGACGCTGCTTGGGACGTCACTGCTTCGAAGGTAATGCTTCCATCTGCCGATGCAATCACGGAAGCTGAAGCGCGGCTTCGTATGCTTGCTGAACTACATCAAGGTTGGGCGGATGGTTGGGGCTTCTTCGATAACTGATGACCGCTATCGGGCCGATAGCTGACATGCCGCTGAGAGCCATCGGCGGCAGCCTGTGGTCTCCCCGCGCCAGGAGCGGACATCAACATCGCGTGTCATGCCGCCGACTTCCCATCTCGAAGATGGAGGCTGGGCTTGCGGTTCCGAACGGCGCTACCTGGTCAGTATAGCTTTCAAGCCTGTCGGATAAAGCCTCGGGAAACCAGGACGATCGAGCTCGTTCAAGTCGTACCACCGTGCAATACCGGAGGTTCCGTCACTTTCGTTGAAAGTCATCGTCTCATGATGCCGATAATCGTCGGAGACGAAATCGATCTCGAAAACGAATATGATCTCGTGGCCGTTTTCGCCTTCAAAAGCATATATGTTTTCGATGATTGCCGGTCCCGACAGGACCGCTATTTCGATCCCGAGTTCTTCGAGGAACTCGCGCTTTACTGCTGTTGCAGAGCATTCGCCGAATTCTACGGTTCCGCCGAGTGGACGCACGCCACTGACGTGACCGTGGCTATCATAGACTTCCGAGGCCAGAAGACGGCCATCCCGCCAATGAATGCCGAGTGCCTTTATGTTGATATTCGAACGCGACGTGCTCATGGTTGACCGATAGTGTAGCCCATTGCCGGATGCAACGAGCCCAGCAGCTGTCACCGGATGTAGCCAAAACGAGACCCGCTTCCGCACGACAAGGAACCACCCCGCACCTTCCGTGTTCTCCACCAGCAACGATGGAGGACAGCATGGAACGTGACAGCACATCCCGGGAAGCCACCCGCTTCGGCAGCAGCCAGCCGAACGTTGCCAGCAGTTGCGGCACCGGCGAGGCTCCCGGCAACAAGCGGCCAAGCCCGGCCAGCATCGAGATCAACAAGGCCCGCAAGGCGAGCGGTGCGGAAGGAAATGTCGAGCGTGACGAGCACGTGGCGGATGCGGGCGATTCCGGCTAGGCCCAGCCATCGTCAAGCGGTCGCGCCTGCCGTATTCGCCTGATGGATTTCGATCAGCGACGGCCCCTTGATCCGGCGGAGCCTTCGAAGTTCCGCCGGCAGGTCGTCGATGTCTGACAAGCGGGTCGCAGGCAGGCCGAAGGCTTCGGCGACTTTCAGAAAATCCGGAGGCGTCGGCTTCACGCCTTCGGGTTCGATGCCGTTTTCCACCATGTAGCTTTCGATTTCCTGATATCCGTCATTGTTCCAGACGAGGAAGATCACCCCGGCGCCTGCATCTTTTGCGGCACCGATCTCGGCCAGGGTGAACTGGAAACCGCCGTCGCCGGTCAGGCAGACGACGGGAGCGGCCGGATCTCCGATCGCCGCACCGATGGCGGCCGGCGGACCGTAACCGAGCGCACCGAAGCCGGTGGCCGCGTTGAACCAGCCATGCGGACGGCCCGCCTCGTAGTAGAGATTGCCGGCATAGACCGCCTGGGTGGAATCGCCGACGATGATGACACCGGGCAGAGTATTGCGAACCGTGTCGAGAACGGCGATCTCGGCGCGCATCTTCGGTGTCAGCTCGGCCATCGCGGCGCTGCGGGTCTCGTCCGCGCGCCCTGCTCCGTTCGCTTGCGGCCGGTTGCCGGAGCCGACTGCGCCCAATAGGTCCGCAGCGGCATTTTCCGCAGAGGACAGGATCGACAGAGCCGCCTGCGGTCCCCGTGCAAGCTGTTCGGCATCGATGTCGATGCGGATCAGGTTGGCAAGTTCGGGAAACCCGCCATCGGCATACATGTCGTAATCGGTCTGGCCCATCTGCGTACCGAAGGCAAGCACCAGATCGGCGTCGGCAATGAGGCCGCGCACCGATGCAAGGCTCGGACTTGCCGGCACCGACAGCGGATGATGGGCAAAGGCGCCGCGCGCGTTGGTCGTCGTCACCAGCGGTGCGTCGAGCCTTTCAGCAAGTGCCAGGATGTCCCTCGATGCCTCGACCGCTCCGCCGCCGACGAGCACGACCGGTTTTCGGGCTGCGAGACAGCGGGCTGCCGCCTCCGCCATCGTCCCCGCTTCCGCGCGCGGACGCGCCGGGCGGATGGTGCGCAGGCGCGGTGGCCTTACCGGCAGCGCCATCACGTCGGTCGGGATCTCGACATGCACCGGCCCCGGCCGCCCCGAGCGGAGGATCGAAAAGGCGCGTTGCATGACGTCGGAGAGATCGTCGGCGTCGTGCAGCGTATGGGACATCAGCGCCAGCGTCGCCATCATGCCGCGCTGGTCGGGCAATTCGTGCAGCCGTCCGCGGCCGTGGCCGAGCGTGGCGCGGGCATTGACGCCGGAGATCACCAGCATCGGCACGCTGTCCTGATAGGCCTGCGCCATCGGTGTGATGATGTTCGTCAGACCCGGCCCGGTGATGACAAGGCAGACGCCGGGCTTGCCGCTGACCCGTGCATAACCATCGGCCATGAAGCCGGCGCCCTGTTCGTGGCGCGGGGTGATGTGGCGGATCTTCGAGGCCGCGAGGCCGCGATAGAGTTCCACCGTATGGACGCCGGGAATGCCGAAGACCACGTCGACGTCATTGGCTTCGAGAAGGTCGATCAGCGTCTCGCCCACCGTCTTCCAGCTGTCCGGTGCCGGCTTATCTGACATGCGGCGGTGCTTCCTTGGCGGATGTCGCGTGGGATACGATACGGCCGGCGAGATCGGCAATGCGACCCATCGCGGCCTGAAGCACATCTTCCGGCACCGTCAGCGAGATGCGAAGGAACCCGGCCGCCTGGTCGCCGAAGGACGTGCCCGGCATGACCGCGACCTTTTCCTGGCGCAGCAGTTCCCAGGCGAATTCCTCGCCGTTGAGGCCGGTTGCCGTGACGTCGAGGAGGATGAACATGCCTCCTTCCGGCGGCATGGGCTTTACCAGATTGCTGCCGGTAAAGGATTTTTCGACGATGGCGGCGCGGCGGGCGTAGTTTTCGCGCATCACGTCGGCGGTGTCGAAATACCGGGAAAGGGCGAGTGCCGTCATGTCGGAGATGAAGGGCTGCACGCCGAAAAGCATGGTTTCGGAGACCGGCAGCAACCTTTCGCAGAATTCCTCCGGGCCGGCCGCCCAACCGGAACGGAAGCCCGGCGCGGCGTGGGATTTCGAAATCGACGACACGACGATGGTGCGTTCGGCAAGCGCGGGCATATCGAAGGGGGAGGCGAAATCGGTGCCCTTGAAGATCAGTTGTTCGTAAACCTCGTCGCAGACGATCCAGAGGTCATGCTTGCGGCAG
>JBQGDG010000042.1:0-26901 GCA_052038935.1 Neorhizobium sp. | reverse complement strand
TATGGTTCAGCGTATGGACGATCGACGGAAAGAAGCTCGTGCGCGGAGCCGAAAGCTCGTCCGGCGACAGCATGGCGCATGCCCGCAGCAGCCGGTGATTGGCCCAGGCGTTGTTATAGGCCTGGGCTATGAAATAGCGCTACAGCGTCATCAAGAGCCTCCCGATCCGAGCCTGTTTACCCTCTAAACGGGCCCAAGAAAAGATCGCCGCGGCCTGGCTGCCGGGCCTTGCCGCGGAAGCGACCGCCTCCGCGATGAGGACGTCGCCGGTTCAGGAGAGGCGGGCGATGACCAGATGCCCCGGGCTCGGATGGCCGTCCTGCATGCGGACGTTGATATCGGTCATTTCCACCAGTTCGAAACCCGTATCGGCAAGGCGCGCCCGGATATAGTCCGGCGAATGCAGGAAGCGCTGGTGCGGCCCGACGACGTAGCTGCGGCCGTCCGCCTCGGCGAGCGCTTCGGAGGAGAAGACGAAAATGCCGCCGGGCGCCATGTTTTCGGCCGCACCGAAGAAGAGCGGTTCGAGCGCGCCGAGATAGGGCAGCACGTCGGTGGCGGTGACGAGATCGAAGGCCTCGTCGTCGTTGTCCTCGAGGAAATCCTCGACCTCGGCGACGTAGAGCGTCTCGTAGAGCTCCTTCTCATGGGCGATCTCGACCATGTTTTCGGAAATGTCGATGCCGGTGATGTCGTCCGCCATGTCGCGCAGCGTGCCGCCGGTCAGACCGGTACCGCAGCCGAGGTCGAGCATGCGCTTGAACGGGCCGAGCTGCAGTTCCTGCAGGCGCTGGCGCACCATGACCGGGACTGCGTAACCCAGCTGCTCGACGAGAATGTCCTCGAAGCTTTCGGCATGCTGGTCGAACAGGGTCTCGACATAGGCGTCCGGCGCTTTCGGCGGTGCCTCGCCGCGGCCCATGGAGGCGATCCGGACGGCGGCGCCGCCATGGTCTTCCGGATCGATGTCGAGCACGTCCTGATAGGCCTTCACGGCCGCATCGATATCGCCGGCTTTTTCCAGCGCCAGTGCACGGTTGTAGGCTTCCGCCAGCGCTTCTTCGTCGATCTTCGCCATTGCCGTCATCCCCGCGCATCGACGTGAAAACCGGAACCGATTTCGAACGGGCGATGCGCAATGTTAGAGTGCTGCAGCGTCCGGTGCGTGCCGGGAACGACGCGCCGCCGCAGGTGTCGCGAGCGCTTTAAGCGTCGGGACGCCGTTTGGCAATCGCGCGCGCGAAGATGCTGCTGTCAGTGGAGGATGATCTCACCCCTGACCGAGCGCCATTCGCTCGCCGATATCAGCTTGCGATGGACGTAGCGCACCGAATGCAGCGGCCCGTCGAGCGTCTCGCGCCAGAACCTCAGGAAGCCGCTCATCTCGGGGAAATCGGGAGCGAGGTCGTAGTCCTGCCAGACATAGGTCTGCAGCAGCGCCGGATGGTCGGGCATGCGATAGAAGATCTGTGCGGTGGTGAGGCCGTAGCCCCGCAACATCATCTCAAGTTCCAACATGGCTGTTCCCTTTTTATGACGCCGCCGCCAGAGCGTCACAGGACAGGGGAGCACGTCATGCTTAAGGAAATCTGAAAAACCTCGCGAGGCAACGGAAATCGTATTTTGTTTCAATGGTTTGGCAGCGGCGATGCCGGAGTGCTGCTACCGGGTCAGATGGCGGGTCAGGCGACGTTCGATGAAGGCCCAGAGATGGCGCAGGGCCTCGACGATCGACAGGTAGAAGATCGCCGCCCAAAGATAGGTCTGGTAGTCGAAGGTGCGCGAGAAGGCATAGCGCGTTTCGCCCATCAGGTCGTAGACGGTGACGATGGCGACGACGGCCGAACCCTTGATCATCAGGATCACTTCATTGCCATAGGGACGCAGCGCCACGATCAGCGCCTGGGGCATGATGACCTTCCAGAACGCGATCTGCTTCGAGATCCCGAGCGCGGCCGCACCTTCGCGCTGCCCCTGAGGGACGCTCTGGATTGCGCCGCGCAGGATTTCCGCCTGATAGGCGGCCGTATTCAGCGTGAGCGAAAAGAGCCCGCAATACCATGCCTCGCGGAAGAACCACCACAGGCCGACGGATTCAAGCTGCGGCCTGAAACTGCCGAGCCCGTAGTAGATCAGGAACAACTGCGCGAGCAGCGGCGTCGAGCGGAAGATATAGACGTAGGCGTAGGCGAAACCGTTGAGAAACCGGTTCGCCGACATCCTGGCGAAGGCGATCGGTGCGGACAGGAGAGCGCCGAGCAGGATCGAGATGCCTACCAGCGAGATCGTCGTCCACAGGCCGTTGAGATAACGCGGGCCATATCTTTCGAACTTGGCCGGATCCCAGCCCTCGACGACCATCGCGACGAGCGAAAGCGCGAGCGCAAGCCAGAGAGCGAGGACGACGATGCCGACGACGCGGGACGCGGTCAGCGGGCGCGCGGCGACGGCCGGCGCGGGGCGGGGCGGGATAAGATCCTTGACGGCGCTCAACGGCGTGCCTCCGATCGTTTCGCCCAGCGCTCGACATAGCCGAGACCGAAGGAGGAGATCATCGCCAGGATGAGATACAGAAGGCAGGCGATGAAATAGAAGAAGAAGGCTTCCTTGCTGACGCGGGCGGCGATGCCCGTCTGACGGACGATGTCGGCGAGCCCGATCACCGAAACGTAGGACGTGTCCTTCAGCAGGATCAGCCACAGATTGGTGAGGCCGGGAAGCGCGATGCGGATGAGCTGCGGCAGGATGATCAGGATCATCGTGCGCCCGCGCCGAAGGCCGAGCGCGTCGCCGGCTTCGTACTGGCCGCGCGGGATGGCGCGGAAGGCCGACAGCAGCACCTCGGAGGAATAGGAGGAAAAGACGACGGCAAGCGCCACGAGACCGGCGAAGAAGGCGTTGATCTCGACCCGCTCGTTGTAGCCGACGGCGCCGAGCACCGACTGGATCAGCAGCTGGGCGCCGTAATAGACGATGAACAGCGTCAGCAGTTCGGGAAGGCCGCGGAAGATCGTCGTGTAGATGCCCGCGGCGAGCCTCAGCATCCTGTCGCGCGACTGCGCCGCGAGCGCGATCGTGAAGCCGAGCAGCAGCCCGACCGGCAGCGTCGCGAGCGCGAGCGATATCGTCACCTTCACCCCGAAGGCGATCTCGTCGCCCCAGCCCGCATCGCCGCAGGCGATCAGCCCGTCGCCGGCCAGCCATGTGAAGAGCCCGACGGGACCGCAGAACGGGTCGAGATTGGCAAAGAGGGCGGAAAGCCATCCGCTCATCGTTTCATGTTCCCCTGCGGCTTATGATGTGCCGCTTCCTGTTCGTCTCATTAAAAGGGAAAAGCGCGTCAGGACAAGCCCTCGCTGCGCCGTGGGCGGTTTATGGTCTGCCGGGCGGGCTGTAAACCGCAAAATCGCCGCATCCTGCTTCGTGAAGATGATTTGGCCGTCCGCTACGCTCGGCCATCGCGATGAAAACGGCGGAAGGCAGGCCTTCCGCCGAATATCGTCAAGGTTCGATCAGTTGTCGCCGTAGACGTCGAAATCGAAGTACTTGTCGTTGATTTCCTTGTACTTGCCGTTGGCGCGGATCGCTGCGATCGCGGCCGTGAACTTGTCGGCGAGAGCCTGTTCGTCCTTGCGTACCGCGATACCGGCGCCTTCGCCGTTGATCTCGGGATCGACCGGCAGCGGAGCGAGGATCTTGCAGCAGGCGCCGGCTTCCGAATCCACCCACTGCGACAGGACGACGATGTCGTCGACGACGCCGTCGATGCGGCCGTTGGTGAGGTCGAGCTTGTATTCGTCAGCGGTCGGATAGAGCTTCACGTCGGAATCGGCGAAATGCTTCTCGACATAATTCGAGTGGCTGGTGGAGCCCTGGGCACCGAGCGACTTGCCCTTCAGGGATTCCGCGGATGCGTCCTTGAGCGGCGAATCCTTCGGCACGGCGATCGCCGGCGGCGTGTTGTAATACTTCTTCGAGAAGGTGACCTGCTGCTGACGCTCCGGCGTGATCGACATGGAAGCGATGATCGCGTCGAACTTCTTGGACTGCAGGGCCGGGATGATGCCGTCCCAGTCGTTGGTGACGAAGGTGCATTCGACCTTCATCTCGGCGCAAAGAGCCTTGGCGATATCGATGTCGAAACCGGTCAGTTCGCCGTTGGACTCGAGCACGTTGAAGGGCGGGTAGGCGCCTTCCGTGCCGATCACGATCTTTTCCTGCGCCGAGGCGGCGCCAGCGAAGAGCGAGATCGCGGCCAGCGATGCGGCTGCGAACAAGCGGGTGGAAATCTTCATAGTGATCCTCTCTGTTGGCGGTTCCGGCGGCGCGTTCGTGCTTTTCTAGCAGCCGGACCAGGGCGCACGAGGCCCTTGGTTTTTATAGATACCGGTGCTGCAAAAATTGCAACGGCATTTTGGCGCGCATCCCCGACGCTTACCGGCTTTCCGGTCGCGACGATGAATGTTTCGTTCAACGCCGGTTCAGACTTTTGTCACGATGATAGGGACCTTTGCTGCGTGCCGCGACTGGAACAAATCCGGTTCAAATTCAGTTGAGCCGCCGCGAAAGTCCGCCCGCCGAGGCACAAAAAGGACGACGAGTTCGAGGGGCGAAACCCAAGAGAAGGAAACTGTCATGTTGATGAAATCCAGACTGTTTGCCAGCGTGGCGGCACCGGTCCTGACGCTGCCGCTGCTGATCCAGCCGGCAGCCGCATTGCCTGCCGGCATCGGATCCGTGCCGCACTCCGCTCCGGGCGTCGTCCAGGTCCAGCAGCCGATCATTCCCGAAGAGGAAGGTCAGGGACGGGAGCGGCGCCGCGAACGGCAGAACGCCGACGAGCAGGGCGGCGAACGCCCGCAACGCCGCCAGCGCTCCGAGGAGCAGCAGGGCGGCGGCGAACGCCAACAGCGCCGCCAGCAGCAGGAGGGTGGTCAATCCGAAGGCCAGGAACGTCCGCAACGGCGCCAGCAGCAGGATTCCGGCCAGTCGCAGGAGCAGGAACGTCCGCAGCGTCGGCAGCGTACCGAAGAACAGCAGGGCGGCGGCGAGCGCCAACAGCGCCGCCAGCAGCAGGAGAGCGGCCAGTCCGAAGGTCAGGAACGTCCGCAGCGCCGTCAGCAGCAACAGGATGCCGGCCAGTCCGAGGAGCAGCAGCGTCCGCGCAGGCAGCAGCAGGGCAGCGATCAGTCGCAGGGACAGGAGCGGCCGCAGCGCGGCCAGCAGCGGGAGACCGACCAGTCCCAGGGGCAGGAACGCCCGCGCAGGCAGCAGGACGGCGAACAGCAGCAGCGCCGCGACAACGACCAGCAGCGACCGCGCCGCGACAGCGACAGCCAGTCGGCTCCCGAGCGGACGCCTTCGGACAGAACGGGCAACAATCGTCCGGAACGCGAACCGACCAGCGAGGCTCCGCGGCCGCGTGACGGTGAAATGCCGCGCTCCGGCAACCAGCCGAGCCAGCAGCGCGACCGCGATACCGGGCGTGATGACCAGGGTTCGTCCGGGCGTCGAGATGCGCCGGAAAGGTCGAGCGGCGGCGAGCGCAACCAGCCCCGCGCCGTACAGAACAACGGCGAGGAGCCTCGGCTGCCGGTCGAAAACGGCGCGGCAGTGCTCGACAGCGCCAAGGAGAGGCCCGACCGCCCACGTCGCGACGGCGATCGCCCGCGCCGCGACGCGACCCGCCAGACGGACGAGCGCCCGGCCGCACCGCCGCGTTCGGATGCCGATGCGCAGGCGAGCGACCGTGTCACGCGGGAGCAGCGGGATCGCTGGCGCGACCAGCGCCGCGAACTGGCGGAAGAGCGGGGGCAGCGGCTCGACCGGCGCCCTGACTTCGAACGTCCGCGCGGCTGGGACGTGCGCGGTCCGGCGCGCGGCGGTGACCGGGATCGCGACAATGGCAGGGTGATCATCTCGATCGACAACCAGGCCTATGTCCGCCACAACGACAGCCGGCGCTTCTATCGCGACGGCCGTGAGCCCGAATACGAACGCCTGGGCGACGGCCGCTTCCGCGAGGTGGTCGTTCGCGACGACGGCACCCGGATCGTCACCATCCGCAACCGCTATGGCGAGGTGGTACAGCGCTCCCGTGTCGTGCGCGGTGGAGACGAGTACGTTCTCTATTACGCTCCGGAACTGCTGGAAGACCGCCGCGACTACGTCTGGCGCGATCCCGGCGACGACCTGCCGCCGATGCGCCTGACCGTGCCGATCGACGACTATATCGTCGATACCTCGAGCGAGCCGGACCGCGACTACTACGCGTTCCTAGAACAGCCGCCGGTGGAGCGCGTCGAGCGCGTCTATTCGCTCGACGAGGTGCGCTATTCGGCCCGCATCCGCGACAAGGTGCCGAGGATCGACCTCGACACGATCACGTTCGCGACCGGCAGCGCCGAGGTTCCTATGAGCCAGGCGAGCTCGCTGCGCCGGGTCGCCGATGCGATCAACAAGGTGCTTCAGAAGGATCCGTCCGAAACCTTCCTGATCGAGGGTCATACCGATGCGGTCGGTTCCGACGACAGCAATCTCGTCCTCTCGGACGAGCGTGCGGAATCGGTCGCGGTGGTGCTGAGCGACGCCTTCGGCATTCCGCCGGAAAACCTGACCACCCAGGGCTACGGCGAACGCTATCTGAAGGTGAATACCGACGGGCCCAACCAGGAAAACCGTCGCGTCACCATCCGGCGTATCACGCCGCTCGTGAAACCTGTCGCGTCCAACCAGTAAGGATAGCGATGGGGAGGGTCGCCGGCAGAGGGAGCCGGCGGCTCTTGAAAAGGCGCGTGGCCGAGGCCGCGCGCCTTTTGCGTCTGCAAGGCTCCGCCGCCGCTCCGTCAGGTTCGGTTGCGTGACAGGCCGAGGGTTGCGACGACGAAGTCGGCGATGGCGCCGGTATCGTCGAGATCGAAGACGGGAAGGGCCGCGTCGGTGACGAGGTGGTCGGCAGCGATCGCCACGATATGCGGATCGTCCGGCGCCAGCGGTTCGCGGCTTTTCGATTCGATCCGGCGCAGCTCGATCTTGGGGATAGCCTCCCGCTTGTAGCCTTCGACCAAAACGAGATCGCAGGGCGAGATACGAGAGAGTATTTCCGCCAGCGGCGGTTCGGCCGCCCCGCGGAATTCCTGCATCAGGGCGAAGCGGGTGCCGGACACGATCGCCACTTCCTGCGCTCCCGCCTGCCGGTGCCGGAAGGAATCGGCACCGGGCTTGTCGATGTCGAAGTCATGATGGGCATGCTTGATCGTCGATACGCGGTAGCCGCGGGCGGTCAGTTCCTCCACGAGGCGCACGGTCAGCCCCGTCTTGCCGGAATTCTTCCAGCCGGAAATACCGAAGACGGGTGTCGTCATCATGCGAGAACCTCCACGAAGGCGCCCGCCTCGGCGAGATCGTCCGGCGTGTTGATGTTGAAGAACGGATCGAGTTCGCCGCGGGTGGTGCGGATCGCCGGAAATTCGACGGTCTCCGACCGGTGACGGCGGATGAAGGCGTTGATGCGCCGGTTGTCGTCGACGGCGAGCCAGTCTTGCAGATCGTCCGCGAGACCGCTTGGCCACAGGGCGAAGACGGGATGGCTGCGGCCGAAGGAGGACGCGACCACGATCGTCTCCTCGTCGATGGCCGCTTCCGCCAGCCGGGCGACGAGATCGAGCGGCAGGAACGGACTGTCGCAGGGGGCGGTGACGAGAAAGCCGTGTCGTGCGGCGACATGCTTCATGCCGGTGAGGATGCCGGCGAGCGGACCGAGTTGCCCGGCCACCGCATCCTCTATGCGCGCAATCTCGTCGAACCCCGCGAGGTCGGCGCCGGCATTGATCGTCAGCGTCGATACCTGCGGCGCGAGACGGCGCGCGACATGCGCCAGCACCGGGCGGCCGCCGAGGGAGAGAAGCGCCTTGTTCGTGCCCATGCGGCTGGATTTCCCTCCAGCGAGGATAAGGCCCGGCGGCGGCGTTGCGCTTGCCATGTGGTTCCTCCCTGGCGGCTGGCGATACCGCCTGGCTGTTAATCGATGCCGGGCGAGGCGGCAAGACGGCGGATCGTCAGCCGGCGGGCGGTACGGCGGCCTGTCTCGCCGTGGCACTCGCACGGCGGCTTTCGCGGTAGAACGTGTAGAGACCGGAACAGATGACGAGGGCCGCGCCCGCCAGTACCGAGGCGCCGGGCCGTTCGCCGAAGACGAAGATGCCGATGAGCAGCGCCCAGATCAGGCTCGTATAGCGGAAGGGTGCGACGAAGGAGATTTCCCCGCCGCGCATGGCGAGGATGACGGCCTGGTAGCCGGCAAAGACCGTGAGCGACGTCAGCGCCAGCGTTACCCAATTGGTCGCCGAGGGCGTGTGCCATCCCCCCATCGGCACGATCAGGGCGAAACCGACGATCATCACCACGAACGAGGTGAAGAGCGTGACGCTGAGCGTCGGGATGTCGGCGGCGATCCGGCGCGTGGTCAGATCGCGGCAGGCGGTGAAACAGACGGCCGCGACGGCGAACAGCGCGGCCGGCGCGAATCCCTCCGGGCCAGGCCGGATGATCAGCAGCACGCCGAGGAAACCGACGATGATGGCGCTCCAGCGCCGCCACCCCACCGGCTCGCGGAACAGCACCGCCGCGCCGAGCGTCACCGCCAGGGGAAGCGACTGCATGATAGAGG
The DNA here is from genome assembly GCA_052038935.1 of Neorhizobium sp. Classification (GTDB taxonomy): domain Bacteria; phylum Pseudomonadota; class Alphaproteobacteria; order Rhizobiales; family Rhizobiaceae; genus Neorhizobium. The sequence goes on along the minus strand of JBQGDG010000042.1, from coordinate 18,233 downwards.
AGGCGGCGGCGAAGTCGATGCGGGTGAGCGCCGAGAAGAAGGTGAGCGTGGCGCCCAGTTCGAAGGCAGTGCGCAGCAGCACCAGCGGATGGGCGAGCGCCCGCAGCGACAGGCCGACGCCGAGGGCACGTGCGACGGCAAGTACCAGTGTCGTCGTCATGACGCCGCGCACCGCCATGATCTGGGCGATGCTGAGATCCGTCGTCAGCGATTTCACGAGAGCGTCGTTGACCGAAAATGCCGCCATGGCGGATGCCATGAAGAGAGCGCCGCGCGCGTTCTCCGATAATGCCATGATGTGTTCGCTCCTCCGCGAATGTCGCACGTTCTTAAGCGATAGGATTGGCGGCTGCCACACCTTTCTTCGGGATGCGGCGGGGCAGGCGGCGCACCCCAATTTGTCGGTTGTCATGATTAACGGTTGCTCAACCGAATATGACGAAGGTGTGCGCAAACATTTCCCGCATGAGGCTGGAATCGCATCGCGCTCACGAATGTCGTCGTGCCGGCAGTGCTGCCAATATCCGGGGAACGAAGATGTTCATAGACCGCCTGCTTCAAAGCCGAAAGATTGTCACCAAGGTTCTTCTTTTCGTCATTCCGCTCGTTCTGCTGATCGCCGGCGTCGGCCTTGCTGGTTACTATACGGCGAGCACGCTGAACGGGCACATGACGGTGACCCGCGCGACGATCGAAAACATCGGCGATTTCGAAAATCTGCAGACGAGCCTCCAGGCATTCGCCGCCGCCCCGGACGACATCACGCTCGCGGCGCTGAAGAAGGACATCGACGCCCAGGAAAAGGGTGTCGGCGCGCTCGAAGGGCTGCTGGTGTCGGAGGATGACCTCGCCCGCCTGCGCCCCGTCGCCGGGCTGGCCGCGACCATGCGCGCCCATACGGATGCGCTGTGGGCGACCAAGGTCGCGCGCGACGAGACCGAGCTCGCCATGGAGACCGGTTTGTCGGAGATCCGGGCATTGGGGGCCGCCGTGGAGAAACAGGTCGGGACCTTGCGCAAGCAGACCGAGGGCAAGGAGAAATTCGCCAAGGGCATGCTGCTGGAAGCCTTCGCCTACAACGCCATTGCCGGCCGGATCGCCAATCTGCGCGACGCCATGCGGCGTGCCGAAAGCGACGACGGCGCCATCAACACCGCGAAGCTCTATCTCGGCGCGCTCGACGAGGAATTCGTCAAGATCAAGGGACTGGTGTCGGAGAAGGCGGACAAGGCCTTCGATCCCGCCCGCCAGGCCGCTTCGGAGCTGACCCGGGTGCTCGCCGGCAATTCTCCCGTGCCGGACAAGGCTCAGGCCGCGCGGCTGGGAACGAGCGCGCTGATGCGCATACAGGGCGAGCTCGACGCGCTCTCCACCAAGAAGGCAGTGACTGCCGCCGAGCGGTTCGTCGGCCTCGAAGGCGACGTCGCCACCCAGCGCGACCTGCTGGCCCAGACCGAGGATTCCCTCAGGCGCATCGACGAGCTGCGGCTTCTCGTCGAGCGGCTGCGCAGCACCGTGTCGGAAGAGGCGCGCAAGGCGCTTCTGGCCAGCACGGCAGGCCTGCGCGCGGTGACCTCCCGCGTCTCCGAACTCGCCAGGACCAACGCGACCATGGCAGAATTCGCCGGCAAGGCGGCCACCCATCTCGCCTCCCTCGACACGGCCTCCGCGACATTGACGGGCATCGACGCCGACTGGCAGCGGAAGAAGGCTGCGGCCGCGACAACGCTGACGGACGGCATGTCCGGCCTGAAGGATTTCGTCGCGCAGGCGCAGGAGGTGGGCAAGGAGGACAGCGAAAGGTCCGCCACCCTTTCCGTCGCCGCCATGGTCATCGGCACCGTGCTGGCGATCGCCGGCGGCCTGATGCTGGTGGAGACCCTGCGCGGTCCGCTGCGCCGGGTGACCGAGGTGATGAAACGCCTCGCCGACGGCGATCTTGAGGTCAGGATCGACGGCCGCGAGCGTCGTGACGAGATCGGTGAGATGGTGCGGTCGGTGACGGTCTTCCGCGACGCGGCCAAGGAAAACATCCGCCTGGAGCAGGAGGCGGCCGCAGCGCGCGAACTGTCGACTGCGGAAGCCGATCGGCGGGCGAGCGAAAGGGCACGCGTAGCGGCCGAGCAGCAGCATGCGCTGACCGCCCTGTCCGGAGTTCTCGGCAACCTTGCCGAAGGTGATCTCGCGACCGGCATGGACGAGGACCTGCCGGCCGATTTCGTCATGATGGCCAAGACCTACAACCAGGCCGTCGAGGCACTGCGGGCCACGCTTTCCGAAGTGCGGATGGCCGCCCACGAAATCGACGGCGGAACGGCGAACCTTTCGGCCTCCGCCGACGACCTGGCGCGCCGGACGGAACAGCAGTCCGCCGCGCTGGAGGAAAGTTCCGCCGCGCTGCGCCATCTGAGCGACATCGTCCGCAGCACCGCCAGAAGCGCGCAGCAGACCTCCCAATCGGTCAACGAGACCGAAGATTTCGCCGTTCGGTCGGGCGAGGTCGTGGCGCGGGCCGTCGGCGCGATGGGCGAAATCAGCCGGTCGTCGGAGCAGATCGCCACCATTATCGGCGTGATCGACGAGATCGCGTTCCAGACGAACCTCCTGGCGCTCAATGCCGGCGTCGAGGCGGCACGCGCAGGAGAGGCGGGACGAGGCTTCGCCGTCGTCGCACAGGAGGTGCGGGAACTGGCGCAACGCTGTGCCAGCGCCGCGCGCGAGATCAAGCAACTGATTTCCGCGAGTTCGACCCAGGTGGAAAGCGGCGTGCATCTCGTCGAGGAGACGGGCGAGGCACTGTCGCAGATCATCGCCCATGTCACCGACGTGCGCAAACTCGTCGCGCAGATTTCCTCCGCAGCTGAGGAACAGTCGACCGGCATCACCGAAGTGTCGCGTGCCGTGCAGGAGGTCGAGCTGATCACCCAGCGCAACGCCGCCATGGTGGAGGAGAACAATGCCGAAATCCACGGCCTGCGGCGCAGAGTGGAGGACCTGACGGGCAAGATCGGGCGGTTCCGCACCCAGGCCGGCCGGCATTTCGTCGAAGGCGACGATTTCGGACGCACACGGCAGCGTGGCCGCAGCGACGCCGCCTGACGTCAGCCGGGTGCGGGCTAGAGCGCGAGAACCCCGTAGACAAAACGCTGTCCGGTCACAGGAAGACCGGGCTTCAGCCATGATGCCGCCGTCGGGAGCGATGGCGGCGTCCGGGTGACCGGAGGTACGCTGGCTAACTGGCGCCTCGATGGGATGCAGCAGCGCCTCTGTTGCTCCGCGAAAATGCGGCCCTTCGGCGATGGCGACAGGACAGGCAAGGGCCTGTATCGGCTAGGGCGATCGGGACGTCCATGCGCGGGCAGGCGTCACCCGCCGGTGACGCTCATGTGGCGGGCCACGGCCGGTTTCTTGTGCGTGCGGTCGATAACGAAATCGTGGCCCTTCGGCTTGCGTCCGATAGCCTCGTCGATCGCGGCCGACAGATAGTCGTCGCTGTCTGAGGCGCGCAATGCGGTGCGCAGATCCGCCGCATCGTCCTGACCGAGACACATGTAGAGCGTACCGGTGCAGGTCAGGCGGACGCGGTTGCAGCTCTCGCAGAAATTATGGGTGAGCGGCGTGATGAAGCCAAGCCGGCCGCCGGTCTCCTCCACCTCGACATAACGGGCCGGGCCGCCGGTCCTGAACGGGATGTCGTGCAGCGTGAATTGCTCGCGGAGCTCGGCGCGCACGCGCGACAGCGGCAGGTACCGGTCGGTGCGGTCTTCCTCGATCTCCCCCATCGGCATGGTCTCGATCAGCGTCAGGTCCATGCCCCGCCCATGGGCGAAACGGATCATTTCCGGGATTTCCCGGTCGTTGAAATCCTTGAGCGCAACGGCATTGAGCTTGACGCGGATGCCGGCCTTCTGGGCGGCGTCGATGCCTTCCATGACCTTGCGGAAATCGCCCCAGCGGGTAATCGCCCGGAACTTGGCCTCGTCCAGCGTATCCAGCGACACGTTGATGCGGCGTACGCCGTTGTCGTGAAGCTGCTGCGCGTAGCGTGAAAGCTGCGACCCGTTCGTCGTCAGCGTCAGTTCGTCCAGCCTGCCGGCCGCGAGCTGCTTGCCGAGCTCCTCGACCAGGAACATGATGTTCTTGCGCACCAGCGGTTCGCCGCCGGTAAGACGCAGCTTTCGTACGCCCTTGTCGATGAAGGCGGAACAGAGGCGGTTCAGTTCCTCGAGGGTCAGCAGGTCTTTTTTCGGCAGAAACGTCATATTTTCCGCCATGCAGTAGGTGCAGCGGAAATCGCAGCGGTCTGTCACCGAGACGCGCAGATAGGTCACCGCCCGGCCGAAGGGATCGATCATCGGTCCGGCGTTTGCGGCGAGCGGCGTTGCGGCATCGACTGGTCCGGCGAAACTATTCACGGGCACACTCCCTCATGCGCGCAAGGTGGGAAGTCCGGGCGGCTCCGTCAAGCCCCGTAATCGGGGAGGCGGCCAAATCCGGCGTTCCGTGAGAAGGAGCGTGGCTCCCGACGCGACGGAAGAACAGGACGATCGGGACTGGCTTTGATCCGGGCTTCATCCCGCGCATTCCAAAACAGGTTGCAGCTGGAACGTCAAACCCATAATGCTCGGGCATACTTCACGGGACGAAAGAGATGACGACGAATGATATCTGGCCGACGGAACTGAAGGTCTCCAAGGACCGGCGAACCTTCACCGTGACATTTTCGGACGGTTTTTCCGCCGAAATACCGGCCGAAACGATGCGGGTTCTTTCACCCTCGGCGGAAGTGCAGGGGCACGGTCCGGGGCAGAAGGTGACGGTGCCGGGCAAACGCAATATCGGCATCAGGGCGGTGGTGGCGACCGGCAACTACGCCGTCAGGGTCGCGTTCGACGACGGTCACGACAGCGGCATCTTCACATGGTCCTATCTGCGCGAACTCGGCGAGCGTGGCGACGTGCTGTTTGCCGAATATGAGGCCGAGCTGCAGAAAAAGGGCCTGAGCCGGGATATCGTCAAGCGGATACGCTAGATACAACAGGGGACGAGCAGGGTGGCAGCAGAATCGAACGCAAGTGAACTGGTCCAGGTCGTGGCGTTGCTCGGCGCAGGCGTCATCGCCGCACCGCTGTTCAAGAAGCTCGGCCTCGGCTCCGTGCTGGGTTATCTCGCCGCAGGCCTGGTAATCGGGCCCTTCGGCCTCAAGCTCGTGTCCGATCCGCAGGCGATCCTGCATATCGCCGAACTCGGCGTCGTGATGTTCCTGTTCATCATCGGGCTCGAGATGCAGCCGTCGCGGCTGTGGACCATGCGCAAGGATATTTTCGGCCTCGGAGCCCTGCAGGTCGGGGCCTGTATCGTGGCCCTGATGGTGGTCGGCATGGGCTTCGGCCAGTCGGCACCCGTCGCCTTCGTCGCCGGTACCGGCTTCGTGCTGACATCGACCGCGATCGTCATGCAGATGCTGCAGGAGCGCAACCACCTGCATACGCCGAAGGGTCAGCATATCGTCGCGATCCTGCTGTTCGAGGATCTCGCCATCGTGCCCCTGCTGGCGGTGGTGACGCTGCTCGCCTCGCAGGGGGAGGCGGTCTCGCTTGCGCAACGCCTCCAGTCCCTGGGTCTCGGCTTTGCAGCGCTGGTCGCGCTCGTTGTCGCTGGCCGCTATCTTCTCAATCCCTTCTTTCGGCTGCTCGCCAATTCCGGCGCCCGCGAGGTGATGACGGCTGCCGCACTCCTTGTGGTGCTGGGCTCCGCGCTGCTGATGGACCTGTCCGGCCTGTCGATGGCGATGGGGGCATTTCTCGCCGGCGTACTGCTGTCCGAATCGGTGTTCCGCCACCAGCTCGAAGCCGATATCGAACCGTTTCGCGGCATTCTTCTCGGATTGTTCTTCCTCGGCGTCGGCATGGCGGTGGATCTCGCCGTGATCGCCGCCAACTGGCAGCATGTGCTGGCCGCCGTCGTGGCCTACATGATCGTCAAGGGCCTGATCATCTACGGCGTCGCCCGCCTGCTCGGCACGCCGCATGCGGAGGGTCTCGGCCGCGCCATCCTGATGGCCCAGGGCGGCGAGTTCGCATTCGTGCTTTACGCGGCCGCGATGTCGGCAGGCGTCATCGACGCCGACACCAATGCGGTGCTGACCGCGACCGTCGTTATCTCCATGGCGGTGACCCCGCTCGTGGTGGCGGTCTACGTGCGTTTCGCACCGAAGCCGCAGGTCGATACGAGCGGCCTCGCCGAGCCCGAAAACATCGAGAACACCGTTCTTCTCATCGGCTTCGGCCGTTTCGGCCAGATCGTCAGCCAGCCGGTTCTGGCGCGCGGCTATACCTTGTCGATCGTAGACAAGGATGCCGAATTCATCCGCGATATCGGCGATTTCGGCTTCAAGGTCTATTACGGCGACGGCTCGCGACCGGAAATCCTGCATGCGGCGGGTGCTGCGACCGCCAAGGCCATCCTGATCTGCATCGACGACAAGGAAGCGGCGGTGAAGATCGCCGAGATCGTCAAGGAGGAGTTCCCGATGGTCCCGGTGCTGGCGCGCGCCTACGACCGCGGCCATGCCATCGATCTCCTGAAGGCCGGCGTCGATTACCAGATCCGCGAGACCTACGAATCGGCGCTGAATTTCAGCGGCGAGGTGCTGCAGGTTCTCGGCGAGGAAGAAGAGCTCGCCGCCCAGTTGGTGGAGGAATACCGCGAGATCGACAGGGAGCGTTTCGCGCTCGAACAGGTCGGCGGCATCTATGCCGGTCGTTCGCTGATGAAGGGCAATGTGCAGCCGGCGGATGTCATCGCCGCCAAGACGGGCCGCGAGCGCGAGCGCCGCGCCGCCGAACAGTCCTCCACGCCGGAGGCCGCGTCGTGACCGGAAGCGGCATCATTTCCTCCGTCGAGGAATTGCAGGCGATCTACAGCGGCGTCAGCGAGGCTTCGACGGTCAAGGTCACGAAGACGCTGACGCCCGAATATCGCAGGTTCATCGAGGCGGCGCCCTTCGTCGCCCTGGCGACTGCCGGACCCGAGGGGCTCGATTGCTCCCCGCGCGGGGATCTCGGCGGCGTCGTCCGCATCGAGGACGACAGGACGCTCGCTCTGCCGGACTGGCGCGGAAACAATCGCATCGATTCGCTGATCAATATCGTTCGCGACCCGCGGGTGGCGCTGATGTTCCTCGTTCCCGGCTCCAACACGGCCATGCGCGTCAACGGCCGGGCAGTCGTGTCGTCGCAGGCGTCCCTGCTCGACAGCTTCGAGATGGAAGGGCGGCACCCGCGCACCGTTACCGTCATCGCGATCGAAGAGGTCTATTTCCAGTGCGCCAGGGCGTTGATGCGCTCGCAGCTCTGGAACGCGGAGCGTTTCGTCGATCCAAATGATCTTCCGACGCCCGGGCAGCTGCTCAAGGCTGCCAAGGCGGATTTCGATCAGGAAACCTATGATCGCGAATGGCCCGGACGGGCCGCAGGAACGATGTGGTAGGTCTTCGGGCCGGCCTCTACTTCTTGTAGATCAGCCAGTTCTTGCCGACGTAATGGTTCTTCATGCTGTCTTCGAAGAACGTCGTGCGGTTGCGGCCACTGTTCTTGGCATAGTAGAGGGCCGCGTCCGACTGGGCGTAGAGTTCGCCGGCATCGTCGGCCTGGGCGGCCATCGAATATCCGAGCGAAATCGTCACCGGACCGTAGTTGACGCCCGAACGGGAGTTGCGGAATACGCGCGTTTCCAGCGCACGGCGCACGCGTTCGCAGATCACCATCACTTCGTCGGGCGTATTGCCCTCGACGATCATGGCGAACTCCTCGCCCCCGGTGCGCGCCACGAACACGTCCTTGCGGACGTTGGCGCGCAGAACCGAAGCGACGGTCGCGAGGATCTTGTCTCCGACCGGATGGCCGTAGCTGTCGTTGATCTTCTTGAAGTTGTCGATGTCGGCCAGCACCAGTGCCGTCAGAGGCAGGGCGGTCGGATTGTCGTAGGCCGATGCCAGGCGCTCGTCGAAGGCACGGCGGTTGGCGAGGCGCGTCAGCGAATCGGTATTGGCGATCCGCTTGTACTCGTCGAGCTCGCGCCGGACCTGATCCATTTCGTTCGACCGCTGGACCATGTCGTCCACCGTGCGCACGCCATGCGCCATCTTGTCGTCCGTCGCCTCGTGCAGGAGGCTGATGGCGCTGCGGATGATGTCGGTCGAGAAGCTGTTCTTCGTGCTGATGCGCGCCGCCGTCTCGCCGAGCAGCTTGCTGTAGCTTTCGAGCGAGTTCTGCTCCTGGCGCAGAAGCTTCAGGAGGGCGTCCAGCTCGCCCAGCAGCCGGTCACTCGCCTTTTCCATGACCGTGGCATGCGGAGCGCCGAGATAGCGTTCGGATATCTCGTCCAGTTCCTCCTGGGTCGCCCGGTTGCCGAGCGCCGCCAGATCCCGCGTCAGATCGGGATTGGAGCCGAGATAAGCCTCGTAGAACAATTGATAATTGCGCGGAATGGGAGACACTCCCATTGACCGCACAGCATAGATGATCTGCCCTATCAGATCACCCGGCTGCGTTTTCGGTGCAGATACCGTCGTCATCGACGACCCCCAGTTTGACCCCACCACGTTAAGTCACGTGAATTGGTATGTTAAAAGTATTGGAAAAGAATTAAGGGGGCATTTCTCAAGCTTGCCGCAGGCTAAGCGACGAGAAGCTTTCGGAGTGCCGATTTCTCTTTATCTTCAATGTAGTAGCAAGCCAATACATCAAGTAAATATATGTGAGAAATTTTTAATATAATTTATGAGTGTAAAATAAATTTCAAATATCAAAAACCGCCCCGGTATTCGAACGGGGCGGTTTCCAAATACCCGAGTGATTATCGCGGGCCGATCATGTTTTCCGGACGGACATACTGATCGAATTCCTCGTTCGTCAGATAGCCGCCGCCGACCGCTTCCTCGCGCAGCGTGGTGCCGTTCTTGTGTGCGGTCTTGGCGATCTTGGCGCAGGCGTCGTAGCCGAGCTTCGAGTTGAGTGCCGTGACCAGCATGAGCGAGTTTTCGACGCCCTTCCTGATATTGTCCTCGCGCGCTTCGATGCCGACGACGCAATTGTCGGTGAAGGAGACGGCGGCATCGCCGAGCAGCTGGACCGACTGGAGGAAGTTGTAGGCCATCATCGGGTTGTAGACGTTGAGCTCGAAATGACCCTGGCTGCCGGCGAAGGTGAGGGCGGCATGGTTGCCGAATATATGGGCGCAGACCTGGGTGAGCGCTTCCGACTGGGTCGGGTTGACCTTGCCGGGCATGATCGAGGAACCGGGTTCGTTTTCCGGCAGCGAAAGTTCGCCGAGGCCGGCGCGCGGACCGGAGCCGAGGAAGCGGATGTCGTTGGCGATCTTGAACAGGGCGGCGGCTGCCGCATTGATGGCGCCGTGAGAGAATACCATCGAATCGTGCGAGGCGAGCGCTTCGAACTTGTTCGGTGCGGTGACAAAGGGCAGGCCGGTGATCTTGGAAATCTCCTCGGCGACCTTCTCGGCGAACCCGACCGGTGCGTTGAGCCCGGTGCCGACGGCGGTGCCGCCCTGGGCGAGCTTGGAAAGCGCCGGCAGCGTCAGCTCGATATTGGCGATCGCCGAGGCGACCTGTGCCGCGTAGCCGGAGAATTCCTGGCCGAGCGTCAGCGGCGTTGCGTCCTGCGTGTGGGTGCGGCCGATCTTGATGATGTGCGAGAAGGCCTTGACCTTGGCCTCCAGGGCCTGATGCAGGTGCTTCAGCGACGGAACGAGATGGTGGACGATCTGCTCGACGCAGGCGATATGCATGGCCGTCGGGTAGGTGTCGTTCGACGACTGGCTCATGTTGACGTGATCGTTCGGATGCACCGGCTTCTTGGAGCCCATGACGCCGCCGAGCACCTCGATCGCGCGGTTGGAGATAACCTCGTTGGCATTCATGTTCGACTGCGTGCCGGAGCCGGTCTGCCAGACGACGAGCGGGAAATGCTCGTCGAGCTTGCCGTCGATGACCTCCTGGGCGGCATCGACGATGGCCTTGCCGAGATCCCTGTCGAGACCGGCGAGTTCCATGTTGGCGCGGGCCGCCGCCTGCTTGACGATGCCGAGCGCACGCACGACGGCCAGCGGCTGCTTTTCCCATCCGATCTTGAAATTGCCGAGCGAGCGCTGTGCCTGGGCGCCCCAGTAGCGGTCGCCTGCAACCTCGATCGGTCCAAAAGTATCGGTTTCGGTGCGGGTCGATGCCATCTTTGCTACCTTTGCTCCCTTAAATCTTCCGCATCCTTCATGCGCCGGGCCGGCGCTGAGGTGCTCCCGCCGGCGGCACGTATCGAGATACAGCTGGGTCGGGCGACCGCGCCGGCGGGCGCATTACTATACGATTGCGGCATGTCCGCAAGCCGCCGGAGAGGCTTTTTACACGCCCCTGCGCGTGTTGTTTATGACACGCATGCCGGTTTTATCGAAGCCCGTTGCCGGGGCAGTGAACAGGCGAACGGCTTTCGTCAGTAAAAATTTAACCAATAAATTCTTAACCTTTGACTTGTTCGGCGCGTCGCTTGCGGAGCTTCGGCAAAACCGAGAAGTGATGGCCGTTTTCTTTTCATCCCTCACGCCATCCGCTAGATGGCGTGATACAGAAATCGAGCCCGCCCAGCGGCGGATGCAGATCATGGGGACTAAATTGCAGCTTAGAGACAAAAAGACGTCGATCGCACTGGCGCTCCTGGCCGGATTCACCGTCTTCGCCGGCGCTTCCGCGCCTGCCCATGCCATCAGCCTCAGGGACATTCTGATGGGCGGGCCCGGTAATCGCGACGGCGGCAGCCAGGCGAGCCCGCGGGCGCGGGTGGAGACCATGCCGACGGAGCGCACGCTTGCCGATCCCGAGCCGCTGCCCAAGGTTTCCGGACCCCGTTATTACACCTACAAGGCGGATTCGGAGCGTCTGGTGAAGACCGCCGGTTTCGCTTCGGCTACGGGTGCATTCGGCGCGATGGCGGGCGCGAAAGTATCTGCGACCGGTGACATCGCCGCCGCTCTCGAGGCCTATTACGGAAAGGCCGCCCGGCCGATCTGGGTCGCCGACGATGACATCAACGAAAAGGCGAGGGGCGTGCTCTCCCTCTTCGAACGCGCCGATGAATACGGTCTCGATCCGGCAGATTACGTGCTGTCGCCCCCGGCCTTGACGACTGCGAGCGTCGAGACGGTGTCCGCGCCGGTCACGGAGACCGGAGTGCCCGAAGCCGTGTCGGCTTCAGCTACGGCTGCGCCTGCCGCGTCGAGCCATGAACAGGCGCTCATGCAGTTTGAGCTGTCGCTGTCCGCCAAGGCTCTGATGTTCGCCCAGGATATGGTCCGCGGGCGCATCGACCCGAACCGCATTTCGGGCTTCCACGATTTCAAGCGCAAGGACGTCAGGCTGTCGCTGGTCCTGCCCTTTTCCGAAAAGGGTCCGGATGCCGCGGGTTATCTCGCCGGCCTGTCGCCGCAGAGCGGCGATTTCCGGGCGTTGAAGGCCGAACTGGCGAAGCTGAAGACCGAAGCGGCAGGCGCCGGCGACATGATCGCCCTGCCGGACACGATCCTCCTGAAGCCCGGCAACAGCAATGCCGACCTGCCGCAGATCGTCGCCGTCATCGAGAAGAAGGGGTCGGATGCGCTTAAGGCCGAGCACGCTGCCACGCTCGCCTCCTATCAGAAGACGCCGGACTACACGCCGGAGCTGGTCGAACTCGTCAAGTCCTTCCAGACCGAGATGGGCCTCAAGCCTGACGGCGTCATCGGTGCCGCCACGCTGCGCAAGATGGCCGGTCATACGCCGAAGGACAGGATCGAGAAGCTGGTCGTGGCGATGGAGCAGGCGCGCTGGCTGCCGGACGGTCTCGGTGACCGGTTCGTCTTCATCAACCAGCCGGCCTACAGGGTCTATTATCACGAACACGGCGCGGAGCAGTTCTCCATGCGCGTGGTGATCGGCTCGAAGGCCCACCAGACCTTCTTCTTCCAGGATCAGATCCAGACCGTCGAGTTCAATCCCTATTGGGGTGTGCCGCAGTCGATCATCGTCAACGAGATGCTGCCGCATCTGCGCCAGGACCCGAGCTATCTCGACCGGATGGGTTACGAGGTCGCCGTCAATGGCCGTGCCGTGCCGTCGTCGAGCGTCAACTGGTACGGCTCGACCCAGAGCATTTCGGTCCGCCAGCCGCCGTCGAGCGACAACGCTCTCGGCGATCTCAAGATCCTCTTCCCGAACGCGCATGCGATCTACATGCACGACACCCCGTCGAAGAGCTTCTTCCAGCGCGACATGCGGGCGCTGAGCCATGGCTGCGTGCGGCTGGCCGAGCCCAGGAAGATGGCGGCCGCCGTTCTGGGCACGACCGAGCAGGATGTCGACGCGCGCATCTCGGCGGGCAAGAACGTCGCCGCCAAGGTGACGGCCAATATCCCGGTCTATGTCGCCTATTTCACCGCATGGCCGAACAAGGAAGGCGCGGTCGAGTATTTCGATGACGTCTACGGCCGCGACGCGGCGATGGAGAAGGCCTTCGAGGCGACGACCAAGGCGCGCTCCGCCCGCAGCTGAGCGACGTCGGATATCTTCGTGAAAAGAATGAAGCCGGGGCGAGTGGATCGCCCCGGCTTTTCCATCAGGAGACGGCGGCTCTGACCGCCAGGAGGTCGTTGACCATGTCGACCGTCAACTGGTCGAAATGGCTGATGATGCGATCCGGCGAAAGGCTTTCGACCGGAACGTCCGAATAGCCGAAGTCGACGGCGACGGACGCGATTTCCGCATTCCTTGCGGCGAGGATGTCGTTGATACTGTCGCCGATCATGACGGAGGCGAGCGGATTGCCGCCGGCGCGCTCGATCGTGCCGAGGATGTGGCCGGCATCCGGCTTGCGGACCGAAAACGTGTCGCCGCCGGTTACTGCCGCGAAATGATGGGCGAGGCCGAGCTTTTCGATCAGCGGTAAGGCCAGCCCCTCGTGCTTGTTGGTGCAGACCGCGAGCGTCATGCCTGCCGCCGAGAGGCGCTCGAGGCAGGCGACGATGCCAGGATAGGGCTGGCTCTTGCCGGGGATATGGCCGCTGTAGTGCTCGATGAAGCGCTCGAACAGCGCCTCGGCCTGGCTGTCGTCCAGTCGCACCTTGCGCAGTTCGAAGGCCCGCCGGATCATCACCCTGGCCCCCTGGCCGACGAGATGGGTCAGGTCGGCAAAGGTCACTGGCTCCAGATCGGCGAACGCAATGGTGTGGTTGAGGCTTTCGATCAGATCGGGAGCCGTGTCGATCAACGTACCGTCGAGATCGAAGATGACGAGGGGGGCGCTCATGGAATACCTCTCATTGCTGGCCTGGGCGGATGGTATCCGCTTAATGATGCCGGACCGGGAATGCAAATCCCGTCCGCGGCGGCATGCGTGCCTGACGAAGGTCGCTTCGGGGGCCGTGAGAAACGGTGGCGAGGGACTTTCGTTTGAAGATGGAGGCGTGTAAACAGCGGGTCGGCTGAAACAGCGGGGAGCGTGCGGCGTATGGACGCCCGGGAAATGAAGGCGAAGGCTGCAGAGGCGGCACTTGCATATGTCGAAGACGGAATGCGGCTCGGCATCGGGACAGGATCGACGGCGGAGGAATTCGTTCGCCTGCTGGCCGAGAAGGTCCATGACGGGCTGAACGTGCAGGGGGTTCCGACATCGGAACGTACGGCCCGGCTTTGCCTGGAACTGGGCATTTCGCTGAAATCGCTGGACGAACTGCCACAGCTCGACCTCACCATCGACGGTGCCGACGAGCTCGACGGCGACCTGACGCTGGTCAAGGGCGGCGGCGGCGCGCTTCTGCGCGAGAAGATCGTTGCCGGAGCCTCGGACCGAATGATCGTCATCGCCGACGAAAGCAAGCTCGTGGCCGAGCTCGGGGCCTTTCCCCTGCCGATCGAGATCAATCCGTTCGGCCTCGTGTCGACCCGCATGGCGATCGACAAAGTGGCCGCCAGGCTCGGTCTCTCAGGCTCTCTTTCGCTGCGCAAGGCGGGCGAGGAGAACTTCACGACCGACGGCGGGCACTATATTCTCGACGCATCATTTGGCCGTATTCCTGATGCAGAGGCACTTGCGGCCGAACTGAACTTCATTCCCGGCGTCGTGGAACACGGGCTTTTCATTCATATGGCGTCCCTTGCGATCATTGCCGGACCGGCTGGAGCGCGGACGCTGCAGGCGAAATAGAAGTAGGAGCATTCACACATGATCAAATCCGCGGTTTTCGGCCGTGCCTTCGTTCTGGCCGCTCTCCTGTCCGGCTCCTTTGCGCTTCAGGCGCGCGCCCAGGACATTCCCGAAGCTCACCTGGCGGCCGCCCGCGAGGCGATCAAGGCGCTTAACGTGACGGATCGCTACGACGCCATCCTGCCGTCGCTCGCCGAGCGTCTGAAGGCGCAGTTCATCCAGGCGTCGCCGAACTTCCAGAACCAGATTTCGACCATCGTCGACGAACAGGCCCTGACGCTTGCTTCGCGCCGTGCCGACCTCGAGAAGGAAGCTGCGACGATCTACGCCAAGAGCTTCTCGGTCGAAGAGCTGAAGGCGATCTCGACTTTCTTCAACACCGAGGCCGGCAAGAAGCTCATGTCGAGCACGCCGCTCGTCGCGCGCGAGCTCGGACGGGCCGCCGAGATCTGGACAAACGGCATTTCCCGCGATCTTTCCAGCCAGAGCACCGAAAAGCTGCGCGGCGTCATCGACGCCAATCCGGCACAGATGCCGGCGGCTGACGCGGCTCCGGCAGCGGGTGGCGCAACGCCGACGCCGGCGCCGCAGCAGTAATCTGCCGAAATGATCGAATTCGCCAAGAGCCCGGAGCAATCCGGGCTTTTGCTTGTGCGGTGAAGCGCCTATATGCGGGCAAACGTTGCCAATGCCCAAGGAGACCGCAATGACCGCCTATGACTACGACCTGTTTGTGATTGGCGGAGGCTCCGGTGGCGTGCGCGCCGGCCGGGTTGCTGCGAGCCTTGGCAAGAAGGTCGGCATCGCCGAGGAGTATCGGTTCGGCGGGACCTGTGTGATCCGCGGCTGCGTGCCGAAGAAGCTGTTCGTCTACGCTTCGCAGTTTCACGAGCATTTCGAGGATGCCGCCGGTTTCGGCTGGCAGGTCGGGGCCACCGGTTTCGACTGGGCGAAACTCGTCGCCGCCAAGGACAAGGAAATCGCCAGGCTCGAAGGCCTCTATCGCCGCGGCCTGGAAAACAACGGCGCGGAAATTCTCGACACGCGCGCGGAACTGGTCGATGCGCATACGATCCGGCTGACCAGGACCGGCAAGACGGTCACGGCGGAACGGATCGTCGTCGCCACCGGCGGCGTCGCCAACGCCCACAAGGCGCTGCCGGGCCATGAACTGTGCATCACCTCGAATGAGGCCTTCGATCTCGACACCCTGCCGAAATCCATCCTGATCGCCGGCGGCGGCTATATCGCCGTCGAGTTCGCCAATATCTTCCACGGTCTCGGTGTCGAGACGACGCTGATCTACCGCGGCCAGGAAATTCTCTCGCGCTTCGACAACGACATGCGCCAGGGCCTTCACAGGGCGATGGTGGACAAGGGGATCCGGGTCGTTCTGACCGACATCATCGAGGAGGTGGCGAAGGCGGACGGGGATCGGCTGAGCGCGCGCACCAAGGCCGGCGAGACGATCGTCGTCGACAAGGTGATGCTGGCGCTCGGACGTGATCCGAATACCGAAGGCCTCGGGCTCGAGGCTGCCGGCGTCGAACTCGACGAACGTGGCGCCATCGTCGTAGACGAGTATTCGCGGAGCAGCGTGTCGAACATCTACGCGCTCGGAGACGTCACCGACCGGGTACAGCTGACGCCCGTCGCCATCCATGAGGCGATGTGCTTCATCGAGACCGTCTACAAGAACAATCCCACCTCGCCGGACTACGAATTCATCCCGACTGCCGTCTTCTCCCAGCCGGAAATCGGCACCGTCGGCCTGTCGGAAGAGGAAGCCGCGAGGAAATATGCGGATCTGGAGGTCTACCGCGCCGAATTCCGGCCGATGAAGGCGACGCTGTCCGGCCGCAACGAGCGGATGATCATGAAGCTCGTCGTCGACGCGGCGAGCCGCAAGGTCGTCGGCGCCCATATCCTCGGTCACGAGGCGGGCGAGATGGCGCAGCTCCTCGGCATATGCCTCAAGGCCAGCGCCACCAAGGACGATTTCGACCGGACGATGGCGCTGCATCCTTCGGCCAGCGAGGAACTGGTGACCATGTATCAGCCGAGCTACCGGCTGAAGAACGGCGAACGGGTATAGGTTTGAAGCCGCCGCGCATCAGCTGGTGATGCGCGGCGTGCTGACCAGCTTTCGGAAGAGGATTTCCAGGACCTGCGGGAGATCGTCGCCCAGCGACACCTCGAAGAAATAACCGGGGCTCGCGCATTCCTGCATCCTGGCGGAAATGGTCTTGGTGAACGGCTTCACCCAGTCGTTCCAGAAGAAATAGTCCTCGAACGGCAGGTATGTCGTGTAGACGACCGCAAGCCTGACGCCCTGCGCCTTCAGCGCCGTGCAGAAACGGGTATCGATCGGCTCGATGCAGCGGCCGGGCGTGTTGTCCACCTTCTTGCGGGTGCATCCGGCGGGCTTGTAGCTGTCGCCGACGCCGTCGGCGACGAGGAAGACGACCTTCTGCCTGTCGCTCTTGCTCGTCCCATTTCCGGGGACGCCATACAGAGGCTCGGTGAGGATCTCGTTCCTGATGCCTTCGAGAACCTCGTCGAAGCTCGTCTGCTGGTCGTTGTCGTAGTTCTGGTAGGGAATGCTCATCAGGTTGATCCGGTCGGTCGCGGCGGCCACGGTCGTCAGGTTCTCGTTCAGCCCCGCAACTTTGAAGAGCCGTGCATCCTCGGCCTTTTCCCCGAACGTATAGGCCGCCATCCGGTACTGTCCCGGGACCGTCTGGCTGTTCTTCGCCAGCAGCATCAATGCCTTGACGGCGTCCGCGACGATATCGATGCGGATCGGTATCCCGTTGTTCCTGGCGACGTTGTAGTAGCTGAACGGATCGTCGGTACCCGTCTGCGAAACGATGTGGCAGGCAAAGGCGCAGTTGGGCTCCTTGCCGCGGTTGCTCCCCGGTCCCTGATATCCGGTCAGGGTCGCCTTCTTCATCGCCTTGATTGCGTCGGCGGTGGCCGCGATGCCCATGGACGGCGTGTTGTCGAGCAGCATGTAGAAGTCGATGAAGGACGGCGTCTGGTATATCGCGGTCGCGACATTCGACACCGTCAGATCCATTTGCCCCATGACCTGCAGCAGGGTCGTCGGCAGCGTGGCCCGGTAGGAGACGCGCGAGACAATGGTGCCGTTCGTTTTCTCAAGCTGGATGTCGACTTCGACGGGAACGTCGATCGAACTGGACGAAATCTGCCCGAAGAACAGCCGGCGCGCCTCGTCGGGAGCCAGTGCGACCGTCCCGTTGCCTGTCATCGTAATGGCCTGCGCCACAGCCGCGGACCTCGTCGCGACCGCGCCGACGGCAGCGGCGTCGGCCGCGGCGGAGAGCTCGGCCTGGAGGCCGAGCGCCCGCCCGAAGTCAATTGCCAGTCCGGCTGCTCCCAGCAGCGGGACCAGGACCAGCGCCGTCATAACGCCGAAATTGCCGGATTCGTCCTTCATCACATGTTTGAGAAATCGCATCTTCAGCTCCCCCAGCCGGTCAATGCCCTTAATGTGATTGATTGTCATATAAACATATAAACACTGACTTAATTTTCGGCAATTATCGAGAGTGAAATGGCGTCTATGCAACCCGATTTGGCGAGAAGTCGCGGCCACCGGTTGTGCTTTTGAAGAAGGTTGCGGGCAGGCGGGATTGGGCGTCAGATGTCGCGCGGAAGATCAGGGGGTGACCGGGAACCCGTCGAAGTCCCGCAAGCCGCGCTCGCAGCCGGAATGGGGCAACCGGCATTGGGCGGATGCCGCCGGCAGATCACGGGGTTTCGGTCGGGGGGAATGAAGACAAGGATGCGGCTGATCTGCGCCGAGCGGTAGGTCGGTCGCGCCGCGCCTACGGGCAGGCGATGCCGCCACGACACTGTCGCCGATGAGTAGCCCGGGGCGAACGCACCGACATCATTTCATGCGGATGATTGCCGGCTCCACTGCTGAGGAGGAGCCGTCCCGTCCGGTCCGGCGAAAGC
>JBQGDG010000041.1:0-6284 GCA_052038935.1 Neorhizobium sp. | reverse complement strand
TGACTGTTGGTCTTGCCGATCTTGGAGGGCTCGGGCGTTCCGTGGATCCCGTAGGTCGGCTTCGACAGGGCGATCCATACCGTTCCGACCGGGCCGTTCGGGCCCGGGGGAATCTGCAGGATCTGGTCGTTGTTGCCCTGCTTGAAATTGATCTTCGGATTGTAGGTGTAGCCCGGATCGAGGGCGATCCGCTCGACAGTGTGATTGCCGGTCGGCGAGGGCGTGTCCGACGAGCCGATCGTAGCCGGATAGGCTGCTACCAGGCCGCCATCGGCGCCGTAGGCGAAGACCTGCTTGCGCCCCTTGTCGGCGACGATGCGGGTCACCTGGCCACTCTTCGTCGCCCCAGGGTTGACGACCTTGATGGTCGTGCCGGGGATGCTGAAATCAGCATTCGGGTTGAGCGCCTTCAGATAGCCCTCGTCCATATGGAACTGCTCGGCGAGCTTCTCGGTCACGGACGTGAAGGACATGGCGGGCAGCGCAGCCTTGTGCGCGTAATCGTCGGGGATCGAGGCGACATACGGGCCGGCCGCATCGGCGGCGCTGATCGTGTAATCGACGATCGGCAGGCCGCCCGAATAGGCGAGGCGCTGCATGATCTCCTCGGAATTGTTCGGATCGAGCGTCTCGCCGGTCATTTCCTGCCAGGCGGCAATCGCCTTGTTGACGTTGTCGCCGAGATGGCCGTCGATGACGCCGGGCGAGATGCCCTCACGGTCGAGAAAGACCTGAAGGGCGGCGATCTCGGCCTGCGGCTTCTTCGTCACCGTGATGATGGGCTGCTGCGGGTGCAGGTTTTCCGTCTGGGGCGGAGCCTGTTCCAGCGAGGCTTCCTCGGGATAGCCGCCATCGACGCCCGGCAGTCCCTGTTCGTCGAGAGGCATGCGGGTGACCTCTCCGGGGCCGCCGATGGAACCGGTGACGGCACCCGGTTCGCCCGGACGGTACTGTCGGTAATCGCGGTAGCCATAGCCGTCGCGCTGATCGTAGTCACGCTGGGCGGCGCGCCGCTCGTTGCGATAGCCGCCCGGCGCCGGCGGATATTGGTCGGCGCGGGGACGGTAGGTATCCTGGCGCATTTCCGTCGCGACTATGTTGCCGTAGCTGTCGAGATAGACCCGGCGCCCCATCCCGTCGCGACTGATGATGATGTCGCGTCCATCCGGCATGTAATCGAGGATCGCGCCGTCGGGCGCCACCAGCATGGGACCGTCGGAATATCCGTATTGACGCGATTGCGCCACTGCCGGGGACTGCGCCACGGAGGTTGCCAGAACCGCAAGGCTGATACTGAAAAGGAAGGAGCGCTTCACGATCTCACCGATTATAATATTTCACATTCAGGTAATCGGGAATGTGGTCGCTTGGTTCCCGTTTTCTGTCTGCGATGACTGACAAGCTAAATTTGACGCTTGTATGGAAAAATCCCAGTTTGCAATGAATGAATCATTAAATTCGGCTCACCTTTGGTAAACCCCAGGTGAGCATGAGGAGGAAATGCCGATGAAGACCTTTTCCGCTGCCCTTGGGCCGAGAATCCTGCTCGATGAAAGCTCGGTTTTCGATATCGGCAGTTGCTTCGTGAACGGCATCGACATCGCTCCCGGCCGAGCGATACCGGACGACGGCGACCCGCGAATCGACCACTCGCTCGAAGGGTTTCTCTTCACCTGCGGTCCCGATCACATACGCCATCCGGAGGCGATCGACGGGCGGGGGGAGACCTATCCGCTTCACGGGTCATTTTCCTCCCATCCGGCGGAGATCGTCTTCTGGGAGATGCAGGGCGAGGATGCGGAATGTCGCGCCCGGATACCCGTGGCGACTGCCGACGGCGGAACGGTCCTGCTCGAGCGCCACTGGCGGATCGATGCGGCGACCGGAGAGGTCTGCCTGCAGGACCGGGTGACCAATACCGGCAGCAAGGCGGTGGCGCGGGTTCATATGTATCACATGAATATCGGCGCGTGGCTGTTCGACGATGCGGTGCGCCTGTCCGGCTCCATGCTGGAAAGCGGCGCCGTACCGTGGAATTTCGGCGAGGATCCGGGAAGCGTGTTCTGCGTTCCGGCCCGACGCGAGGGCGAGGCATGGGCGGAGATCTCGCTCGGGCCGATCGCAGCCGTGGGTGGTTCGACGCTGAAGGTGCGCTTCAAGACCGACGGCCTTCCCTATCTCCAGCTGTGGCGCAACCAGGCGGCGCCGGCACATGTGCTGGGGATCGAGCCCGTCTCGCATCGTCTGGCGAGCCGGAGCGAACTGTCGGAGAGCGGTGAGCTGAAATTGCTGGAGCCAGGCGAGAGCGCCGATTACGCTTTGCGTTTCGCCTTCGTCTGAGACGTGCGCCATCTGTCGTTGACGCTTATCGAGCCATTGCGTAATGCTGGCGCCTCAATGGAATGGAGGTTGCCGCCATGGATATCCGCCCGATCAACGACGACTATTCGGTTTCCGGTCAGGTCACCGTGGACGAGCTGGACGAGATCAAGTCCATGGGTTTCAAATCCATCGTCTGCAATCGCCCGGACGACGAAGAGCCGGGCCAGCCGCACTTTGCCGACATCGAGGCCCGCGCCCGGGAGCTCGGGCTCGAAATCCGCCACATTCCGGTCGGGCGGATGGGCCTGACGCCAGAGGGTGTCACCGAAATGGTCGATGCGCTGGAAGATTTTCCGAAGCCCATGCTGGGCTTCTGCCGGTCGGGCGCCCGCTCGACCGCGATCTACGAACAGGCGCAGCGTTTCCGCGGCTGATCATTTTTTCGCGCACGGTGCGGGTTCCGCCTCGTGCTCCCTTCAGCTCAGCATTCAGGAGTATTTCCATGAGCATCAAGCGCATCGAGCCCGGCGCCCGCATGAGCGGCGCGGTCGTTCACGGCAACACCGTCTATCTCGCCGGCCAGGTCGGTGAAGGCGAGACCGTTACCGAACAGTGCAAGGACGCGCTCGCCGAAGTCGACCGGCTGCTTGCCGCCGCCGGCTCCGACAAGTCGAAGGTTCTGCAGACCATCATCTATCTTTCCGACATGTCCACCTTCGGCGAGATGAATGCCGTCTGGGAAGCCTGGATCGATCCGGCCAACCCGCCGGCCCGCGCGACCAGCGAAGCGGCCCTTGCCGCACCGAAATACAAGGTGGAGTTCATCGTCACCGCGGCGATCTGACCCTCTGCCCGTAAGGCAAGGAAAAGGGCCGGTGCAAACCGGCCCTTTTTCAGTTCTGCGATCAGGCTTCGCCCGGCGTCATGCCGAAGAGATAGAATGCCGCCAGGGCGATGGCGAGGAGGAAGATGACGGCAACGAATGCCGACATGCCTCCGAGAGCTTTTCGTTTCGTATCATTTGCCATGCCGTATCAACGGCTTGGCACAATTTAGGTTCCACTTTTCCGCCAAGGTGCCGGAAGGTCGTCAGGTCCGGTTGCGGATCTGGCTCAGCGTCCTTGCCGGTGTGATCGCCTCCGGATCGAGCCTGACTTCGATGATCGCCGGCTTGCCGCTTTCACGCGCGCGCAGGTAGGCGGGGCCGAATTCCTCGGTTCTCTCGACCAGCTCGCCATGCCCGCCGAATGCCTCGGCATAGGCGACGAAATCCGGATTGACGAGATCGGTAGCGCTGACGCGACCGGGATATTCCCGTTCCTGATGCATGCGGATCGTGCCGTAGATGCCGTTGTTGACGAGCACCGTGATGATCGGCAGCCCGTAGCGGACGGCGGTGATGAACTCCTGGCCATGCATCATGAAGCAGCCGTCGCCGGCAAAACAGACGACTTCACGCTCCGGGAAGAGCTGCTTGGCCGCCACTGCCGCCGGCAGGCCATAGCCCATCGAGCCGGATGTCGGGGCGGATTGGGTGTTGTACCTGCGGAAACGGTGGAAGCGGTGCAGCCATGTCGCATAGTTGCCGGCGCCGTTGGTGAAGATCGCGTCGTCGGGGACGTTCTCCTCGATCCAGGTCATGATCGGTCCCATATGGACGTCGCCCGGTCCCGTCTCCGGCGGTGTCGACCATTTGAGATAGGCGTCATGCATCGCAGACTTGCGTTCGGCCCAGAGCGGCAGCGCCGGCGGCTCCAGATCCCCGATCGCGGAGACGAATTCGGCCGGCGCGGCGCAGATCGCGAGATCGGGACGATAGAGACGGCCGAGTTCCTCCGGATCGGGGAAGACATGGACCAGTTTCTGCTGCGGATAGGGGATATCGATCAGCGTATAGCTCGACGACGGCATTTCCGACATGCGGCTGCCGATCAGCACCAGCAGGTCTGCCTCCCGGATCTCCTTGGCAAGAGCCGGATTGATGCCGATCCCGACATCGCCCGCATAGGACGGGTGCATATGGTCGAACAGCATCTGGCGACGGAAGGAGCATCCGACCGGGACTTTGAAGCGGCTGGCGAAAGCCTGGAAATCGGCGACCGACCGCTCGTCCCAGCGAGTGCCGCCGAGGATGAACATCGGGCGCTCCGCTTGCTTCAGCAGCTTCTCGAACTCCGCGATCTGCGTTCGGCCGGGATGGCTCTCGACCCGGGTATGGGCTTGCGGCTGTACCGCCTCGACCTCCTCCACCAGCATGTCTTCCGGCAATGTCAGCACGACCGGGCCCGGGCGGCCCGAAGTTGCAACGGCGAAGGCGCGGGTGACGAATTCCGGGATACGGCGGGCGTCGTCTATCTCGCCGACCCATTTGGCGAATTCGGTAAAGGCGCGGCGGTACTCGACCTCCTGAAAGGCTTCACGTTCCTTCATGTCGCGGCCGATCTGGCCGACGAACAGGATCATCGGGATGGAGTCCTGCCGGGCGACGTGGAGGCCGGCGGATGCATTGGTGGCACCCGGTCCGCGGGTGACCATGCAGATGCCGGGTTCGCCGGAAAGACGGCCCCAGCTGTCGGCCATCATCGCCGCGCCGCCTTCCTGGCGGCAGACGAGGACGTCGATGCCGCTCTCGTAGAGCGCATCGAGCACGGCGAGGTAGCTTTCGCCCGGAACGCAGGACACGCGCCTGACGCCGTTCGCCTTCAGCGCCTCGACTATGAGTTGGCCACCGGTCTTCATCGATTGCTTTCCTTTTCGATTGCCTTCTGGGCTGCATTGAGTTCAGCGAGGATTTCGTCGGTATGTTCGCCGACCTTCGGGCTCGGGCGATGATAGGCGAGGGGCGTTTCGGACAGGACGATCGGGCTCCTGACGCCTGGTATGACGGTTCCGTCCGCAGCTTCGAGATCCACCCGCAAGCCACGCGCCTTGACCTGCGGATCGTCGAACATCTCGCCGATGGAGTTGATCGGGCCGACCGGCACGGCGTTGTCGCCGCAGGCGGCGAGAAGATCGGCCTTCGTCCATTTCATCGTCTCGTTGACGAGCAGGCTGCGGACTTCGATCCGGTGAGCCACACGCGCCTTGTTGGTGGCGTAACGTTCGTCGTCCGCCAGTTGCTCGACGCCGAGGATGCGGCAGAAGCGGCGGAACTGGCCGTCGTTGCCGACCGCCAGAATGATGTACCCGTCCTGTACTGGGATCACCTCATAGGGGGAGATATTCGGATGCGCGTTGCCGAGCTTGACCGGCGAGACGCCGGAGATCAGGAAATTCATGTTCTGGTTGGCGAGCACCGCCGACATGACATCGAGCAGGGCCATGTCGATATGCTGGCCCTCGCCGGTCTTCATGGCGTGGATCAGCGCGCCCTGTATGGCGGTGACCGAATAGATGCCGGTGAAGATATCGGCGATCGCCACGCCCGCCTTCATCGGCTGGCCGTCCGGTTCGCCGGTGATCGACATGAAGCCCGACATGCCCTGAACGATGTAGTCGTAACCGGCGAGGCTGGCATAGGGGCCGTCCTGACCAAAGCCGGTGATCGAGCAATAGACGAGCTTCGGATTGACCTTCCTCAGGCTCTCGTAGTCGAGGCCGTATTTCTTCAGCCCGCCGAGCTTGAAGTTCTCGATCAGGACGTCGGACTGTGCGGCCAGGCGTCGGACGATGTCCTGGCCTTCCTCCGTCTTGAGATCGACGGCGATGGAGCGCTTGCCGCGATTGGTCGAGTGATAATAGGCGGCGGAGAGGTTTTCGCCGTCGATGCTCTCGACGAAGGGCGGACCCCAGGCACGGGTATCGTCGCCGCCTTCGGGATTTTCGACCTTGATGACGTCGGCACCCATGTCGGCCAGCATCTGACCGGCCCATGGGCCTGCGAGCACGCGGGCAAGTTCGAGAACGCGGATGCCGTCGAGCGGCGGCTTCTTCTTCATGCTGTCCATTGTCAGGGCGTTACC
>JBQGDG010000040.1:0-10313 GCA_052038935.1 Neorhizobium sp. | reverse complement strand
GGGAGCTTTCGGTCCTGCCGGAGGAGGAAAGGCGGATCGAGGAAATCTAGGACAGGCCGTCAAGGCGCGACGCCATGCGCCGGACCGGCGAAATCCTTCGTGCGTGACATGCCGGGGATAGCTTGCGGCAAGGCCCGTGGCAGGCCCGACCCGGATGACTCATGTCGTCAACAGGTCGGGGCAGCCGATTGAAAAGACTAGGTTTCAGAACGTCCGGGCCACATCCGCCATCTGATCGGCGACGGTGCCCCAGCCCTCCTCGAAACCCATCGCCTGATGTGCCTTCATGTCCTCCTCGTTCCAGTGCACGGCAGTCGCCGTATAGCGCGACCGGCCGCCGCCGATATCCTCGAACTCGAGAATGCCGGTCATGAACGGCTTTTCGGACGGGACCCAGCCTGCGGTATAGGCATCGGTGAAGACCAGTTTCCGGTTCGGCACGATCTCCAGATAGACGCCGGGATTGGGGATCTTCTCGCCATCCGGCCCTTCCATCAATACGAAGCTCTCGCCGCCCGGACGAAGATCGGAGCGCGCCTCGGTCACCTTCCACGGCAGCGGGCAGAACCATTCGCCGAAACGCTCCGGTGTGGTCCACACCTTGAAGAGTTTCTCTGCGGGCACGTCGAATTCGCGAGTGAGCTGCAGCTGGTAGGCGGCTTTGTCCTGGTTCATGGTCCTGTCTCCCCGGGTTGTCGAGTTCCTGTCGGATGCTGAACCTAGGACGTGGCGGCCGACCGGAAACCGACAGCGACGACAAAAAAAATCGGAGCGGCGACCCCACCTTGCGGAGTGTACGCTCGCGGATATTGCCGTGGCCCTCAGGTCTGCTAAATCATCAGTAGTGAAAGCGCCGGAAGAGCTGGCCGAAATTCGAGTTTCGAAACGAGCTGAGATCAAACGTGCCTGCGCCGACCCACCAGACAGAAACCGAACAGATCCGTCGCCTCGAGCTTCTCGAAGCCTACGATATTCTAGACACGCCGCCCGAACCGGAATTCGACGACATCGTCCTCATCGCCTCGGAAGCCTGCGCAACGCCGGTCGCGCTCGTCAGCCTGATCGAGAAGGACCGCCAGTGGTTCAAGGCGAGGATCGGTTTCGAAGCCTGCGAGACGCCGATCGAGCAGTCCGTCTGCGCCCATTCGCTGGCAAGCCCGGACCTGCTGATCATCCCCGATCTTTCGCTCGATCCGAGGACCGCAGCCAACCCGCTGGTGACCGAACCGCCCCATATACGCTTCTATGCCGGCGCGCCCCTCATCGGCCCGGACGGTACCGCGCTTGGAACTCTGTGCGTCATCGACACCAGGCCGCGGCCCGAGGGCCTGACGGCATCGCAGCAGAAAATACTCCGCTCGCTGTCCCGGCAGGTGATCGCCCACCTCGAATCCCGCCGCGTTTCCCATCGCAAGGACGAGCTGTTCCGCCGCCAGAAAGGCATGTCGGCGAGCTTCCGCGCGAGCGCGACGAAGAACATCATCGCCCAGGAAGCCGGCCGGATCGGCACGTTCGAGATCGACGTCGCCACGGGTCTGACGACCGTTTCGGCCGAATTCTGCCGCATCTTCGACGTGGCGCCGCAGCCGAGCTATCCTGCCGAGACTTTCCAGGCGATGGTCGTGACCGCCGATCAGGCAATTCCGTCGACCGACGCCAGCCGGACCGACGGTTCGGCCGAGATGAACGTCGAATACCGGATCCTGACCGAAAATCACGGCATCCGCTGGATCAGCCGCCACGCCGTGCTCGAACGGGACGCGGACGGCCAGCCGCTCAAGATGATCGGCACTGTCCAGGACATCACCGAAGCCAAGCGCGCGGCGCTGAGGACCCAGGCGCTGCTCGATCTCGGCGACCGTCTGCGCGATCTCGACGACATATCGGACATGGCGCTGGTCGCCTCAGACCTGATGGGCAAGGCCTTTGACGCCACCCGCGCCGGCTTCGGTTTCATCGATGCAGCCAGCGAAACGCTGACGATCGCGGCCGAATGGCATGCTCCCGGCGCGGTCACCCTTGCTCAGACCCATCACTTTCGCGACTACGGATCTTATATCGAGGAACTGAACAGCGGGAAGACGGTGATCGTCTCCGACGTCAGGACCCATCCCAGCACGGCCGCCAATGCGAACGCGCTCCTTTCGCTCGGCATCCGGGTCTTCGTCAACATGCCGATCCTCGATCACGGCCGGTTCAACCTGCTCGTCTTCGTCCACCACGATTATCCCTATCTCTGGACCGACGAGGAACTGGCCTTCGTGCGCAGCTTCGGCGACCGCGTCCAGATGGCCATGGCACGGCTTCAGGCGGAAGCGGAACAGGCGACGCTCAACCGGGAAATCGGTCACCGCCTGAAGAACACCTTCGCGATGATCCAGGCGATCGCAACCCAGACCCTTCGCCCGGTCACGGAACGCAACCACGTGGAGAATTTCGAGAAGCGGCTGTTCGCCCTGAGCAAGGCGCATGACATTCTCATTCACGATCACGGCGGCGCGTCGATCCGCGCGGTCGTCGAAAGCCTGGACGAGACGCTCGCCATGCCGGGCCGCCTAGACATGGACGGACCCGATGTCGTGCTCGGCCCGCGCGGGGCGCTCTCCATGGGTCTGGTGATGCACGAACTCGGCACCAATGCCCTGAAATACGGAGCGCTGTCGCAGACGGGCGGCATGATCACCGTGCGCTGGATCATCGATGACAAAGGCCCCGAGCCCCGGCTCGTCTTCACCTGGAAGGAAACGGGCGGCCCGCCTCCCACCCCGCCGAAGCACAGGGGTTTCGGTACGAAACTCATTCAGATGGGTTTGATCGGAACAGGAGGCGTCGTCGTTCGTTATGATAAACCGGGATTTTCGGTAGAGATGTCGGCATCGCTCCTGCAGCTGCAACAGGCAAGTTGAAAATGGGACAATCAACGCCTATCACGGACCGGCCCGTCGTTCTTGTCGTGGAAGATGAACCGCTGCAGCGGATGATGGCCGTCGACCTCGTCCTGGAGGCGGGTTTCGAAGTCGTCGAGGCCTGGAGCGCCGACGAGGCGGTCTCCATTCTCGAAAGCCGTTCCGATATCCGCGTCGTCTTCACCGATGTCGATATGCCCGGCAGCATGGACGGGCTGAAACTCGCCGCCGCCGTGCGCGACCGCTGGCCGCCGATCGCGATCATCGTGACTTCCGGCCAGGTTGCGCTGAAGGACGGAATGCTGCCGGCCGGAAGCGTGTTTTTCTCCAAGCCCTACGATACCGACAAGCTCTCCGCCCAGTTGACCCTGATGGCCGCGCGCTGAGGCGCGATCGACGCGCCCGCATCCACCCCGCTGCATGGACTGCGTATCCCTGACGTGGCCGCCCGCATGGCTTCTCGATAAGCTCCGCTAGAGCGTTTCCTGGTTATATTGACGCATTCTGCCGGAGCAGGTTTTCGTCAGGGCAAATGCGATTGGCGAAGGGCATACTTGCAGGTACGTCCGAGCCGATCGCCTTTGATCCTGACGGAAGGATGCCCGGCCCTTCGGGTTGACTCGACAGAATGCTTCAATATGACCAGGAAACGCTCTAGGGTCGAGCCTCGGCGAGCCTGTCGAGCTGCTGGCGGATATGGGCGCATTCGGCCGGCGAGTTGGCGAGCGCGATCGCGCGGTCGAAGGCGGTCCTGGCCTGGATCCTGTCTCCCGTCTGCATCAGCAGCCCGCCGCGCACGCCGTGGAAGTAGAAATAGCCGTCGAGCTTGTCCGCCAGCGGCGCGATGAGGTCGAGAGCCGCTTCCGGCCCCTTCAGCTTCGAGACGGCGACCGCCCTGTTGAGCGTGACGACCGGTGACGGCGAGAGCTTTTCAAGAAGTTCGTAAAGCAGCGTGATCTCGCCCCAGTCCGTATCCTCCGCCCGTGCCGCACGGGCATGCAGCGCCGAGATCGCCGCCTGTGCCTGGTAGGGGCCCGGCTGGCGATGACGGATCGCCTTGTCGAGCATGGCGAGCGCCTCGCCGATCAGCCGTCCGTCCCACTTCCTCCTGTCCTGGTCGTCGAGGAGCACGATCTGGCCGGCGGCGTCGAAGCGTGCGGCGGCGCGCGAATGCTGCAGGAGCATCAGGGAGCAGAGCCCCATGATCTCCGGCTCGGACGGGAAAAGGCGCAGGAGCAGCCGGATCAGTCGGATCGCCTCGTCGCAGAAGGCAGAACTGTCGGGATTGCCGACGCCCGCCGAATACCCCTCGTTGAAGACCAGATAGATCATCGCCGCCACCGTCTTCAGCCGCTCGCCGCGCTCGTGCGCATCCGGGGTCTCGAAAGCCACGGCGCCCTCTCCCGTCTGGGCCTTGGCGACACGCGCCTTCGCACGGGTGATGCGCTGTTCCATCGCGCTTTCCGAAACGAGGAAGGCGCGGGCGATCTGCGGCACGCTGAGCCCGCAGACGATCCGCAGCGCCAGGGCGATCTGCTGGGTGTTCGGCAGATCCGGATGGCAGCAGATGAACATCAGCCGCAGGATGTCGTCGCGGTAATGGGCGTTGTCCAGCCGCTCGGCGATATCCTCCTCCGCATCGGACAGATCGGAAAAGGCTGCCTCTTCCGGCAGCGGTTGGTTTCTCGACTGGCGGCGGATCTGGTCGACGCCGCTGTTGCGGCCGACGAAGATCAGCCAGGCGGCGGGATCGCGCGGCGGCCCCTTCTCCGGCCAGCTGCGGATGGCACGCAGGCATGCCTCCTGAAAGGCTTCCTCCGCCGTGTCGAGATTGCGGAAATACCGCAGCAGCGCGCCGAGCGACTGAGGCCGTGCCGCCGTCAGCGCCAGTTCGATCCAGGCGAGGTCCGTCATGACGATCCGCCTTCAGCCGTTTTGATCTCGCCGGGATGGAAGACGTAGAACGGTCTGATCTCGTAGGAGCTCGAGCCGGGATTGACCGCCGACAGCTGCTTCGAAAACGCGACCGCCTCGTCGAGACTGTCGAAATCGGCCGTATAGAAGCCGAGCAGCACTTCCTTGGTCTCGGCAAACGGACCGTCGAGCACCAGCGCCTCCTCCTTGCCGCCGGGCACCTTGCCCTTGCGCACCGTCGTTGCCGCCGTCGTCGGCATCAGCCGGCCGACCGGGCCGAGCCTGCCGGCTTTCGCCAGCGGCTCCTGCACGGCGTAAAGCTTCTCCATGACGGCCGCTTCCTCCTCCTTCGACCAGGCAAAGACGGTCTCCTCATGGGCGTAACACAGGATCGCGTACAGCATGTTTCTCTCCTTCTCCGGTATAGACGAAGGAGTAGCGGCAGAACCGACAGCCCGCATCAATAAAATCGGCTCTTCTCCCCGGCGCGATGACATCCTAGCTTATAGCGAGCAGTCTTCGATCAGAGGAGTTTCAATGACCGATCTCTCCGCCTTCCCCATCACGTCCAAATGGCCGCCGAGCAACCCCGATATCCTGCAGCTCTATTCGACGCCGACGCCCAACGGCGTCAAGGTGTCGATCATGCTGGAGGAAACCGGCCTCGCCTACGAGCCGCACTTCATCAATATCGGCGCCGACGAGACCTGGGGACCGGAATATCTCTCGCTCAACCCGAACGGCAAGATCCCGGCGATCCTCGATCCCAACGGGCCCGGCGGCAAGCCGCTTGCGCTGTTCGAGAGCGGCGCGATCCTGATCTATCTCGCCGAAAAGACCGGCAGCTTCCTGCCCGCCGATCCCGCCGGACGCTACGAGGCGATCCAGTGGGTCATGTTCCAGATGGGCGGCATAGGCCCGATGTTCGGCCAGCTCGGCTTCTTCCACAAGTTCGCCGGCAAGGACTATGAGGACAAGCGCCCGCGCGACCGGTACGCCAAGGAGAGCGCAAGACTGATCCGGGTTCTCGAAACCCGCCTGCAGGGCCGCGAATGGATCATGGGCGACGACTACACGATCGCCGACATCTCCATGCTGGGCTGGGTGCGCAACCTGATCGGCTTCTACGGCGCCGCCGAGCTTGTCGCTTACGACGAACTGAGGAACGTGCCCGCATGGCTGGAACGCGGCCTCGCCCGCCCCGCGGTCCAGCGCGGCGTGGAAATCCCCGCCCGGCCGGCCTGACCGGTCAGGGCTGCCGGGCGGCCGGGCCTGACTTTCACGGCAGGAACGCTATCTTCCCGGTATCCAACCGGGGAGACGGACATGCCGAGCATCAATCTGCCGATCGAGGGATCCTGCCGCTGCGGCGAGGTGCGGCTGAAGATCAGCGCACCGCCCCTCGTCACCATGGCCTGCCATTGCCGCGGCTGCCAGAAGATGAGCGCCAGCGCCTTCTCCTGCTCGGCGGCGATTCCGTCCGAGGGCTTCGAGGTCACGGCCGGCGAGCCGGTGATCGGCGGCGCCCACGGCGACCAGACGCACCATTATCATTGTCCCCGCTGCAAGAGCTGGCTGTTCACCCGGCCCGTCGGCATGGACTGGTTCGTCAATGTCAGGCCGACCATGCTCGACGACGCCTCCTGGTTCGCGCCCTATGTCGAAACCTATACATCGACCGGGTTCGCCTGGGCCAGGACGGGCGCCGCGCGCAGCTTCCCCGAGTTCCCGCCGCTCGAGGCCTATCGGGAGCTCGTCGAAGAATACTCCAAAATATGATACTCCGACCACATGTAAGCAGAGACTAAACTTAAGTAAGGCTATGGAAACCAAGCGCAAAATTACTTCGAAAGATCTAAATCAGTCTTCACTAAATAGTAAATCCTGAGGCCGTTAGCTGCTCGCCTGTACTCTTGGGGGCATCTATGAATTCGCGGCTGTTGCGCGCCTTTTTCGCCGATACCGACGGCAACGTGGCGATGATCTTCGCCTTCCTGCTCGTTCCGATCGTCGCGCTCGGCGGGGCCGGGATCGATCTGGCCCGCTACGAGGCGGTGCGCGTCGAACTGCAGGACGGCCTCGACCGCGGCGTGCTGGCGGCGGCTTCGCTGACCCAGACCCGCGAAGCCAAGGCGGTGCTGCAGGATTACCTCAAGAACCTGGATTACGCCGACGACGTGGATCTCGAATTCACCCGCACGTCCGGCCTCAACCAGCGCATCGTCAAGGCGTCGGCGAGCTACCAGATCAATACGGCCTTCATCAAGCTCGTCGGTGTCGACAAGCTCACCGTCAACGCAACCTCGACGGCGCAGGAAGCCAAGCAGAATATCGAGATGTCGCTGATGCTCGACATGTCCGGTTCGATGAACGACAACAACCGCATCAAGAACCTCAAGGCGGCTGCGGAAACCTTCATCGACCAGATGCTGACCAAGGAGACGAAGGACTATACGACGATCAGCATCGTGCCCTATGCAGGCCATGTGAATGTCGGCGCCGCCGTCTTCGACAAGCTGGGCGGCAGCCGTTTCCACTCCAATTCGTCCTGTTTCGAGCTCGGCGAAACGAACGCGGCCTACGGGGCCGACCCGATGACTTTCAAGGGGGCGGCGCAGGTCCCGCAGTTTACCCAGTGGAACTCGGACAAGAACAAGCAGAAGGTCATGCGGCCCTGGTGGTGTCCGATGGAAAGCACCGCGATTACCTATCTGTCCAACGATGCGGAAGCGCTCAAGACCACGATCAGGGGTCTGGAGATGCATGACGGGACGGGCACGCAGAACGCCATGCAATGGGGTTACACGCTGCTGAATCCGGCCGGCAAGAATGTCATCAATGCCGCCATCGCCGCCGGCAAGATGGATTCGAAATTCGCCAACCGCCCGGCAGCCTTCAACGATGCCGATACGATGAAGGTGATCGTGCTGATGACCGACGGCGCGATCACGGAGCAATTCCGTCCCAAAGACTACAACCGGGATCCGAACCTGGCTCCTGACAACAAGATAGTTTCCTATCCGGATGCCAACGCGACCCGCCTTGCGAACGTATGTACGAAGGCGAAATCCAAGGGCATTACCATTTTCACCATCGGTTTCGAGGTAAGCAAGAGCACCAGCGCCACGAAACAGATGACGGACTGCGCTTCCAGCGCCGCCCACTACTACCCGACATCCGGCGCCGGCATCACCGATGCGTTCAAGTCGATCTCCATATCGATCAAGAAGCTGAGGCTGACGCAGTGAGCCTTCTCCGCAGGTTCCGGGCCGACCGCTGCGGCAGTTCGGCCATCGAGTTCGCCCTTCTGGTGCCGCTCGTCCTGTCCCTCGTCTTCTCCGTCTTCGAGGCGGGCTGGATCATGACCCAGTCGATCATGCTCGACCGCGGTTTCAGCCGCGCGTCCCGCGCCGTTCAGATCGGCAGCGCGTCGATGACCTATACCCAGTACAAGCAGAAGGTCTGCGAAGAGGCGATGATCCTGCGCGACTGCGAGAGGTCGCTGCGGCTCGAGCTCACGCCGATCGACAAGGCGGCGGATTTTCCGACGACCGTCACGCCCTGTGTCGACCGCAGCGTCGCGCTCGACCCGGTGACGACCTATCATTCGGGACAGAGGTCGCAACTTCTGTTCGCCCGCGCCTGTTTCGTCGTCGATACGCTCGTGCCGGGACTGGGTTACGGCCTGTCCCTGCCCAAGGACGCGACCGGCGCGATCCGCCTCACCGCCACCTTCGCCTTCGTCAACGAGCCGTCATGATGAAAAGAGCCCTGTCGCCGAAACGGTTTCTGGCCGACGCATCCGGCACGTCCGGCATCGAATTCGCCCTCACCTTCCCCGTCATCGTTCTGCTCTTCATCGGCGGCGTGACGCTGTTCGACATCTTCCGTTCCTACGGCAAGGTCGTCGAGGCCAACGGTATCGTCGCCGATATCATCGCCCGCCAGATGACGGTCGACGATCCGTTCTTCACCAAGACCTACGGTGCATTCACCAACCTCCAGGCCAACCGTTCGATGCCGAACGCGCTCAGGGTGACGAGCATCATCTGGAAGGACGGCAAGTACAAGGCGGACTGGACCCGCCAGGCCGGCGATACCAAACTGCTGCAGCAGCAGGTGCTCGATGCCGCGTCCCTGCCGACCATACCGGCCGGCGATTCGATCATATTCGTCGAGAGCGTCACCAGCTACACGGCCATTTCCTCGATGCTCGGTTTCGGCGCGATCACCTATTCCGAACACGCGTTCACGCGACCCCGCTTCACGGCCATTATCAAGGGTTGAAACGCGTCGGGATCGCGGTCGGCCTCGTCACATTTCCACTGCGCCCTCAAAACGGGCTTTTATCCTTTGTGTTCATGAGCTTGACAGGCAATGAACACGCCGGCTTCAATCCTTTGTGACCGCCCCGATCATCGATTTGACACATAAATTAACCTCTCGCTAACCGAGCCAAATTTGAATGGCCGCATCAGTTTGAAAGGTCCATCTCCCGGGCCTCTTGTTTTGTGGAGACAACATGCGCACCAAACCTGCAGTTCTTGCAATCGCTTTCACCCTCGTAACCGCCGCAGCCGCCGCCGCCCAACCCACCCGCATCAAGCAGTTCGAAGCCTGGGGGGTCTATTCCTACAGCGAAAACGGCCAGACCTCCTGCTACGCGCTTTCCGTGCCGGTCACCTCCACGCCGGCAAACGTCAATCACGGCGACAACTTCTTCCTCATCGCGCCGCAGGGTCAGGCTCTGATGCCGCAGGCGATCATGGGTTACGCCCTGCGCGACGGATCGGATGTCGGCGTCGCCGTCGGCGAGGAACGCTTCGATCTCGCCCCGAAGGACAATACCGCCTGGGTTCGCAACCAGGAGCGCGAGCCGATGCTGATCGACGCCATGCGCGGCGGCAGCCAGATGACGGTGCGTGCCACATCGCAGCGCGGCACGAGCACGAGCTACTCCTATTCGCTGAGCGGCGTCACGGCCGCTCTTCAGGAAGTCCGCAAATGCCGCTGACGGCAATTGCCGGACCGCAGCCAAGAAGCAGAATGTCGACATGACGGACGGGAAAAACCGGCGGCGGCTCGCCGCCGTGACCCTGGCGGCGACGCTCGGCCTCTCTTCCTTCGCGCCGCTCGGCGCGGCCGATATCGGCTCCGCCGGGCTTCAGGCCGGCACCGGCTTCCGGGCCGGCCGGGTTACCGGTTACCCCGTACCCCGTTTCGTGTCGCTGAAGTCGGCCAACGCGCATATGCGTGTCGGACCGTCGACCGACTATCCCACCGCCTGGGTCTACTCGGCCCGCGGCCTTCCGCTCGAAATCACCGACGAATACGGCAACTGGCGCCGCGTAAGGGATCAGGAGGGCGCGAGCGGCTGGATGTTCGCCCCGCTTCTCTCGGGAAGGCGTACCGCCGTCGTCGGCCCCTGGCTGGACGAGCCCGTGGCGTTGCGGGCGGATGCCTCGCGCAACGCCCGGGTCATCGCCAGGCTCG
>JBQGDG010000039.1:0-19022 GCA_052038935.1 Neorhizobium sp. | reverse complement strand
GGGCCGATGCTGCGCGGCAACTATGCCGGCAAGGCGCTCGGCTCGGGCACCGACGGGTTCAAATACTGGGACGAGCGGCGCGCCGGTACCATTTCCAAGGAGGAATGGCAGGGCATCGAGGGGGGGATCGCCCGCAGCTACGGTCATTGCATGACGATGGGCACTGCCTCGACCATGACGGCGATCGCCGAGGCTATGGGACTGACGCTTCCCGGCGCATCCTCCATCCCGGCCGCCGATGCCAATCATCAGCGCATGTCCGCCGCATGCGGGCGACGTATCGTCGAAATGGTGTGGGAGGATCTGACACCGGACAAGATCATCACGCCGGAGGCGGTCGACAATGCGGTGACGGTGGCCATGGCGACCGGCTGTTCGACCAATGCAATCATCCATCTGATCGCCATGGCACGTCGCGCCGGCGTTCCGCTGGAGCTCGACGATCTGGACCGGATCGGCCGTACGACGCCCGTCATCGCCAATATCCGCCCTTCCGGCACGACCTATCTGATGGAGGACTTCTTCTATGCGGGCGGCCTGCGGGCGCTGATGAAGCAACTCGGCGACAAGCTCGATCCGACTGCCATCTGCGTGACCGGGAGGCCGCTGGTCGAGGGGTTGGAACACGCAAAGATCTGGAACGAGGACGTGATCCGGCCGCTTTCCAATCCGGTTTATCACGAAGGCTCGCTTGCCGTGCTGAAAGGCAATCTCTGCCCGGACGGCGCCGTCATCAAGCCGGCCGCCTGCGATCCGAAATTCCACAAACACAAGGGGCCGGCGCTGGTGGCCGAGAGCTATCCGGACCTGAAGAGGATCATTGACGACCCGGACTATCCGCTGACGCCGGAGACCGTGCTTGTCCTGCGCAATGCCGGCCCGCAGGGCGGGCCCGGGATGCCCGAATGGGGCATGATTCCCATGCCGAAGGCCCTGCTGAAGCTCGGCCTGCGCGACATGGTCCGTATTTCCGATGCGCGGATGTCGGGAACGAGTTTCGGTGCCTGTGTCCTGCACGCTTCGCCGGAAGCCTTCGTCGGCGGACCGCTGGCATTGCTCAAGACGGGCGATATTGTCGAACTCGACATACCGGCCCGCAGCCTCAACATGCTCGTCTCGGACGAAGAGCTGCAGGCTCGCCGGGCGGCCTGGGTGGCGCCGGAACCACGCTACGAGCGCGGTTACGGCTTCATGTTCACCAAACATATCGAACAGGCCGACAAGGGCTGCGACTTCGATTTCCTGAGGACCGAGTTCGGTGCCAGGGTGCCGGAGCCTGCCATCAACTGATCAACCGCCATTTTTCCACCGAGGATGAGAAATGAACCCTGCAACCCGTGAAAAATTGATGGGCGTGTCCGTGGCGACCCTGTGTTCGGCGCTCTACAAGCGCGGGCTTCGCAACCAGACGATCCAGGATGTACATCCGGTCCGGGCGAAAGGCCGCAACATGGTCGGCCCCGCCTTTACGCTGCGCTACATGCCGGCTCGCGAAGACCGCAATCCTATGACGGTATTTCGTGATCCGAAGCATCCGCAACGGCATGCGATCGAGACTTGCCCGGAAGGCCATGTGCTCGTGATGGACAGCCGCAAGGACGCGCGCGCAGCTTCCGCCGGCGATATCCTGATTACGCGGCTGATGGTCCGTGGCGGCGCGGGGGTCGTGACGGACGGTGGCTTCCGTGATGCGATGACGATCGGCGAGCTCGAAATTCCCGCCTATCACAATCGCCCGTCGAGCCCGACAAACCTGACGCTGCATGAGGCGATCGATATCAACGTTCCGATCGGTTGCGGTGATGTTGCCGTATTCCCGGGCGATATCATGGTCGGGGACGACGACAGCGTGATCGTCATACCCGCCGAGATTGCCGACGAGATCGCCGCCGAAGCGGTTGAGATGACAGCTTATGAGGATTTCGTCGTCGAGCGGGTCAAAGAGGGGCACACGATCATCGGCCTCTACCCGGCAACGGACGAGAACAACCTCGCGATGTTCGCCGAATGGCGAAAGGCAAACGGTCGGTAAGGAGGGCGGGCAATCGTTGCGCTTTCCGGCCCTGCGAACCGCCACCTGCCTGATGGGATGCCGCAGGCGACGGCCGAATGATGCGAGCCTCCGCCGGGGACCCCGGCGGAGAGCGAGAGGGATGTGTCAGGCGGACAGCCTTCTGACGGTCTCTTCCGTGGTCCACAAAGCATTCGCGATGAACCGGAAGTTGATGAGCGCCGCCATGTAGCCGTCCCCTTCGGGGAATTTCGCCGCTGCGACGGCATCCCGCACGACTGCGACTTCGAAACCTTGTTCGAGCAGATGTCTCAGGTGTGACTCGACGCAGAGGTTTGCGGCCATGCCGGCCAGGATCACCTGATTGACGCCCTGCTTGCCGAGCTGCAGGACGAGGTCGTTTGCCTGGGGTCCATAAAGCTTGTGCGGCGAGCAGATGATCGTCTGGCCGTCATCGATGAACTGCTTGAATTCGGGCATCCATTCAGAGCCGGATCCATCGAAGCCTTCAAGCGTGAGTGGGCCTTTGCGGTCGAACATTCCAAGCTTGTGCTGGAGGATTTCCAGGGGTCCCTCGACCTTCCAGCGGTGGTCGTGCGGATAGTAGTAGTGCGGAGAGATGACGACGGGGATTTTTGCCGCCTTGGACGCGGCGAAGAGCTTAACGAGGTTCGGAACCGTCTTCTGCTCCGTCACGCTTTCGCCGACGGCGGGCCATGCCGGGCTCTTGGGGCTCATGAAATCGACCTGGGGATCGATCACGACGAGTGCGGCCCTCCTCGGATCGATGATCATCTCCTTTTTCGAAAGGACCGGATTTTTCGGATCCGCATAGGCCGACAGATCGCCGGCGGACGCAGTATCGGCTCCAATCGTCGTTATCGCCGCTGCGGCAGCTGTCGCGGCCAGCGATCCTCTCAGGAAGTTCCGCCGTGTGGCGGGGTTGCAGTCTTCACACATGTTTCGCGTTCTCCAGTGAAACCACGAATGGAATAGCGAAATCCAGCAATGTCCTAAAGGACGTATTTCCGCATAATTAGGACATCGATCGGATTGACTGTGTCGGGAACCTGGTGTCTTGGTGACGCAAGCATTAGTCCCCGGGAGAATTCGGC
Source organism: Neorhizobium sp. (assembly GCA_052038935.1). Classification (GTDB taxonomy): domain Bacteria; phylum Pseudomonadota; class Alphaproteobacteria; order Rhizobiales; family Rhizobiaceae; genus Neorhizobium. The sequence continues at coordinate 15,896 of JBQGDG010000039.1, read as the reverse complement.
ATGTCGCGAAATATCTGCTTCCTCGTCTATCCCGGGTTCGTTCTTCTCAATCTCAGTGGTCCGCTGGAGGCGGTGGCAGTCGCCAGGGATCTCTATGGCGTTGATTACAGGACCAGCATCGTTTCTCTGGACGGCGGCATGGTCCGCAGTTCCTCCGGGCTCGAAGTCGCCACCGAAATCCTGCGGCGCGAGCCGATGGACACGTTGATCGTTGCGGGGGCACTCGGTGAACCTGAAGGTCCGTGGAAAGACGATCTTGTCACGGCAATCAAGGATGCCATTCCTGATGTCCGGCGTACCGCCTGCGTCTGCACGGGTGCATTCCTGCTCGCCGAAAGCGGCGTGCTGGACGGCAAAAGGGCGACCACGCACTGGTATTACGCTCCGGAACTGCAATCCAGATATCCGGCGCTGAATGTCGACGGAGATCGCATTTTCACCTGCGACGGGAGCGTCTGGACTTCGGCGGGCATGTCCGCGGGGATCGACATGGTGCTGAACCTCATCGAGGAGGACGCCGGCAAGGAAATCGCTCAGTCCGTCGCCCGGATGCTGGTCGTCTATTACCGGAGGCCCGGAGGGCAATATCAGTTTTCCTCACTCCTCGAGTTCGATCCCAGTTCCGATCGAATCCGGCAGGCGCTCGCATTCGCAAGGGAAAATCTTTCATCGAGGCTGTCGGTGGAAAGGCTCGCCGAGGTGGCCAATCTCAGCGTCCGCCAGTTCAGCAGGGCGTTTACCGAAGCAACGGGCATGCCGCCGGCCAAGGCGATAGAGCGGATGCGGGTTGATGCGGCGCGGCCGATGGTCGAAGATACGCGCAAGAGCCTCGAGGAAATTGCGCCTCTGGTCGGGTTTCCCAATGCAGAGCGCATGTCTCAAAGCTTCATGAGGACCATCGGTCAATCGCCGGTGGAGTTGAGAAGGATCAGAAGGAGCACGCTTGCGAGAGAATAGTCCGACGGTAGCACGCGTATGCTCGGCTTTCCGGCGGAGATCGGACGAGCGGTCGTGGTCCCGGCATCGAGCCCGCCCTTCACAAATATGTGCACCGCACAAATGGACTTGCGCAATTTAATATACGTATTAGTTTGTATGTAAATTGCCCTATCCTGCTTTCGGAGCTGCTTGATGAAAAAGACGCCCATGCGCGCTCTCATCCTTTTGTCTGGTTTTGTATTTCTGGCCGGCTGCCAGGAAGAGCAGCAGGGCCAGGCTCAGCAGGCGCCGCCGCCGTCTGCCGTAGGGGTCGTCACGATCGCAGCGGAATCGCTGCCGATCATCAACGATCTTCCGGGCCGAGTCGCGCCGACCCGCCTCGCCGAGGTTCGCCCGCGTGTATCCGGCATCGTCGTCGAGCGGGTCTTCGAGCAGGGCTCGCAGGTGAAGGAAGGGGACGTGCTCTACCGCATCGACCCCGCACCTTTCCAGGTTCAGGTCGACAGCGCCGAGGCAACGGTCGCGCGCGCCAAGGCTGCGCAGTTGCAGGCGCGCCAGACGGCGGACCGTCAGCAGCAGCTTCGCCGCTCCAATGTCGCCTCGCAGCAGGAATTCGACAACGCCATCTCGCAGCTCGCCCAGTCCGATGCGGAAGTAGCGGTCGCGGAGGCGGGCCTTGCCGAGGCGCGTCTGAATTTCCAGTATTCGCACGTCACGGCGCCGATAAGCGGCCGTATCGGCCGCGCGCTGATCACCGAAGGTGCGCTCGTCAGCACCAACAGCTCGGAAAACCTTGCGACGATCCAGCAGCTCGACCCGATCTATGCGGACTTTACCCAGCCGGCAGCCGACCTCATCCGCCTGCGCAAGGCGCTCGAAGACGGCCAGCTGATGACTGCCGACAACGAGGCGGAAGTGAAGCTGATGCTCGATGACGGCACGCCTTACGACCAGACTGGCCGCCTGCTGTTCTCCGAAGCCGCCGTCGACGAGACGACGGGGCAGGTAACGCTGCGCGGCGAGTTTCCCAATCCGAACGGTGATCTCCTGCCGGGCATGTATGTGCGCGTGCAGATCCAGCAGGGCGTGGAAAAGTCGGCTTTCGCCGTCCCGCAGCAGGCGGTACAGCGCGATACGGGTGGGCAGGCCAGCGTCCTGGTCGTCAACAATGACAACAAGGTCGAACAGCGCCGCGTCACTGTCGGCCGCGCCCTCGGAGATCGTTGGGTCGTGCCGCAGGGCCTCAGCGCCGGTGACCGCGTCATCGTCGACGGTTTCCAGAAGACCGCGCCGGGTGCCACCGTGAACCCGCAGCCTTGGAACCCAGAAAAGCCCGCGACCGAACAGTCGGCGAGCGAAAATGCCGGCGAAAAGCCGGCCGAGCCCGCTAAGCAGTAAGGAACCGGTTCCATGGCAAGTTTCTTCATCGACCGGCCGATCTTTGCCTGGGTCGTGGCAATCTTCATCATGCTGGCCGGCGTGATCGCCATTCCGATGCTGCCGATCGCGCAGTATCCGAATGTCGCGCCGCCCCAGATCACCGTTTCCACCAACTATCCGGGCGCTTCGCCGGAAAACATCTACCAGAGCGTCACTCGCCCGATCGAGGAGGAACTGAACGGTGTTCCGGGCCTGATCTACTTCGAGTCACAGTCGGAATCCTCCGGCCGAGTCTCGATCAACGTCACATTCGCGCCGGGCACCAATATCGGCGAAGCGCAGGTCGAGGTCCAGAACCGTATCGCCCGCGCCGAACCCCGTCTTCCGGGCGCCGTCACCTCGCAGGGCGTACGCGTCGAACAGGCCGGCACGTCCTTCCTCATGGTCGTCTCGCTGACGTCCACCGACGGCCAGACCGACGCCATCGGTCTCGGCGACTATCTGCAGCGCAACGTCATCGGTGAAATCCGCCGCGTGCCGGGCGTCGGCAGCGCCCAGCTTTTCGCCAGCCAGCGGTCGATGCGTATCTGGATGGATCCCGACAAGATGGTCGGTCTCAGCCTGACGTCGGCGGATGTCATCGGCGCCATCGAAGCGCAGAATGCCCAGGTCGCGGCCGGTCGCATCGGCGCTACGCCCAACCCGATCGGCCAGCAGATCTCGGCGACCATCAACGTCCAGGGACAGCTCACCTCGCCGGAACAATTCGGCTCGATCGTGCTGCGCGCCAATCCCGACGGCTCGTCGGTGCGGCTGCGCGATATCGCCCGCATCGAGGTCGGGGCGGAAAGCTACAACTTTTCCAGCCGCCTGAACGGCCAGCCTAGCGCCGCCATCGGCGTCCAGCTTTCGCCGACCGGCAACGCCCTTGCGACTTCGGAGGGCGTGCGTGCGATCATGGCGGAGCTGGCGGAATATTTCCCCTCCGGCGTCGAGTATGAAATTCCGTACGACACCAGCCCCTTCGTGGAAGTGTCGATCGAGAAGGTTATCCACACGCTGATCGAGGCGATGATCCTCGTCTTCGTGGTGATGTTCGTCTTCCTTCAGAACATCCGTTACACGATCATCCCCACGCTGGTGGTGCCGGTCGCGCTGCTCGGCACCTGTGCGGTTATGTTCGCCTCCGGCTTCTCGATCAACGTGCTGACGATGTTCGCCATGGTTCTGGCGATCGGCATCCTCGTCGACGACGCGATCGTCGTGGTCGAGAATGTCGAGCGCATCATGGCAGAGGAGAAGCTGCCGCCGAAGGAAGCGACACGGAAGGCCATGAGCCAGATTTCCGGCGCGATCATCGGCATCACTCTGGTTCTGACGGCCGTCTTCGTGCCCATGGCGTTCTTCCCGGGCGCCGTCGGCATCATCTATCAGCAGTTCTCGCTGACCATGGTCGTCTCGATCCTGTTCTCCGGCTTTCTGGCCCTCTCCCTGACGCCGGCGCTCTGCGGCTCGTTCCTCAAGCCGATCAAGCACGATCATCACGAGAAGAAGGGTTTCTTCGGCCTCTTCAACCGCGGCTTCGACAAGGCCTCGCACGGCTATTCGCGTTCGGTCGGAGGCATCATCAAGCGGTCCGGCCGTTTCATGATCATCTATCTCGCGCTGCTCGTCGGTCTCGGCTGGGCCTATCTGCAATTGCCGACGTCGTTCCTGCCCAACGAAGACCAGGGCTTCCTGATCGTTGACGTCCAGGCTCCGGCGGAAGCGAGCACGGACCGGACGACCGAGGTGATCGGCCAGATCGAACAGATCGCGCTGAAGGAAAATGCGGTCGATCGGATCATCGCCATCAACGGCTTCTCCTTCTCCGGCAGCGGCCAGAATGCAGGCCTTGCCTTCATTACGCTGAAGGACTGGTCCGAACGCGGTCCCGAAGATTCCGCCGATGCGCTGGCGCAGCGTATCAACGGCCAGATATTCGGCATCCGCGATGCGATCGCATTCTCCCTGTCGCCGCCGCCGATCCAGGGTCTCGGAAACTCGAGCGGCTTTACCTTCCGTCTGCAGGATCGTGCGGGCCTCGGGCAGACCGCGCTGGGCGCCGCCCGTGACCAGCTGATGGCAGAGGCCGGCAAGAGCCCGGTTCTGGCAGGGTTGCGCATCGAGGGGATGCCCGACGCGGCCCAGGTCAACCTGCTGATCGATCGTGAAAAGGCCAATACGTTCGGCGTGACGTTCGGTGACATCAACTCGACGATCACCGCCAATCTCGGGTCGTCCTATGTCAACGACTTCCCGAATGCCGGCCGCATGCAGCGCGTTACCGTCCAGGCGGACGGCAGCCAGCGCATGAAGACGGAAGACCTTCTCAAGCTGAACGTTCGCAACGCCAGCGGTGGCATGGTGCCAATGTCCTCCTTCGCCTCGGTGGAATGGATGCGTGGTCCCTCGCAGGTGATCGGCTACAACGGCTATCCCTCGATCCGTATCGCCGGTCAGGCCGCGCCGGGATATTCGTCCGGCGATGCGATCGCCGAGATGGAGCGGCTCGCGAGTGCCCTGCCGAGCGGCTTCGGTTACGAATGGACGGGCCAGTCGCTGCAGGAAATCCAGTCGGGTTCCCAGGCGCCCGCCCTGATCGCTCTCAGCATCCTGTTCGTCTTCCTGCTGCTGGCAGCGCTCTACGAAAGCTGGTCGATCCCGCTTTCGGTCATGCTGGTGGTGCCGCTCGGAGTCATCGGTTCGGTCGGCGCAGTGATGCTGCGAGACATGCCGAACGACGTGTACTTCCTCGTCGGCCTCATCGCCATCATCGGTCTGTCGGCCAAGAACGCGATCCTGATCATCGAGTTCGCGAAGGACCTTCGCGCGGAGGGCCGCACCACCTATGAGGCCACGGTCGAGGCGGCGCATCTCCGCTTCCGCCCGATCCTGATGACGTCGCTCGCCTTCACCCTCGGTGTCGTGCCGATGGCGATCGCCACCGGTGCCAGCGCCGCCAGCCAGAATGCGATCGGTACCGGCGTCCTCGGCGGCATGATCTCCGCCACCGTGCTCGCCATCTTCTTCGTTCCTGCCTTCTTCATGTTCGTGATGAGGCTGTTCGGGGGGGCGCGCAAGGAGCCGCTGACGCGCGAGAAGAGCGACGCCGCCGAGCCCAAATCGGCCGACTGAGCCGCAGACCCGGGAACCCGCCTGGTTTCCGGGTCCAACGTTTCCATCGGCTCGGGATCTTGGAGGGTTCCGACGCCGTTGCGAAAGGAGGAGGGATGAGACGCACGAAGGCGGAAGCTGCGGAAACCCGCTGCTCCATTCTGGCCGCGGCCGAAAAGCTCTTTTTCGAGAAGGGTGTGGCTAACGGTACGCTCGATGAAATCGCCGCGGCCGCCGGTGTAACCCGGGGGGCGATCTACTGGCATTTCGCAAGCAAGAGCGATCTCTTTCTCGAGCTTTACAACGCCGCTCAGCTGCCTCGCGTCAACATCGCGGACGTGGACCAGCCAGAAGGCGACGATGGCGATCCGCTGCTCGTCGTCGAAAAGATGGCCTGCGACTGGCTCGAGATGCTGGCACGCGACCGGCACCGCCAGCGACTTCTCACCATCCTGGTGAGAACCAACCTCACCGAAGAGTTTCAGCCGGTTCGCGAAGAGCTGGAAAAGCTCGACCGCGAACATACGCTGCATATCGAAAACATTCTCGAAGAGGCTGCGCGCGCGGGTCGTCTTGCCGCGGCCTGGACGCCGCAATCCGCCAGCCGCGTGTTCAAGTGGCTGATTAAGGGAATCTGCTGGGACTGGCTGCTGTTCGGCCAGCAATTCGATCTGGCTGAGGATGGCGGCGACAAGGTTCGGCGCCTGCTGGCGAGTTTCCGGCGGCCGGTGGACTGATCCGACCGACGGGACCCGCTTGATCGTGTGTTTTCACCGGGTACGCTCGCGCCCGCCGGTATCGCACCTTCCCGGCGCGTTTTCGGCACCCGCCTGACAAATGCGTCGGGTGCCGGAGATCCTAATGCCAGCGTGGTCCTTCGCCACGCCCGCTCAAAAGCCAGGTAACGCTTACCTGCAGGACGCCCGCCATCATGTCGAGGCGATTGGACCGCGGTTCGGCCCGGTCGTTTTCCCAGGAATTCCAGGTATCGGCTTCGACACCGAGGATATCGGCGGCTTCATCGACCGTGATGTCGCGGGCATCGCGTGCGAGCGAGATCCTCCCGCCGATCGTGTCGTCGATGCCGTAGCAGGGCTGCAGGCTTCTGTTGCTCATCGAATAGCTCCTGATGGTTGCACGGAAAAGCGGCCGCACCGGGCAGGTGCGGCCGCGCGTATTTTTCGGGTCAGCCTTCTTCGCCGATCCAGGCCTTCACCTGGTCGGCATGCTCTTCGATGTATTTCTCGACGGCCGCGTCGTAGGACGTCTCCTGAGCATTGAACATCGCCGCTTCCAGATCGGCGATCGGCAGTTTCATGCGCGACAGGAAGCCGGCAACCTTCGGATTTTCGGTCTTGAAATCCTTGCGCGCGAGGACGTCCACGTGCTCGGCTTCGCCAAGCGACGTCTTGGGATCGGCGATGTAGCGGAGCTTGTACTTGCCGAACATCCAGTGGGGGCTCCAGGACGTGGCGACGAACCACTTTTCGCCACGCATTGCGCGATCGACGGTGGTCAGCATGCCGGCTTCACTGGAAATCTGAAGCTTGTAGCCATCGAGACCATAGTCCTTCAGCGCCTTTTCGGAGAGCCTCGTCAGACCGGCGCCGGGGTCGATCCCCTGGACCGTGCCGCCCAGCTTTTCCTGAACCTCGGGCTTCTTGAGATCTTCGATCGAGGCGATCTCGCTTTCGGGGATGTAGGCGGGAACGACCCATCCGAGCTTGGCGCCGTCATAGACGGTACCGAGCGTTTCGACGCGATCCTTCACCTTGTCGAAATAATCCGCGTGGGTCTGCGGCAGCCAAGCCATCATCATCGCGTCCAGATCGCCGCGGCTGACGCCCTGATAGAGCGGCGCCACGTCGGACTGAACCAGTTCGACCTCGGTACCGAGTTCATCCTTGATCAGTTTTGCAGCCAGCTTGGTGACGAATTCGGCGTCGGACCAGGCGGCCCAGCCGATCTTCACCGGCTTGGCGTCCTGAGCCATCGCCGGCATGACGGAACCGGCGACAAGCGCCGCGGCAAGTCCGAAGGTTGCCGTCAGCGTTGCCCGACGGGTCGAGGAAAAAGTCTTGAACATGGATGCTCCTTCTTGGGAGTTTGCATTCGCGGGTTCAACACCCGCATGGTCCGGCGTGAGGAAAGGGTCAGGCGGCTGCCGTTGCCAGTTCCTCGCGCTCGTTCTTCTTGAAAAACACCTGCCAGAAAGCGGCTCGGGGCTTTCCCAGCGATTGCGTCAGGCGGTCGAGGATGACTGCCAGGATGACGACGGCGAGGCCGCCTTCGAAGCCGGTTCCGACATCCAGGCGCTGGATCCCGGTGAGGACCGTGTTGCCGATGCCGCCTGCGCCGATCATGGAGGCGATCACCACCATCGACAGGGACAGCATGATCGTCTGGTTGATGCCGGCCATGATCGAGGGCATGGCGTTCGGCAGCTGGACCTTGAGGAGCAGCTGTGTGGACGTGCAGCCGAAAGCATTGCCGGCCTCGATGAACTCGTTGTGTACCTGGCGGATGCCGAGATTGGTGAGACGCACGACCGGCGGCATGGAGAAGATCACCGTTGCGATCGCGCCCGGCACGGCGCCGAGGCCGAAGAACATCGCCGCCGGGATCAGGTAGACGAAAGCCGGCATGGTCTGCATCAGGTCGAGGATCGGGCGGACCACGGCGGCAACCGTGTCCTTGCGGGCCATGGCGATGCCGAGCGGAAGACCTGCGATCATCGCCATGAGCGTCGAGGCGATCACGAGTGACAGCGTCTCCATCATCGCGCCCCAGAGCCCCATATGGTCCACGAGCCAGAGGGCTACGCCGGTGAGGATGGCGAAGCCGACGCCAACCCGCCAGAGCGAGAGGAGTACGAAGATGGCGACGCCGACCGGCATCGGAACGGCGGTGAGGAAGTCCTGGATCGTGCCGGTGACGAAGCCGATCATGGCGGCGATGAAATCCAGCACGGGTGAGAAGTTGTCGAGGACATAGTTGACGGCGGCGTCGATGCCGTCACCGATATCGAAATTCATGGTGTGTCTCCGGTGGTTGGCCGGTTAGGGGAGGGCTGGAGATCAGCCGGCGCGGTCGAGCGTTTCGAGCAGCGTCGATTTGCTGATCGATCCGAGATAGCGCTTGCCGTCGTCGATAACGGGCACGGGCCAGGGACTTGCGGCGACCTTGCCGAGCACGTTCGACAACGGCTCGTCGGCCGGAATCGGCTCGATCTCGGGGAGGAATGCGGCGCGATAGGGATCCGTCTCCTTGGCGCGCATCTTTTCGACCAGGGATGCCTGGCTGACGACACCCTGATAGGTCTTGTCGCGGCCGAGGATGATGGCGTATTCGCGATCGAAATTCTTCATCCGCTCCAGGGCGGAGGCCACGGTCGTGCCCTGCCGTTCGATGATTGTCACCTGGGTCTTCCTGGCGACGTCGCCGGCCTTGAAGACCTGGGAGACGTCCACGTTGCGGAAGAACGACCGGACGTAGTCGTTTGCCGGGCTCATGACGATCTCGTCCGGTGTGCCGACCTGGATGACGTTGCCGTTCTGCATGATGCAGATGCGGTCTCCGATGCGCATCGCCTCGTCGAGATCATGGCTGACGAAGACGATGGTGCGGCTGTGCTCCGCCTGCAGGCGCACCAGTTCGTCCTGCATCTCGGTCCGGATCAGCGGATCGAGTGCGGAGAATGCCTCGTCCATGAGGAGGATTGTCGGCTCGCTGGCGAGCGCGCGGGCGAGGCCCACGCGCTGCTTCATGCCGCCCGACAGCTGGTCCGGCCGGCTGTCGGCATAACCGTCGAGGCCGACGGCCTTCAATGCCGAAAGCGCCTTGGCCTTGCGTTCGGTCTCTCCGACACCGGCGACCTCCAGCCCGAAGGCTGCATTGTTGAGCACGGTGCGGTTGGGCAGGAGCGCAAACGACTGGAAGACCATGCTGATGTCGCGGCGACGTACCTCGATCAGTTCGCGTCGCGACATCCTTGTGATGTCGCGGCCGTCGATTTCGATCGACCCGGCGGTCGGCTCGATAAGCCGGTTGAGCAGGCGAAGCAGTGTGGATTTGCCCGAACCCGAGAGGCCCATGATGACGAAAATCTCGCCGGCCTTGATCTCGAAACTGGCATTGTTGACGCCGACCGAACAACCCGTCGCGGCGTGGATTTCCGATTTTGTCTTTCCGGCACGTATGAGCTCCAGAGCTCTGTCGGGTCGCTCGCCGAAAATCTTGTATACGTTTTTCAGACTGATCTTGGTCGAAGCCGGTTTGAGCGGCGCGTCATTTTCAGTTGCAAAAGCCATTCAATCTTGGGCCCGGGCTCGATAGCTCGGGCATTCTCCTTGTTGAACCCTTGAAGAAAGCGCGAGATGAAGACGGCGCCAAGGATATCGATACTATAATCTACGGCGAAAAGGTATCGCTGCAGGCGAATTCTGTTGAAATCAATACAATTATTGCATTGACTGACGATCGACAAATAGGGCGGCAAATGATGAATCCATCCGGAACCGGAGATACGTTCACTGCGCCCTGATCGCGAACGAATGTAGGCAGCCGCATACCGGAAGTCCATAAAAAAATCACATTTGTATTCGTCGCCGCCGTTTGTTGACGGGCCCTTGCATTGGTTTTTCGCATGTCCCGCAGCGGCTTCCGTCGCTTTCGACTACGAAGAATTTGGTGATCACGAGGCCGTGAGGGCCGGTTTGCTCGTTGGGTCCAGCCATATCTAAAACTGTAATTTGCTCATTTGGTGAGCACGTCGGTTGCTTGACACAGTTTTGGGCGCTGCATAGACAATTGTCGAATAACAAGAGGGGATCTTTCCATGAGCAACGAATTCAGATTGTCCCGCCGTACGCTGATTGCATCGGCAGCAGCTTTCGGCGTCGGTGCCCTCGTGCCGGCGGCCCGCGCGGCCGCTCCGCTGAAGGTAGCGGGCATCCACGGTTCACCGGTCGAAAACGCGTGGAACTCGGTACTGCATGCGGCACTCCAGCAGGCGGCGAAGGAAGGCGTGATCGAATACGTCTTTTCCGAAGGCGTGTCGGGTACGGACTATGGCCGCGCCATGCGCGAATATGCCGAGCAGGGCCACCGGCTGATCGTCGGCGAAGCCTATGCAGTCGAAAGCGAAGCCCGCGAGGTTGCCGGCGAATATCCGGAAACGGCATTTGTTCTCGGATCCAGCGGCAAGGCGGCTGGCGACAATTTCGGTGTCTTCGGTACCTGGAACCATGACGGCGCCTATCTGGCCGGCATGCTGGCCGGCAAGATGACGAAGAGCAACACGGTCGGCGCGGTCGGCGCCATGCCGATCCCCGAGGTCAACATGCTGATCAACGCCTTCGGCGAAGGGGTGAAGGCCGTCAATCCGGATGCCAAGATGCTCGTCTCCTTCATCGGCACCTTCTTCGATCCGCCGAAGGCGCGCGAAGCCGGTCTTGCCCAGATCGATGCAGGCGCCGATATCCTGTTCGGCGAGCGTATCGGCACCGCCGATGCTGCCAAGGAGCGGGGCATAAAGGCGGTCGGTTCGCTCGTCGATTACACGCCGCGTTATCCTGAGACCGTCTTCGCCAATGCGCTCTGGGGCTTCCGTCCGATCCTCGACGCGGCGATCGCCGATGTCGCGGCCGGCAAGCCGGTCGGCAAGGATTACACTGCATTCGGTCTCCTCAAGGAAGGGGGCAGCGACATCGCCTATGTCAAGGGCGCTGCACCTGCCGATGCCGAAGCCGCGATGGAAGCCAAGCGCGCCGATATCAAGGCCGGCACGTTCGAAGTTCCGCGCAACATGAACGAACCGAAGTAGCCGTATCCATGCAGGCCGACGCAACCGCACTCGCCGAAGCGATCGGCTCCGGAAAGCTCACGGCGCGGCAGGCGATGGAAGCATCGCTTGCCGCTGCCGGGACCCACGAGGCGCTGGGTGCCATCGTTCATCTGGATGCGGAGAGGGGGCTTTGCGCCGCCGATGCATTCGATGCACTGCCTGTCGATCAGCGCAAGTCCATGTCCTTTGGTGGCGTTCCCACGCTGGCAAAGGATCTCGGCGGACCGTTCAAGGGCTTTCCGGTCAGCGCCGGATCAAGGTCCATTCCACGGCAGGGCGGGCTGGCTGATTCCGATCTTGCCCTCCGCTTCCGGAGTACCGGGTTCTGCGTTTTCGGTCTCACGACGTCTCCGGAGTTCGGTCTTTCGCTGGCAAGCGAGCCGTTGATCGGACCGATTTCGAGAAATCCGCTCGATCCCGCCCTGATGTCCGGCGGATCTTCCGGTGGCGCGGCTGCGGCTGTCGCGGCCGGTATCGTTTCGATTGCCCATGCCACCGATGCCGGCGGGTCCATCCGTGTTCCCGCTGCCTGCTGCGGCCTTGTCGGTTTGAAGCCCGGACGCGGCGCCATGGCGGCAGGACCGCTGTTCATCAACCATCTCGGCGGGATCGCAAGCGAACTCGCGGTCTGCCGGTCGGTACGGGATGCGGCGCTTGCGTTTTCCGTCCTGTCCGGCTCGGCGCGCGGGCCATATCCGCCGGTTCGGCAGGAGCTGCCGCCGGCAGGAAAGCTTCGCGTCGGCCTGCTGACGGATCTGGGCGCGGATTTCCCGATCGAGCCAGCGCGGGCATCGGCAGTCGAAGCCGCGGCGCGTTCCCTGGAATTGGAGGGGCACGAAATCCTCCCGCTCGCCTGGAAGGACATCCGCCCGATCGTCGAGGCCGCCGGCAAGGCTTTCCGCGACGTGATTTCCGTCCATCTCGCCACCGCGACGGCCCGCCCCGGTGTCGATGCGTCGCTCTGGGAGCCGATGACCCAGGCGGTTGCCGAAGAGGGTGGCCGGATGAGCGGTACCGAGGTTTGGGGGCTGGTGCAAGCGATGGTCTATATCAGCCGCGACCTGTGGACGCTCTTCGACCGTTTCGATTGCATGCTGGCGCCGATGCTGTCTTCGGCGCCGAAACCGATCGGCTCGTTCCCGACCGATCATCGTGACACCGACCTGCATTTTTCGCGCATGGCGTCGTTCGCACCGCTTGCGGCACTCGCCAATGTCTCGGGCTTCCCGGCCATGACCCTGCCTTTCGGTTCGGATAGGGACGGGCTGCCCCTGCCGGTACAGATGATTGCCCCTATGGGCCAGGAAGCGCTGCTTCTGATGCTTGCCGAGCGGCTGGAGCGGGAAGGGCGCTGGCAACACCGCTTTCCCGTTGCAGGTCCATGAGCGAAAACGTTCTCGAAATCTCAAGCGTCAGCAAGCGTTTTGGCGATAACTTGGCCAATGACGACATTTCGCTGTCCCTTGCGAAGGGCGAGATTGTCGCGCTTCTAGGCGAAAACGGGGCCGGCAAGACGACGCTGATGAGCATCCTGTTCGGTCACTACGTACCGGATACGGGTTCTGTTTCCGTGATGGGCCAGGCGCTGCCGCCCGGAAAACCGCGTGCCGCCATCCGAGCCGGGGTCGGGATGGTCCACCAGCATTTCTCGCTCGCGCCAAACCTGACAGTGCTCGAAAACGTCATGACCGGCACGGAAAGCCTATGGGCGCTCGGCTCCAAGGCATCTGCCGGACGCAAGAGGCTTCTCGACATTTCACGACGCTTCGGTCTCACGGTCGATCCCGACGCACGGCTTGGAGATCTTTCCGTCGGCGAACAGCAGCGGGTGGAAATCCTGAAGGCACTCTACAACGACGCACGCATTCTCGTACTCGACGAGCCGACGGCGGTCCTGACCAAGCTCGAAGCCGAGACCCTGTTCTCGACCCTGAAGGAGATGGCGCGGCAGGGTCTTTCGCTGATCTTCATCTCTCACAAGCTGGACGAGGTGATGGCGACCGCCGACCGCATCGTCGTCCTGCGCGGCGGCAGGCTGGTGGCCGAACGCAAGGTCGGCGACACCAGCAAGGCAGAGCTCGCCGAACTGATGGTCGGCCGCAAGGTGACACGGCCGGTTCGGGAGGCTTCGACACCCGGAGAGGTTGTCCTGGAAGCTGCCGGCGTCACGGTTCGCTCGGGCGGCGTCGATCGGCTGAAAGCGATCGATTTCCGGCTGCGCGCCGGAGAAGTGCTGGGTATTATCGGGGTCTCCGGCAACGGGCAGGCGACGCTTGCGCAATTGCTGAGCGGCACGGTGGGTCGTAGTGCCGGGGATCTGGTCCTGTTCGGCAAGGGTGTCGGCGATCTGACGGTCGCGGATGCGGTTTCTTCAAGCATTGGACGCGTTCCCGAGGATCGCAACCGGGACGGCGCGATCGGCGAGATGGCAATCTGGGAGAATGCCATCCTGGAACGGCTGCCGGAGTTTTCGAAAGGCGGGCTGGTCGATCGCAAGGCGGGTATCGCCTTTGCCGAGGAGATCATCGCGGGTTTCGACGTGCGCGGTGGTTCGCCTACGAGCCGCATCCGGTTATTGTCGGGCGGCAACATGCAGAAGCTGATCCTTGGCCGTAATCTTATCGAGCGCCCAAGGATACTTCTCGCGGCTCAACCGGCTCGCGGACTTGACGAGGGTGCTGTGGCGGCCGTGCATGGGCGCATTCTGGCCGCGCGCAAGGCTGGCACGGCCGTCCTTCTGATTTCCGAGGACCTCGACGAGGTAATGGCACTGGCGGACCGCATCCAGGCGATCGTTGGCGGCAGGCTGTCGCCTTCCGTCGAGGCCGACGACGTCGATGCCCGGAGGCTCGGCCTGATGATGGCTGGCGAATGGGAGGCAAGTGGGGTCGCCGATGCGGTTTGAGAGGCGCGAACATCGTTCAACACTGCTGGTCATCGCAACGCCGATCCTCGCGGTGGTCGCAGCCCTTGCCGCGGCCGGGGTGCTGATCGCGCTGGCCGGTGCGCCGGTATTCGAGGCTTATTGGAAAATCCTCACGAGTGCCTTCGGCTCGAGGCTTTCAGCGACCGAGACGCTGACGCGAGCCTCGCCGCTCATCCTGACCGGACTTGCCGCCGCCGTCGCGTTTCGTGCAAGGCTGTGGAATATCGGCGGGGAAGGGCAGTTTTATCTCGGCGCCATCGCAGCGGCCGCGGCAAGCGCGCATCTTCTCGCCGGGCTGCCGTCGCTGCTGCAGATTCCGCTTCTTTTTGTCGTCGGTGCCTTCGCCGGCATGGCGCTGCTTCTCGTACCGCTGTGGTTGCGCCTGCGTTTTTCCGTCGATGAGGTGGTCACTACGCTGCTTCTGAATTTCGTCGCGCTTCTCTTCGTCTCGATGCTGATCGACGGCGTGCTGAAGGATCCGGCCGCCTTCGGCTGGCCGCAGTCGGAAGCGGTGGATGCCGCAGCACGCCTGCCGAAACTGCTGGCACGGTCACGCCTTCATATCGGGCTGGCGGTCGCAGTGGTGATCGCCGGGCTGATCTATTTCGTCCAGACGCGTACCGTCTTCGGCATGCAATCACGCGCCGCCGGTCTCAATCCGTCGGGTGCCGCATTTGCCGGCGTGCCGCTCGGTCGTACGCTGGTGATCGTCGCGATGATCTCGGGCGGCCTTGCGGGTCTAGCCGGCACGATCGAGGTTCTGGGCGTCAAGGGTTACGTCACGACCGACCTGTCGCCGGGCTACGGTTACTCGGGCATCGTCGTGGCCATGCTTGCCAACCTGAACCCGCTCGGCGTCGTACTAGCGGCGCTGTTCACGGCCATGATGTTCGTCGGCGCCGACGGCATGAGCCGCAGCATGGGCATCCCGACCTATATCGCCGATGTCACGGTGGCACTGTCGCTTCTCTCCATGCTGGTGGCGGTCTTTTTCACGCAGTACAGGATAAGGCGATGACAGCGCTTTTCGACATCCTCGCTTCTGCCGGCCTCTGGGCCGCGGTCCTGCGTATTGCCACGCCGCTGATCTTCGCCACGCTCGGTGCGCTGATCTCTGAACGGGCCGGCGTACTCAACCTCGGTATCGAGGGCATCATGACCTTCGGCGCGATGATCGGGTGGCTGGCAGTGTATAACGGCGCCGATCTCTGGACCGGGCTCCTGGTCGCGGCCCTCGGCGGCGCGGTGTTCGGCCTGCTGCATTCGGTGCTGACGGTGACGCTCGGCCTTTCGCAGCACGTCTCCGGCCTCGGGGTGACGCTGTTTGCCTCGAGCTTTGCCTATTACGTCTTCCGCCTGATGGTGCCGGTTGCCGGCACGCCGCCGACGATCGAGCCGTTCCAGCCGCTCGATATCCCGGGCCTGTCGTCGCTTCCCTTCTTCGGCCCGGCCTTCTTCACCCAGACGGCACCCACCTATCTGGCGATCGGGCTTGCGATCACGCTCGCCTATCTGATCGCCCGCACGCCGGTGGGGCTGGCGATCCGCATGACGGGCGAAAATCCGCATGGGGCGGAAGCGCAGGGCCTGAACCCGATGGCCATCCGTTACGGCGCCGTCATCGCCGGCAGCGCCCTGATGGGTGTCGGC
>JBQGDG010000038.1:0-7357 GCA_052038935.1 Neorhizobium sp. | reverse complement strand
TACGTCGCCAACGAGCAATACAAGGACGTACCCGGTGCCGTGCTGGTGCAGGGTATCATCCCGAAGAGCAGCGACAGCGGCGTTCATGCCGTGGACGACGTCGTCCTGCAGGCGATCGGCCCGGGCTCCGAAGGATTCAGGGGCTACATGGAACAGAGCGACGTCTACAAGGTACTCGCCGACGCCTTCGCTCTCGGCACCAAGCAGACCAACTGAGTATATGGAACGGGAGGCGGGCTTTGCGGCCTGCCCCCCTTTCGGCTAGCCTGAGACGTGAAGGACTTGCAATGTCGGGTCGAAGGCGTGACGCAGGCAGGATGCCTCACGGAAGGACAACGATGATGGAAAAGACCCCTGCGGTACGGTTCTCTCGTCGCCGGACCCTCGGTCTTATTGCCGGCATGCCGTTTCTGGCAGTCGGTCGCCAGGCGGAGGCCAATAGCGATATCACCTTTGACGAACTCTACGGCAAGGTCAGCGTACTGGGCCTCGAATTCTCCGAAAAAGTGAAGCGACTGAACGGCAAGGATATTGCCATGCGCGGCTTTATGGCGCCACCGCTCAAGGCCGAGGCCGCCTTTTTCGTGCTGACCGAAATTCCGATGTCCATATGCCCCTTCTGCTCGACGGATTCCGACTGGCCCGACAATATCGTCGTCGTCTATCTTTCCGAAAAACAGACCTTTACCCAGCCGAGTCAGACGATCGAGGTGCGCGGTACGCTCGAAATAGGGTCATGGACCGATCCGGAGACGGGTTTCGTGAGCCTGCTGCGCATCCGCCAGGCCGAATACGCGACGGTCTGAGGATGCCGTCGCTCAGCATACGAGGCCTTGTCGTATCCTTCTCCGGGCTGACGACGCCAGTCCTCCTCATCGAAAACCTCGATATCGAAAACGGCAGCCATGTCGCGCTGACCGGCGGTTCCGGTTCCGGCAAGAGCACGCTGCTCAACATCATCTCCGGCCTCGAGCGCGTGCGCAACGGCAGCGTTACCTGGGCTAATCAGGATCTTGCCGGACTGTCTGAAGGTGGACGCGATCGGTGGCGGGCGGCCAATGTCGGACTGATCATGCAGGACTTCCATCTCTTTGCCGGCCTGTCCGCCCTGGACAACATCCTCTTGCCGGCCCGGCTGGCGAGGCTCGCCGGTGCCGATCTCGTCCGGCGGGCGCACGGACTGCTTGAAACGGTCGGCCTCGATCGACCTGGACAGCACGTGGAAACGATGTCCCGCGGTGAAATGCAGCGGGTGGCGATCGCCCGTGCATTGCTCCGCAGTCCGGGCGTCATAATCGCCGACGAACCCACGGCAAGCCTCGATCTGGAAAGCGGTGAGGCTGTCGGCGATCTGCTTCTCTCCGTCGCCACCGCGGCCGGCAGCACGTTGATTGTCGCTACGCACGACCAGCGCCTCGTCGACCGCCTGGACAGACGGCTGGTGCTTCGAGGCGGACTGATCGTTGCCGATACGAACATGAAGGAAGTCGCGGCATGATCGGCTTCATTCTTGCGGACCTGCGCCGTCTCTGGCTCGGCGGTGCCGTCGTGGTGCTGCTGATGGCGCTTGCGACCGCGCTCGGTGTCGCCGTCACGTTGCAGGAGCGCGCATTGCGTCTCGGCAGCGCCCGGGCCGCCGACAAGTTCGACGTCGTCATAGGCGCCGCCGGCAGCGAGACGCAGCTCGTCCTCTCTTCGGTCTTCCTGCAGCCGGCCGCCCTGCCGCTGGTCGACGGCGGCGTCCTGGCGAGGCTTGCGGCAGACCCGCGCGTCGCCTGGGCGGCGCCGGTGGGTTTCGGCGATTCCTTTGCCGGTTACCCGATCGTCGGCACGACGACGAGCCTTATAAAAAGCACGACACCCGGTTTTGCCGAGGGTGATATGTTCGCGCTGGAAGGCGAGGCTGTTCTCGGAGCAGCGGTGCAGCTTCCGCTCGGCGCCACGATCAAGCCCATGCACGGGACCGCCGAAACGGGCGGGCATACGCATACCGAACTGGCTTACAAGGTCGTCGGCAAGCTGCAGCCGACCGGCACGCCCTGGGATCGCGCCATTCTGGTGCCCATCCAGGCGGTATGGCACGTTCACGGACTAGGCCACGGCGATCGTGATGACATCCATGACGGCGAGGCGGATCATGATCACGAGGGCGAAGCGGGTCGTCCCGATGGTGGAGTGACCACCGCTCGGGATGCAGATCACAGACATGCGTTCGCCCTGGGCGCAGCGTCCACCGCGCATGTCGAAGACGAGCATGGCAGCATCGACGCGGATGCGCCGGTCGTCGAGAGCTTCGGAGAGGCAACGCCCGGCCTGCCGGCCATTCTGGTAAAGCCGAGGACGATCGCCGATGCCTACAAGCTCCGCCAGGAATACAGGAACGGCAATACGCTGGCCGTTTTTCCCGGAGAGGTGCTGACAGGCCTCTACGCAACGCTCGGCGACGCCAAGATGGTGCTGGGTGCCGTCGCCGCCGGATCGCAGGGACTGGTTGCCGCGGCCCTGATCCTCGTAACGGTCATTCACGTGGGCCAGAGGCGTCGCCAGATCGGCGCTCTGCGTGCCTTCGGTGCGCCGCGCGGATCGATCTTCGCCATCGTCTGGCTGGAGCTTTTCCTGCTCGTCGCTCTCGGTATCGGGCTGGGTTTTCTCCTGGGGCTCGGTGCAGCCCAGGTCGGGGCGCATCTGTTCACCCGGACGAGCGGCATCATCCTGCCGGTCGAGTTCGGCCGCGAGGACCTGCGCCTCGCGCTTGGCCTGCTTGGTTTCGGCGCGGTCCTGGCGGCTGTGCCGGCGCTGCTCGCCTATCGCCAGTCTCCGGCCGAAGCGCTGAGGGCGTGAGAAGGCGGGGCTTGCCGCTGAGTGCCCGGTATGACCGTCGCGCGGATCAGCGCGGCCAGTCGATCCAGTCGCGCATCAGCCGGTAGGCGATCGCTCCGCTGGCAGGGCCGAAAGGCTTTACGTCGGGACCGGCATCCAGCATGCCCTTTACCTCCTGGCGGGAAAACCAGCGGACGTCAGACATTTCCTGCGGATCGATGGTGATCTCCGTCGAGGTTGCTTCCGAATAGCAGCCGATCATCAGCGAATGAGGCATCGGCCAGGGCTGCGAGGCATGATAGCGCACGCGGCCGACCGTTATGCCGGATTCCTCTTCCGTCTCGCGGCGCACCGCGTGCTCGATCGTCTCGCCCGGTTCGACGAAACCGGCAAGGCACGAATACATGCCCTCCTGGAAATGGTGGCTGCGCCCGAGAAGGCAACGATCGTTTGCCACATCGATCGTCAGCATGATGACGACGGGGTCGGTACGGGGAAACATCATGTGCTGGCATTGGGTGCACACCCGCTTGTAGCCGCCGATCTTCATTTCCGTCGGCGATCCGCACTTGCCGCAGAACAGGTTGGCTCCGTTCCAGGCGAGCAGCGAGACGGCCTGGGCGACTTCGCCCTGCAGTTCAGCCTCGATCAGCGCCTCGCGATAGAGCGCGCGGGCATCCGTCGGCTTGTAGTGGCTGGCAAGCTCTTCTGCCGCGACCCTGACCGGAACGGCTACGCGAGGTTCGCCGTTTTCGCGGTAGCCGAGCAGAACCGCGCTGTCGAAATCAGGCAGCAACTCGGCCAGCTCGTAGGCGGCAAAGAGCGGATCGAGGATCTGCCCGTCATGTTTGAGGATGAGGCGTCCCGCGGCAAAGGCGAGAATATGCGTTCCCTCGACCGCGAGCGCCTTCTCCACGCAGTCGTCGGCGCGATATTCGGCCCGCCGGTCGAGCCGGTTGCCGGCGAAGGCAGTCAGCGTGCTGGGATCGGGATGAGGCGCGTCGGAATGGAAAAAGTCGTTCGTCATGATGCGAGATTTTCCGTGAGCCTTTTGATCAGCGCCTGCCGGACGGCCGGATCATAGGGTTCGGCCTGGCCGAAACCCCAGACCGGACCGGGCCAGTTTGCATCGCCTTCGAACCGCGCGATGATATGAACATGCAGCTGTCTGACGATATTGCCGATGGCCGCCACATTGATCTTGACCGCGTCGGTCGATTGTTTCAGCGCGGTCGCCACCATGTTGGTCTCGAAGGTGAGGAGTGCCTGGTCGAGCGGCGTCAACTCGAACAGTTCGCTCACCGAGTTACGCTGCGGCACCAGCATGAACCAGGGCCAGCGGCTGTCGTTCATCATCCGCAGCTGACACAGGCCGAGCGTCGCGACGAGTTCCGTGTCCCGGGCAAGCCTCGGGTCCAGTTGAAAATCGCTCAAGCATTCCTCCCGTATGTGCAGACATGGATATTGCGGTCCGGCGATCCGATTTCCACATTTGCACCCCTTTACCCCGCCTTCGCAAGCAAATGTTGGAAACTTCGACGCTGACGGCAAGTTTCTGATTTCAGAGTGGTTTTAAGAACGGATGCCCGGGCCTCTCGATAGTCCGCACAAGGCTGGCACATCAATTTCGTCCCACCGGCTTGCATTTGGATGCGTTATTGCCGATATGTGCGGCGGGAGGTTGGTGGTGGACGAGCCACTCGCCAACCGGGTCAGGTCCGGAAGGAAGCAGCCCTAACGAGCCAGGCACGGGTCGCCGTGCCAGCCTCCCACCCCTTTTCAAGAGGCCCATCCTTTCCCAGGGGATTGCGAGCTTTCTAGCGTCTCGGTCATTTCCTTCTGGTCGAATGGCAGGGGCGCCGCGGTGGATGTGAGGACTTTTTGAGCGATACCGGGCCCACATCGTCAACCATTGCCGGCGCCGCAAGCGGATACCGGGTGCTCGCCCGAAAGTACCGCCCGAAGGATTTTTCCGATCTGATGGTCGGCCAGGAGCCGATGGTGAGAACGCTGACCAATGCGTTCGAGACCGGCCGCATCGCCCAAGCCTATATGCTGACCGGCGTGCGAGGCGTGGGCAAGACCACGACCGCCCGCATCCTCGCCCGCGCCCTCAACTACAAGACCCCGGAAACCGATCGTCCGACGATCGACCTCAGGATCCCCGGCGAACACTGCCAGGCGATCATGGAAGGCCGGCATGTCGACGTGATCGAGATGGATGCCGCGTCCCATACGGGCATCGACGATATCCGTGAGATCATCGAACAGGTGCGTTACCGGCCCGTCTCCGCACGCTACAAGGTCTATATTATCGACGAAGTGCACATGCTTTCGACGCAGGCCTTCAACGGCCTGCTGAAGACGCTCGAAGAGCCGCCGGAGCATGTCAAGTTCATCTTCGCGACCACGGAAATCCGCAAGGTTCCGATCACCGTCCTGTCCCGCTGTCAGCGCTTCGACCTGCGCCGCATCAGCGCCGCCGATCTTGTCGGCCTCTTCACCACCATTCTTGAAAAGGAAGGCATTCCGGCGGAGACCGAGGCGCTGGCGATGATCGCCCGCGCGGCAGAGGGCTCGGCGCGCGACGGCCTGTCGCTGCTCGACCAGGCGATCGCCCATGGCGGCGGCAGTGTCCATGCGGAGACGGTGCGCGGCATGCTGGGCCTCGCCGATCGCGCCCGCATCGTCGATCTGTTCGAACATGTGGTCCGCGGCGACGTCACGGCGGCGCTGTCGGAATTTTCCGCGCAATACGAGGCCGGCGCCAATCCGGTCGTGGTGCTCACCGATCTTGCCGACTTCACTCATCTGGTGACCCGTTTCAAGTTCATTCCCGATGCCGCGGACGATCCCTCGCTGAGCGAGGTCGAGCGCGTACGCGGCCGCGAATTTTCCACCGGAGTCGCGGTCAGCACGCTGTCGCGTATCTGGCAGATGCTTCTCAAGGGCATTCCGGAGGCTGAAAACTCGTCGCGTCCCGCCGGTGCCGCCGAAATGGTGCTGATCCGGCTTACCCATGCGGCCCATCTTCCCTCGCCGGAGGATGCGGCGCGGCGACTGGCGGATTTCGCCAATGGCGACGCTCGCGGCGCGCCGAACGGCGGCAATGGCGGCGGGCGAGGCGCGTCGTCGGGGCCGGCTCCGCAAGCTGCACTGAACGCCCGGGGCGTCGACATGGGAGCAAGCCGTTCCCCTTCGGGCGGAGCGACCGCCATGCTGCAGGCCGTGCCGAACACGGCGCCGCGCGAAATGCCTGTCGGGCGCATCGATGAGCGGCCGGCCGAAAAGCCGGAGCCGAAAGTGCCGGTCCGATCGCTGCACGACGTCGTCGATCTCTGCGTCAGCAATCGGGATCCCAGGCTCAAGGCGCTGGTCCGCAACTTCGTGCGCCTCGTGAAGATAGAGCCCGGGCGGCTCGATATCCGCATGACGGAAGGCGGCCCCGGCACGCTTCCCGGCGAACTGGGCGTCAAGCTCAAGGAGTGGACCGGTATCCACTGGATCGTCTCGCTCAGCCGGGAAGAGGGTGAGCCGACGCTCGTCGAGGCCGATGCCAGCGCCCGCGAGGCGCGCCTGACCGATGCCCGTTCCGACCCGGATGTCGCCGCCATTCTGGCGCAGTTTCCCGGCGCCAAGATCACCGACGTCAGGATCCGTGCCACGGAGACGGAGGATGTCGCCGAGGACGCTCCGATGCCTGCCACCGCCGAATCCGCGGAAGGCGACATCCTGCCCGGCGACGACATCGAACTATAGAAAAGAAAGAGGACATACCGATGCGCGACATCATGGGCATGATGGGCAAGGTCAAGGAAATGCAGGCCAAGATGGAGAAGATGCAGGCGGATATCGCCGCTCTCGAAGTCGAAGGCGCCGCCGGCGGCGGCCTCGTCACCGTCAGGATGAACGGCAAGGGCGAAATGCTCGGTCTCAAGATCGATCCGTCGCTGTTCAAGGAAGACGACATCGAAATTCTCGAAGACCTGATCGTTGCCGCCCACAAGTCCGCCAAGGACCGGGCCGAGCAGATCACCGCCGAGAAGACCAAGGAACTGACGGCGGGCCTGCCGATCCCGCCCGGCATGAAACTGCCGTTCTGATCGTCTGATCGATACAGGCATCTTCCGGAGGACGTCCGGCGACTTGCCCGCAGAGCGGTCGTCGCTCGTCGCGTCTCCCGCAAGGAGAACCGGCCCTAGGATGCCGAGAGGTGACGGATGGCGCGGCATGTCCACGTCTTTCCGTCGGAACGGAGAGACGTCGGTGCGACCGCATGGGGGAGCCCCGTCGCCGGCCGTTTGAATGGGAGGTTTCGATGACGCTGACATCCGTGTTCGTATTCGCTGCTGCGCTGTTCGTCGCGGCGGGGTCTCCCGGTCCCAGCATCGCCGCGCTGGTGTCGCGCGTGCTGACCAAGGGCTGGAGGGATGTCCTGCCTTTCCTGGTTGCGATGTGGGTCGGCGAAGCCGTGTGGCTTTCCTTCGCTGTCGCCGGCCTGTCGGCAATTGCCGAAAGCTTCCAGTTCGTCTTCGTC
>JBQGDG010000037.1:0-8282 GCA_052038935.1 Neorhizobium sp. | reverse complement strand
GTGAAACTGCCCGACGACGTCGGCGAGACCACCTATCAGGTGACGCCGCTCAAGGTCGGCAACAGCCTCTATCTCTGCACGCCGCACAACTGGGCGATCGCGCTCGATGCGACGACGGGCAAGCAGATCTGGAAATACGATCCGAATGCCGGCATGAACCCTGACCGCCAGCACCAGACCTGCCGCGGCGTCAGCTATTATCGCGACGAGGCGGCGGCGGCCGGCGCCCCCTGCGCCGAGCGGGTCTACCTTCCCACGTCCGATGCGCGGCTCATCGCGCTCGATGCGAAGAACGGCGAAGTCTGCTCGTCCTTTGCCGAAAACGGTACGCTGCAGCTCGAAACGGGCATGCCCTACAATCCGGCCGGCTATTATTATTCGACCTCGCCGCCGGTGATCGCCGCCGGCAAGATCATCATCGGCGGCGCTGTGAACGACAACTATTCGACCCAGTCGCAATCCGGCGTCATCCGTGCCTTCGACGTCAATTCGGGGCAACTGGTCTGGAACTGGGATTCGGGCAATCCGAGCCAGACGCAGCCGCTGCCGGAGGGGCAGACCTACACCGCCAATTCGCCCAACAGCTGGTCTGTCTTTTCGGTCGATGAGGCACTCGGGCTCGTCTACATCCCGCTCGGCAATCAGGTGCCGGACCAGCTCGGAATGGGCCGCTCCGACAATGTCGAGAAATATTCGTCGTCGATCGTCGCGCTCGATATCAACAGCGGCGCCGACCGCTGGGTCCGCCAGACGGTGCATCACGACCTCTGGGACATGGACGTACCGGCCCAGCCGGTGCTCCTCGACATGACCAGGCCGGACAATTCCGTCGTTCCGGCACTCGTCGGCCCGACGAAGCAGGGGGATATCTACGTGCTCGACCGGCGCACCGGCGAGCCGATCATCCCTGTCAGCGAGCAGCCGGCGCCGGGCGGGGCAATTCCGGAAGACTTCACCTCGCCGACCCAGCCGATCTCGGCGCTCAACTTCCGGCCGCGGCCGCTCGAGGGCCGCGATATGTGGGGCGTCACCTTGTTCGACCAGATGGTCTGCCGCATCTGGCTGAAGGAGATGAAATACGAGGGGCAGTACACGCCGCCGTCGCTTGAGGGCACGATCGTCTATCCCGGCAATTTCGGCGTGTTCAACTGGGGCTCGGTCGCGGTCGATCCCGAGCGGATGGTGATGTTCGGCATGCCCACCTATCTCGCCTTCACGTCACAGCTCGTGCCGCGGGCGGATATTCCGCC
This sequence comes from Neorhizobium sp., assembly GCA_052038935.1. GTDB lineage: Bacteria > Pseudomonadota > Alphaproteobacteria > Rhizobiales > Rhizobiaceae > Neorhizobium. The sequence goes on along the minus strand of JBQGDG010000037.1, from coordinate 7,032 downwards.
GAAGGCTCAGGACCAGAAGGGGTCCGAACAGGGGCTCAACCGCAACGAGGGCGCGCCCTACGGCGTCTATATGGGTCCGTTCCTCGGACCGCTGCAGATTCCCTGCCAGGCGCCGCCCTGGGGTTATGTGTCGGGGGTCGATCTCAGGACCGGCGAGATCGCCTACAAGCACCGCAACGGCACCGTCTACGACATGACGCCGCTGCCGCTGCCCTTCAAGGTCGGCGTGCCCGGCATCGGCGGGCCGATGATCACCAAGGGCGGCGTCGCCTTCCTCGGGGCTGCGGTCGACGACTACCTGCGCGCCTACGATCTCACGGACGGCCGGCAGTTGTGGGAGGCGCGGCTTCCGGCCGGCGGGCAGGCGACGCCGATGACCTATGCGGTCGAGGACGGTCGCCAGTTCGTGGTCATGGTCGCCGGCGGGCACGGTTCGGTCGGCACCAAGCCGGGCGACTATGTCATCGCCTATTCGCTGCCGCGATGAGCGAGCTCGAAACGAGAGAATGTAGGAATGGGTGCAGCTCCGGATTGGATCATCAAACCCTATGCCGGGGTCGGCCCCCTGCGCTTCGGCATGACGCCGGAGGAGGCGGAGGCCGTCATCGGGCCGCATGAAACCCGCCGCAACGACGGAGATGCGAGAGGACGGCAACTCGAGGGCTCGTTCACGGAATTCCGCAAGGGCACGAATATCCCGGTACTCTCCTATGTGTCCGGCAAGCTGAAGCTCATCGACTTCATGAAGGGCGCAAAGACGTTGGCCCTCGGCGACCTTGTCCTTTTCGGCCAGGGCCGGCAGGCGATCATCGATGCACTTCTGGACGGATCGACGAACGTGTTCGAGACCTTCGAGGGATACCAGTTCCTCGACTACGGTATCACCATGCTGTCGGCGGAAAACGCACGCGGATCGGTGCAGAGCGGGCATTGGAACATAGGTGTCTTCGATGCCGGTTACTTCGACCGGAACATCCGCGACAGTCTCGATGAAGACATGGGACGTTTCGTAAAGGGCGGTTTCGCCGAAACGCCTTCGGCATGATGCCGCTCTCCAGATGCCGCCCATGGAAACCGGATCGGGCGGCAGGCAGCGGCACATTTGCCGCCCAACCGCCCGTCAGGACGGACACGTCGCCTCAAATCCCACGCGGGACCTGATCGGTTCCGGTGACGGCGATCTCGTTCCTGACATGCTGGACGCCGGGGACGTTGATGGCGATCTCCTCGGCGCGGATAAATTCCTCCTCGCGCAGGACTGCGCCGGTCAGGGTGATGCTCGATCCGGACGCCGTGACGGCGACATCGCTCGCATCGATGCCGCCGGAAGAGGCGAGCGCATCGGAAACCGCGCCTTCCAGGGTGGCCTGCGCCGGAAACTCGACTTCGACCTCCGGCTGCGTTTCATAGAATTGCTGATGCTTGAAGACCATGATCGTTCTCCCTTCGATGTCGAGGGAGGATAACGCGTGTCGCGGCCAATGGTTCAGGCAGGTCGAGCCTATGCCGCGGTGCCGGTGACGGTGCCGATCATGTCGCTGAGCTGCGACTGGGTGAACGGCTTCGGCAGGCGGGGCAGGTGGCTGCCGCTGCCCTCCGGCAGTTCGGCGTAGCCGGTGGCCAGCACGATCGGCAGGCCCGGCCATTCCTTCTCGATCGTCGCGGCAAGCTCGGCGCCGGTCATGCGCGGCATGGAATGGTCCGTGACGACGAGGTCGATACGCGCGTCGGCATGGCGCAGGGCCGTCAAGGCCTCCTGTCCGCTATAGGCCTCGATGACCTGATGGCCGAGATCCTCCAGCATCAGCGTCGTGTTCATCAGCACCAGCGCGTCGTCGTCGACGGCGAGCACGGTGAGCGGCCTGTCGCCGATCTTCTCGCCGCTGCCGGCTGCGGCTTCCTTCTGTGACGGGCAGTCTTCATCGTCCACGGTGGGAAGGAAAAGAGAGACGGTGGTGCCTTGGCCCTTCGTGCTTTCGATAGACAGCATGCCGCCCGATTGTTCCGTCAGTCCCTGTACCATGGATAACCCCAGCCCCGTTCCCTTGCCGACGCCCTTCGTTGTGAAGAAAGGCGTCGTCGCGCGGGCCGCCGTCTCGGCATCCATGCCTTCGCCGGTGTCGCGCACGAACAGACGAAGATAGTCCCCCGGTCGCAATTTTCCACCCTCCTCGCCGATATGGTGACAATCGGCGCTGATGGTGATGGTTCCGCCGCGGGACATGGCGTCGCGGGCGTTTACCACGAGGTTGAGGACGGCGGTTTCGAGCTGGACGTAATCCGTCAGCACTTTCGGCAATCCGGCGGGCAGGGCGGTCTCGATGCGCAGGGACGAGCCGAGCGAACGCTCGAGGAAGTCGTTCATGCCGTCGATCAGGGACGGAACGTCGACGGGTTTCATGTTCAGTTCCTGTCGGCGCGAAAAGGCCAGCATGCGCTGCGTCAGCGCGGCGCCGCGCTCGGCGCCCTGCACCGCGTTGTCGAGCAGCGGTATGAGTGTCGGGTCCGCGGGCATCCGCTTGCGCAGGATTTCCAGGCTGCCCATGATCGCCATCAGCAGATTGTTGAAATCGTGGGCTATGCCGCCGGTCAACTGGCCGATGGCCTCCATCTTCTGGGCCTGGAAGAGCTCTTCACGCGTTCGGGACAGAGCCTTCTGTGCCTCGACCTTCTCTGTCACGTCGCGGGTGATCTTGGCAAAACCGATCAGTTCGCCGGTCTCGTCGCGGATCGCGTCGATGACGACATGCGCCCAGAAGGTCGTTCCGTCCTTGCGCTGGCGCAGTCCCTCGCGTTCGACGCGGCCGTCGCGCCTCGCGATATCGAGATTGCGTGCGGGCTCGCCCTTATTCTGATCCTCGCGGGTGTAGAAGCGGGAGAAATGACTGCCGACCGCCTCTTCGACGGAATAGCCCTTGATCCTCGTGGCGCCGGCATTCCAGTTGCTCACATAGCCATCCGGGTCGAGCATGTAGAGGGCGTAGTCTGTGACGCCGTTGACGAGAAGCTGGAACTTCTCCTCGCTCAGACGAAGTTCGGCCTCCGCCTTGCGGCGCTCGGTCAGGTCGCGCGTGACCTTGGCAAAGCCGATCAGATGGCCGTTGCGGTCCCAGATCGGATCGACGACGGCATGCGCCCAGAAACGGGTTCCGTCCTTGCGCAGGCGCCACCCTTCGCTTTCGTAACGGCCGGCATTCATCGCCGTTTCGAGCGCCCGTTCCGGCAGCCGCGCGAGGCGGTCCTCGCTCGTGTAGAAACGCGAGAAGTGCTGACCAAGGATTTCGGCGGGCTCATATCCCTTGAAGCGCTGCGCCCCGGCGTTCCAGCTCGCGACATGGCCGGAAGGATCGAGCATGTAGATGGCATAGTCGGTGATCGCATCGACCAGAAGCCGATAGCGCTCCTGATCCAGTAGCGAAACATCCTGACTTTCGATCATCCCAAGCATTCCCTGTTCACCGCCCCTAACCCGGCCGCGCACGAATATGAGGCGGCGCGCGATCCATACAATACGTGACAGCATACTTTGTTTCACGCGTCGATCCGTCGCAAGGCATTCTTCTACGCAAGGTTGACAAAAACCCTCTGGCGATTTACGAATGAAGAAATATGAAATTCGTCAGTCGTAAAATATAGCGAGGCATGATGGATACCAGCGAATTCAGCACGGATGGCGTTCGGCAGGAAAACGCCGAGCGGATTCTCGATGCCGCGGAGCGTCTGTTCAAGCATTACGGTTATGCCAAGACGACGGTCGCCGACATCGCCAAGGATCTCGGCATGTCGCCGGCGAACATCTATCGCTTCTATTCGTCGAAGGCCGACATCCACCGGTCCCTGGCCAACCGGATGCTGGAGGCGAGCCGCGCGGTAGCGATCGCCAACGCCGCCCGCAAGGTCAGCGCCACGGAACGCCTGCGCGACCATTTCCTCGGGCAGCACAAGATCACCGTCGAGACCCTGCTGCACGAGAACAAGGTGCACGAGATGGTCGTCGTCGCCATCGAGGAGCAGTGGTCAGTGATCGAGGATCACATCCGCCAGCTTCGGGCGATCGTGGCCGACATCGTCCGCGACGGCATCGCCGCCGGCGAATTTCGCGACCAGGACGCGGATGCCGCCTCGGAATGTCTCTGCGACTGCATCGTGACGCTCTGCCATCCGCAGATCATCGCCGAATGCCTGATCGAGAACCGGCGCACGACGCCTGCCGATCTGGTCGAGTTCGCCATCAGGGCGCTGAGATAGCAACCGGCGCCGTGACGGCGCCATCGTCAAACCGCCACCACGGAGTGGGGATCATGTCTTCGATGAGGAATGGATATTTCGCCGGTCTTTCCAAGGGGCTCGTGCTGGCCGTCGCCTTCGGTGCGCTGGCAGCATGTTCCGAGGAAAAGAAGGTGGAGGCGCCCGATCCGGTGCGGCCGGTCAAGGTGACGGAGATCGCCGAGGCGGATTTCGCCCGCAACTTCGTCTATTCCGGCTCCGTCAGGGCGAGAACCGAGATGAATCTCGGCTTCCGGGTCGCCGGCAAGATCACCGAACGTCTCGTCGACATCGGCGACCGGGTCGAGCCCGGCACGCCGCTGGCGCGGCTGGATGCGGTCGACTATCAGCTGGCGGTACGACGCGCCGAGGCCGACCTTTCGGCCGCGCGCAAGCAGGCCGAGATCACCGAACTCGGCTTCAAGCGCGCCACCTCGCTCAATGCCAAGAATATCGCTCCGACATCCGAGCTGGAACAGGCGACGCTTGCGCGCGACCAGGCGCTGGCGCAGCAGCAATCGGCCGTTTCGGCCCTGGAAGAGGCTCGCAACCAGGTGGCCTATACGGAACTGAAGGCCGGTCACAGCGGCATCGTGACGACGGTCAGCGCCGATGTCGGCCAGGTGGTCAGCGCCGGTACGCCGGTTGTCGCGGTCGCCGTCGATGGAGAGAAGGAAGTCCAGGTCGCGGTGCCGGAGATGGACATCTCCCATTTCAAGCCCGGCAAGACGGTGAAGGCCAGCTTCTGGTCGGCGCGCGATCTCACGCTCGACGGCAAGGTGCGGGAAGTGGCCGGCAGCGCCGACGCCTCGTCCAGAACTTTCGCCGTGCGTGTCAGCCTGCCGGCGGACGATCGTGTCCTGCTCGGCATGACGGCGACGATCGAGGCCGTCGAGGACAATGCCGCGCCGACCTTCGGAGTGCCGCTCGCCGCCCTCTCCAAGCGGGAAGGCAAGCCGGTCGTGTGGATCGTCGACCGCAACAGCGCCACCGTGAGCGCGCGGCCCGTGACGGTTGCCGGTTTTTCCGATGACGGCGTGCGCATCGCGGACGGCCTCGCCAAGGGCGACCTCGTCGTCTCGGCAGGCACGCAGTTCATGAAGGACGACATGAAGGTGCGGCTGCCGGAAGCCGTGGTCTCGCGCTTCGGAAGCGTATCGAGCCAGTCGACGGCGTCGATCGAGCCCTGATCCCCAACCCCTGACCCAATGTGCCGAAAAGGACTACGACAATGAGTTCCTCCCATCAGGCAAATCCGCTGGAGAAGGGCGGTTTCAACCTGTCTCGCTGGGCGATCGGCCATCCGAGCATCGCGCGTTTCCTGTTCGGCCTGATCATCGTCATGGGCGCTCTCGGCATCATGAACATGGGGCAGAAGGAGGATCCCGACTTCACCTTCCGCGTCATGGTGGTGCAGAGCGTCTGGCCCGGTGCCTCGGTCGACGAGATGCAGGACCAGGTCGTCAACAAGATCGAGCGCAAGCTGCAGGAAACCCCGCATCTCGACTGGGTGAAGTCCTATACGCGCGCCGGCTTCGCGATCACGCAGATCCAGGTCAAGGGTGACACCAACGCCGAGGAAGTGGCGGACGCCTTCTATCAGGTGCGCAAGAAGGTGGGTGACATCAGGCAGGAGCTTCCGTCCGGCCTGCTCGGTCCCTATTTCAACGACGAGTTCGGCGATACCTATATCACCCTGCATGCCCTGATGGGCGACGGCTATACTTATCCGGAACTGAAGGACTTCGCCATCCGGGCCCGCGACATGCTGATCGCGACGCCGGGGGTCGAAAAGGCCGTGATCCTCGGCGATCAGCCGCAGAAGATCTTCATCGACGTGTCCTCCCAGGCGCTCGCCGAGCGCGGCCTGACGATACCGGATATCCAGACGGCGCTCGCCGGCCAGAACGACGTCGATCCGGCCGGCAGCGTGCAGACCTCCGACCGTTCCGTGCGCATCTCGGTCGAAGGTGGCGTGACGACCCCCGAAGACATCCGCGAATTGAGGCTCAAGGCCGGCAACCAGGTGATCCGGCTCGGCGATGTGGCGACCGTCAGGGAAGGTCTCGAAGACCCGTTCCAGCGCAAGTTCCGGTTCAACGGCAAGGACAGCGTGCAGATCGGCGTCGTCATGGCGAACGGTTTCAAGGTCACCGATGTCGGCCATGCGGTCGAGGAAACCTACCGGCGCTTTGCCGAGACGCTTCCCGTGGGCGCCGAAGTGGAGCAGATCGCCAACCAGCCGGAAGTGGTCACCGAAGCCGTCGGCGAATTCACCAAGGCGCTCCTGGAAGCGCTCGTCATCGTGCTCATCGTCTCGCTGATCTCGATCGGCTGGCGCTCCGGCATCGTCATCGCCATCGCCATCCCGCTCGTTCTCGCGGCCACCCTCGCCATCATGTATTATATCGGCATCGAGCTGCAGCGCATCTCGCTCGGGGCGCTGATCATCGCGCTCGGCCTGCTCGTCGACGACGCGATGATCGTGGTCGAGATGATGGAACGCAAGCTGGAGGAGGGGTTCAACCGCCTCGATGCGGCGAGCTTCGCCTATTCCTCGACCGCCTTCCCGATGCTGACCGGCACGCTGATCACCACCGCCGGCTTCATTCCGGTCGGGTTCGCCGATTCGACCGCGGGCGAATACGTGCGCTCGCTGTTCTTCGTCGTCGGCATCGCTCTGGTCGTCTCCTGGTTCGTGGCCGTCTATTTCACACCGTGGCTCGGTTACATGCTCCTGAAGCAGCGTGCCCATGCCGGCACGGG
>JBQGDG010000036.1:0-2485 GCA_052038935.1 Neorhizobium sp. | reverse complement strand
GCCGGCCTGCTCTTCATCGCGGCCGTCGTGCTCGTCGTCGTCTTCCTGCCGAGCGTCCGCAAGAAGCGCGAGGAAGTGTTCGTCGAGGAGGATTGAGGACCTGAAAGGCCGTCGGTTGGGCGGCCTTTCGCATTTTGGTCGACGTCGTTGTCGTCCGCTGCAGGTTCCTGTCTGAATCGTGTGATGCTTGTGTCCGGATCCTCGGGGCAAGCCGGAGGATGACGGCAAAGACAAGCCGGATATGGCATACGAGACGTTTCGGCAGGGTGGCGAGGTTCCATGGGGTCGGAGACATTCCCCACAAACTCGTCATCCTCGGGCTTGACCCGAGGATCCAGACACAAGCGAAAGTTGGTCTGCCGTTCCATCCCGAAGGCTAAACCTCCAGCACCGCCTGCAATTCCTCCACCGGCGTTTTCCCCGCGATCCGCTTCAACAGCAGCGCCGCCATGAGGCTGCCCGCTTCCGACAGGTCCTCATAGATCGTTTCGATCCTCGGCCGCACCTGGTCGAACAGTCCCGACGTCTGCTTGGCCACCAGCCGCACGTCGCAGCCGATCTCGAGGCCGAGATCGTGGGCGGCCGACATCACCGCCATGGCCGAAACCTCGCCGCCGCAGATGAAGCCGTCCGGCGGTTCGGCCCTTGCCAGCCTTGCCGCGACATGGTCGCGGACGTCGTCGGCCTTGCTGTCGAGGGTGATGCCACTGGCGATCTCGAATCCGACACCCTCTTCGCGGATCGCCGTCATGAAGCCGTGCCGCATGTGCTGGGCGAAGGTGAAGCGTTCCGGCGGCAGGATGATGAAGGGCCGGCGACAGCCCGAGGCGATCAGTTTCTTCGTCGCCCGGTAGGTGAAGGCGTAATTGTCGTAGTCGACATAGGGATGCGGCGTGGCAAGTTCCGTCCTGCCGTGGCAGACGAAGGGAAAGCCCGTTTCCACCAGGAACTTCACCCGCTCGTCGGCCGGCTCCGTGCGGCTGAACAGGATGCCGTCGGCCATCCTGTTGCGGACGATGTGCGTCACCGGATCGATCTGCGGCGTATCGGAAAAATGCGGCGTGATGACGAGATGATACTGGGTGCCGCGCAGTGCCGCTGACATGCCCCTTATCATCGACGTGCCGTAACCGAGGATTTCCTCATGCGGATCAAGAACCAGGCTGATGACATTCGTCCTGCCGGTGCGCAGGCGCTGCGCCGCCCGGTCGGGCAGATAGCCGATCTGCGCCGCAGCCTGCTGGACGCGCAGCCGCGTCTCGCGGGCGATATGCGGATCGTCGCCGAGCGCGCGCGAAATGGTCGTGACCGCCAGTCCCGTCATTTCGGCGATCGTCTTCAGGGTCGGTTTGCGCGATGAGCCGGGATTTGCGAGCGGACGCGCGGCGGGCCCCGCCCTGTGTCCGTCCTCCGGATCGTCCAGTGACATGTTCTCTCCTCCATCTCCGCAAGCCGCAGCACGGAGACCTCATATATATCGTTACAAATTCCCGTCGGATGCCAGAAATTTCTTCACATCGCCGGCATCTCTACCGGGGATTTCTAAAATAGAACATTAAAATCAATGGGATGTGAATTGAGACGGAGGCCGGGTAAAAACCCCTGCGTGTGGGTTGACACCGTCCGTATTTATATCGTTATAAATTCTTTTATCCGGAGAGGAGCCCGGATCTAGAGGGAGATGATCAATGAACATGCGCGTTATCACCAAACTGGCTGCCGGTGCCGCCCTGATCGCGATGACGGCTGGTGCCGCCAAGGCCGCGGAAGTCGAGGTCCTGCACTGGTGGACCTCCGGCGGCGAGGCTGCGGCGCTCAACGTCCTGAAGGAAAACCTCCAGAAGGAAGGCGTTTCCTGGAAGGACATGCCGGTTGCCGGTGGCGCAGGCTCTGCCGCCATGACCGCGCTTCGCGCCCGCGTCACGGCCGGCGACCCGCCGACCGCCGTCCAGCTGCTCGGCTTCGACCTTCGCGACTGGTCGGAGATGGGCGTCGCCGCCAATCTCGACGAACTGGCCGCCAAGGAAGGCTGGGACAAGGTCATTCCGCCGGCCCTGCAGGAATTCTCCAAATATGACGGCCACTGGGTCGCTGCACCGGTGAACATCCATTCCACCAACTGGCTGTGGCTCAACAAGGCGGCACTCGACAAGGCCGGCGGCAAAGAGCCGACCAACATGGACGAGCTGTTTGCGCTGCTCGACAAGTTCAAGGAACAGGGCATCACCGCGCTCGCCCATGGCGGCGTTCCGTGGCAGGACGGCACGCTCTGGGAAGCCGTGGTTCTCTCCCGCGGTGGTCCCGACTTCTACAAGAAGGCCGTTCTCGACGCCGATCCGGAAGCGCTGTCCGGCGATACGATGAAGCAGGTCTTCGACGACATGTCGAAGCTGCGCACCTATTTCGATCCGAATTTCTCGGGCCGCGAATGGAACCTGTCGACCGCCCTCGTCATCGAAGGCAAGGCCGGCGCGCAGGAAATGGG
>JBQGDG010000035.1:0-26009 GCA_052038935.1 Neorhizobium sp. | reverse complement strand
CTGACCGAACATTTCCACTACTGGACGAAGCACAACCGGGTGAACTCGGCGCTCCAACCGGAATTCTTCGTGGAGATCTCGGAAGAGCTGGCGCGGGAAAAATCGATCGAGAACGGCGGTTGGGTCCGCGTCTGGTCGAAGCGCGGTTCGATCAAGGCCAAGGCTGTCGTGACCAAACGTATCCGGCCGCTCATCTGCGACGGAAAGCCGGTGCATATCGTCGGTATTCCGCTGCATTGGGGCTTTACGGGCTCGGCGAAGAAGGGTTTCGGCCCCAACTCGCTCGCTGCCTTCGTCGGTGACGCCAATATCGAAACCCCGGAATCGAAGGCGTTTCTCGTGAATATCGAGCCCTCGACAGCACCCCGGGACAAGGAGGCAATCGTATGATGGACAGTCCACGTACGGCCGTCGGCAATCCACCGGTGCAGCCGATGGAAAGCAACCTGACGCAGAAGGATCTGGTGCGGCGTTCCGCGACGTCCGAGTTGCCGCCGCCCGAGCGGCAGCTCACGCCGGTTGCCAAACTCATCGACGTGTCGAAATGCATCGGCTGCAAGGCCTGCCAGTCGGCATGCGTCGAATGGAACGACACCAACCCGGCGGTGACGGAGAATGTGGGGTATTACACCAACCCGCACGACCTGACGCCGGACATGTTTACGCTCATGCGGTTTACCGAATGGGTCAACCCTGAAACGGACAATCTCGAGTGGCTGATCCGCAAGGACGGCTGCATGCATTGTGCCGATCCGGGCTGTCTCAAGGCCTGTCCGGCGCCGGGTGCGATCGTTCAGTATACCAACGGCATCGTGGACTTCGTTCACGAGAACTGCATCGGTTGCGGCTACTGCGTGAAAGGCTGTCCTTTCAACATTCCGCGCATCTCCAAGGTCGATCACCGCGCGTACAAGTGCACGCTGTGTTCCGACCGTGTGGCCGTCGGCCAGGGGCCTGCCTGCGCCAAGGCCTGCCCGACGCAGGCTATCGTGTTCGGTACCAAGGAGGACATGAAGAAGCACGCGGACGAGCGCATTGCCGACCTCAAGTCCCGCGGTTACGCGAATGCCGGTCTCTATGATCCTCCAGGTGTCGGTGGCACGCATGTCATGTACGTGCTGCATCACAACGACAAGCCGCATATCTATGCGGACCTGCCGGACAATCCGAGCATCTCGGGGGTCGTTCAGGCCTGGAAGGGAGCGACGAAATATGCCGGTCTGGCCGTAATGGGCCTTGCTGCTGCCGGCACGATCCTGCACGGCTTTTTCGCCAAGCCGAACCGCGTCCAGAAAGAGGACGAGGAACATGCAGAGGAGTTCGTCGAACATAGGGATGCCCGGAAGGAGGACGCATGACCGACAAAAGTCAGGAATTCTCATCCGAAGATTCGATCGTGCCCGGCCCTCCGGTCACGGTCAACCGCTATGGTCCCGGCAAGCGCATCAATCACTGGATCACCGCGTCCAGCCTGATCCTGCTGCTGCTTTCCGGGCTTGCCATGTTCCATCCGTCGCTTTTCTTTCTCACCGAACTCTTCGGTGGCGGACAGAACACCCGCTGGGTGCATCCATGGATCGGCTGCATCCTGTTCGTCAGCTTCTTCATCTTCTTCCTGCAGTTGTGGAAACTGAACCTGCCGGTCAAGGCAGACGTTCAGTGGGCGTCGCAGATCGGTGACGTCGTCCGTGGCAACGAGGAGAAGCTGCCGGAGCTCGGCAAATACAATGCCGGCCAGAAGTTCATCTTCTGGGCCATGGCTGGGCTCATCATCCTTCTGATCGGCACGGGTGTCATCGCCTGGGAGCAGTATTTCGGCACGCTCACGAGCATTTCGACGCAACGCCTTGCCCTGCTCATCCATGCCGTCGCGGCCGTTCTCATCATCCTCGTCTTCATCCTGCACGTCTATGCGGGGATCTGGACCAGGGGAACGATCAGCGCCATGACGCGCGGAACGGTCACCGGCGGCTGGGCCTGGCGACATCACCGCAAGTGGTTCAAGGATCTGGCGGGCAAAGACACGGCTGGACGCGGCAAGGCCGATCCGGCAAAATAGAACAGGAAAAGCTGTGGCCGGTCGGCCCGCGAGGTGAAATGTCCGCATCTTCCATTCAGCCCGATCCCTCGGCGATCGGCGGGGTTCCCAAGGCGCCTTTTGCGCTGACGCCCAATCTGGCGCGCTTCTTCCAGGAGCGCGCTACACGTTTCGAGGTTCTCGCCGCAACGAGCAACCTCGGCCCTTATCTCCGGTTTTTGTCCGGCATCGTACGCCTTCAGGCGGATCTCGTTTCGGAACTGCCGCCGATCGAGCCGATCCGCGCCGAACAGATCGCACAGGCCCGTGACGGAGCGATGCCGCCCATCGACCGCGCGGCCATGGTCCTGACCGACGACTACAGGCAGACGCTCTCGCTATTCCTCGATAAGGCGGAGCTGATCGAAAAACCGGCCGCCGCCGCCGAAGCGCTGGCAGCGGTACGTTCTGCGGACGAGAGAACGCTGGGCTGGATGATCGACAATGTCATCGCCGACAATCTGCCGGTGGAAGCACTGGCGCACCATCTCTATGTCGCGGCGGCCACCCAGGTCCATGCCGCTAGGCTCGCAGCCGGTCTTGATGCTGCTCGCCTCGTTCCGGTGCGCGTCGGCGTCTGCCCGTCATGCGGCGGAAAGCCGGTGGCATCGATGGTGATCGGCTTCCAGGGTGCGGAAGGCGCGCGTTACGCCGGCTGCTGCTGTTGTTCCACGATGTGGAACGAGGTGCGGGTCAAATGCCTCTCCTGTGGCTCCACCAAGGGCGTGGGTTATCGTGCCGTGGAGATCGACGGCGGCGAGCCGGTGATCAAGGCGGAGGTGTGCGACAACTGCCATAGCTGGACGAAGATCCTCTACCAGAACAAGAATCCCTCGCTGGATATGGTGGCGGACGACGTCGCCAGCCTGGGGCTCGATCTCCTGATGAAGGACAGCGAGTACAGACGGGCAGGCTTCGACCCGTTTTTGGCCGGGTATTGAACCGATGACAGGCCTCGTCAACCTGCGGGCGCTGCCCTCGGTGGGCCGTATCCTCAATACGCCCGCCACGGCTGCGCTTGTCGAAGACCACGGTCGGACTGTGGTTACGGAGGAAGCCCGCAAGGTCCTTGCTGAAATCCGCGAGGCGGTTCGTGCCGGGGGACCGATGCCGGATGAGGAGGGCGTTATTGCTTCGCTTGCAAGCCGGATCGCCTACCGCAAAAGGTCCAATCTCAGGCCGCTGTTCAATCTCACCGGCACGGTGCTGCATACCAATCTCGGCCGCGCCCTCCTTGCCGAGGAAGCGATCGTCGCGGCCGTTGATGCCATGCGTGAGGCGGCTGCGCTGGAGTTTGATCTCGATACCGGCAAGCGCGGCGAGCGGGACAGCCACATCCGCGAACTTCTCTGCGAACTGACGGGCGCCGAAGACGCCACGATCGTCAACAACAATGCCGCTGCGGTGATGATCGCACTCAATGCCGTTGGTGCAGGGCGGCAGGCGATCGTCTCGCGCGGCGAGCTCATCGAAATCGGCGGCGCTTTCCGCATGCCCGACATCATGGAGCGCGCCGGCGTCGATCTGGTCGAGGTCGGTACCACCAATCGCACGCATGCCAGGGACTATATCAGGGCGATCGGCCCGGAAACCGCGCTGATCCTAAAGGTTCACACCTCGAACTATCGTATCGAAGGTTTTACCGCTGAAGTGCAGGGAGCCGAGCTCGCGCGGATCGCGAAGGATCTCGGCGTCGCGTTGCTCAACGATCTTGGTTCCGGCACACTGGTGGACCTGTCGCAATACGGGCTCGCCAAGGAGCCGACTGTGCGCGAGGCGGTGGCCGAAGGTGCCGATCTCGTCACCTTTTCCGGTGACAAGCTGCTTGGCGGCCCGCAAGCGGGCTTCATCGTCGGCCGTCGCGATCTGATCGCCGAGATCAATCGCAACCCGTTGAAGCGGGCGTTGCGTGTCGACAAGATCAGGATCGCCGCACTCGCCGCGACGCTGGAGCTCTACCGCGATCCCGACCGGTTGGGCGCCCGCCTGCCGACGCTTCGCATGCTTTCGCGCAAGGAAACGGATATTCGAGCCCAGGCGGAAAGGGTTCTTCCCGCCGTGGCAGCGGTATTGATGGCGAAGGGTTACAGTGTCGAAACGACCGCCTGTTCCAGCCAGATCGGCTCCGGTGCTCTGCCGGTCGATACGATACCGAGTGCGGGGCTCCGGATCGCTGCGTCTTCCGGAAGTGCGCTCGAAGCGCTGGCGGGCATGTTCCGTTCCCTTCCACGGCCGGTTCTCGGCAGGCTGCAGGACGGCGCTATGATACTTGACCTTCGTTGCCTGACGGATGAGGAAGGCTTTATCAGGAGCATTTCCGACGGTGGCGGTCATGCGCTGGCTTGAGCGTTTGCGCGGCCGGCATACCGATCCGCGACCACGAGAAGATGTGGTCTCGACGACGATGGATAAGGCGCTTGCGGCTGCCGATGCGGGCGACTACGAGACCGCGTTGGCTCTGTGGGAACCGTTGGCGCAGGCCGGTATCGCCAGAGCCCAGAACAATATCGGCGCCTGTTTTTCGGAAGGGCTCGGGGTACCTGTCGACCGGCCCCTGGCGCTGAAATGGCTGCGTCTCGCCGCGGAAGCCGGCGATCCTGTCGGCGAGCGCAACTACGCCGCGTTCCACATGCACGGGTACGATGGTGCCGAGCCTGATTACGCAATCGCGGCGGACTTCTATCGCCGCGCCGCGGAGAAGGGGGACGCGCTGTCGCAGGATATGCTGAGCTGGATGTTGCTCGAGGGCGACGTCGCGCCTTACGATCCGGTCGGCGCGTTGTCGTGGGCGCAGAAAGCCGCGGCGGCAGGCATTGCCTCCTCGATGACCCGGCTCGGCATGCTCTATCACAACGCCATCGGCGTTGATCGCGACCCGAAGGAGGCCGTTCGTTGGTGGCGGCTCGGCGCGCAGGAAGGGGATGCCGATGCCCAGGCCATGCTCGGCGCCGCCCTGCACATGGGAGCGGGCATCGATCGCGATCCCGTTGCCGCATTGGCATGGCTGATGCGTGCCACCGATCGCGGCAGTGAACTGGCGCGGCCATTTCTCGGTCCGGTCCGGGAGAGCCTTTCCAGCGATGAGATTGCCGACGCACGCTCACGTGCGGCCGCCCCGCTGAAACCGGCGTCCTCGCCATGATTGTCGGCACGGCAGGACATATCGATCATGGCAAGACGACCCTGGTCAAGGTGCTGACGGGCATCGACACCGATCGTCTCAAGGAGGAAAAGGCAAGGGGCATAACGATCGACCTCGGCTTTGCCTATGCGAAATTGGCCGGCGAGGCGATCACCGGCTTTGTCGACGTACCCGGTCACGAGCGCTTCATCCATACCATGCTGGCCGGTGCCGGCGGCATAGACTATGCGCTTCTCGTGGTCGCCGCCGATGACGGCATCAAGCCTCAGACGCTCGAGCATCTGGCCATTCTCGACCTGCTCGGCATCGAGCGGGGCATCGTGGCGTTGACGAAGTCCGACCTCGCCGACGAGACGCGCCAAGCGAAGGTGATGGGTGACATCCATGCGATGCTGGCTGGCACTTCGCTTCGCGATGCCGAGATCATCGCCGTTTCGGCGGCGACCGGGAGCGGCATCGAGACCTTGAGACATCGCATTGCCGAGGCCGAGCTGGCGACGATCCGGGCGAGCGCTGCCGGTCGCTTCCGGATGGCCGTCGACCGCTCCTTCACCCTTTCCGGTGCCGGCACGGTGGTCACCGGCACGGTCTTGTCCGGCATGGTCTCGACCGGTGACCAGATCACTGTCTCACCAGTCGGTCTCGCCGCCCGTGTCCGCTCGATCCATGCGCAGAACAGCAAGGCCGACCGCGGCTTTGCCGGACAACGCTGCGCGCTGAACCTTGCCGGCGACGGGGTATCGAAAGATGCGGCCGGCCGTGGCGATATGGTTGTCGATCCGTTTCTGCACGCGCCGACGGAACGGATCGATGCGCAGCTCTCCGTATTGCCGGGAGAACCGAAACCTGTGGGCGAGTGGTTTCCCGCCAGGCTGCACCACGCGAGTGCGGAAGCCGGCGTGCGCGTCGTGCCTTTGGAGGACCCTGTTCGTCCCGGCAGGAGCGGCAAGGTTCAGCTCGTTCTCGACCGCCCGATCGCGGCAGCCGTCGGTGACCGCTTCATCCTGCGCGACGTCTCGGCACAGCGGACGATCGGCGGCGGTACTTTCCTCGACCTTCGCGCGCCGCTGAGGAAACGCCGGGCGCCGGAACGGCTGACGTTTCTCGACGCCGCCTCGGCGGAGGACGCGACGGCGGCGCTTGCCCGTGCTTTCGATATCCCGCCTTTTCTTGTCGACCTGGAGGGGTTTGGCCGCGATCGCGCCTTGTCGGAAGCCGAACTGCAGTTATCGATCGAGGCCGCGGGGGCGGAGGTTATCACGGCGCCACCCGGCCGCTACGGCCTTTCAGCCGGCCGACGGACCGAATTTTCCGCCGAGATAGGTCGCGTGCTCGCAGCCTTCCACGCCGACAATCCCGATCTGCAGGGGATGGGGCGCGAGCGACTGCGCCTTCAGGTTACGCCGCGGTTTCCCCCGCAGGCCTTCCTCGTGGCGCTCAGGGACGAACACGCCGCGGGCCTGATCGTGCTCGAGGGAGCCTTCGTTCGTCTGCCCGGACATGAAGTGCGTTTGAACGATAAAGAGGAGGCGCTCTACAACGACCTCCTGCCATATCTCCAGGGTGAGGAGCGGTTCCGCCCGCCGCGCGTGCGTGATTTCGTCGAAAAGACCGGGGTCGAGGAACGGGAGATCCGCCGCGTGCTGAAGCTCTGCGCCCGCCTTGGACGGGTGGACCAGATCCGTCACGACCATTTTTTCACCCGCGCGACTACCGCCGAAATGGTCGATATCCTGAAAGACGTCGCCAGTTCCACGGAGACGGGGGAATTTGCTGCCGGTCTCTTTCGCGACCGGGTTAACAACGGTAGAAAGGTCGCGATCGAGATCCTCGAGTTCTTCGACCGGCAGGGCGTGACGATCCGGCGTGGTGACATCCGCCGTATCAACCCGCACCGGCTTGATCTGTTCGGTGCGCCTCTGGCGGAAACTGATCAGGGAAGAGAATCGTCCCCGGTGGGGCGTCCGGACTTCAAATCCGGGTGGGGCAGCGAGGCTGTCTTGGGTGGGTTCGACTCCCATTCTCTTCCGCCAAATCCACTCCCCAAGGGAAAGAGTTCATGATCCCCAAGCCATCCGGCGATATGTCTTGCAGTACGGATTTCGACGACTGGGTTGTTTCGACATATGAGGAGGCAGGGTCCTTCACAATGCTTTTCGTGCTCGTCTCGATCGGGGAGACAAGCGTGGACCTGTTGCGCTCCGCTTACCTGCATGTCGTAGGGGACGAACTGCGCTGGCCGTCCATGGTGAAGACATTCGCAAGCGCGGGGGTCGATTGGTCGGGTGCGGTTTTCTATCGGGCAGGACGTGAGGGGCTTGTCGAGGATCAGGAGGCAAAGGCCCGGCTGAGTTCCCTGGTTCGCAAGTTGCAGGAAGACCGGTCACTCATTCGCGATGGCGAATTCTTCAATGCCGATGGCCTGCGTCTCGGCATTGAAGAGGTCAAGCCACACTGATATCGCCGCTCGCGCCGGAAAAACGCGGTCGCATCTTCGGTCAGCAACCCTTGGCTGTCCCGGTCTTCGAAGGCGCTTCTGCCGGAAGCGCCATGGCGAGGTCGAGACCGCGTGCCGTCGGCGGCTGCCAGGTCTTCGATTCCGGCAACGCTCCGGCCGGGTTGGTGGCCATGTGCGCGCCACCCGTGCCGCCCGTCCAGCCGGTCGAACCGGTATTGCCGGGTGCCGTACCCGACGCGGCATGCTTTTCAGGCGGGGTCGCAGCTTCAGCCGTGTTGGCGGTGTTGCAGGACGTGCTCGTCTCCAGGCTCTGGGAAGACGGCGGAGCCTGGGTGTTCTGCGCAAGGCTCGGTGCCGCCGTTGCAAGCATTATCGCACTTGCCGAAGCGATGGCGAGCAAACGCGACATCGGGCGATCAGGAAGAAGCATGAAAACCTCCATGTGATATCACGGAAACTCCCCCGGCATGGCCTTGTTCCGTGGCATTCGACTAGGATTTCACCGCAACCGTCGGGCGCCCCGCGTGGGCCTCGCCGATAATGGCTGCAAGCGGGTAGCCGGCCCGGCGAACCTGTTCGACGATCGCCGCGGCCCTGGCAGGATTGCAGGCCACGAGAAGTCCGCCCGAAGTCTGTGGGTCGGCGAGCAGAAGACGCTGCCAGTCCGGCATATCGGCGGGCAGGTCGATATCGTCGCCGTAGCTTGCCCAATTGCGTCCGGAGGCGCCGGTGATGAAGCCTTGCCGGGCCAGTTCCTCGGCCTTTTCGAGGAAGGGAATGTCCGCAAGCGAAAGCGACAAAGTCAGGCTGGAAGCGCGCGCCATTTCCAATCCGTGGCCGAGAATGCCGAAGCCGGTAACATCCGTCAGCGCATGGACGTCGGGATCGGCGGCAAGTTCCCCTCCTATCCTGTTGAGCAATGTCGTCGAGGCGACCATCTCTTCGTAGCAGCCGTCCGGCAGGGCGTTTTTCTTGATTGCCGAAGAGTAGATTCCGACGCCGATACCCTTGGTCAGGATCAGTGCATCACCCGCCTGCACGCCGCCGTTGCGGCGCACCTGATCCGGTCGACAGATGCCGATTACCGCCAGGCCATAGATCGGCTCCACCGAATCGATCGAATGGCCGCCGGCGACCGGGATGCCGGCTTCCGCGCATATCGATGCTCCCCCTTCGAGGATTCTGCCGATCTTTTCCGGTTCGAGCTTGTTGATCGGCATGCCGAGGATCGCGAGCGCCATGATCGGCTTGCCGCCCATCGCATAGATGTCGGAGATCGCGTTGGTCGCGGCGATCCTGCCGAAATCATAGGGATCATCGACCATCGGCATAAAGAAATCCGTGGTGGCGATCACACAGGTGTTGTCGTCGATCTGCCAGACCGCGGCATCATCGGACATCTCGTTGCCGACGAGCAACTGGGCGAATGGCTGCGCTGCCGGCTGTCCCGCCAGAAGCTTCTGCAGTACGGCCGGTGCGAGTTTGCACCCGCATCCGCCGCCATGGGCGAGGTCTGTCAGGCGAGGAGAAATCATGTCCATTTTTCTTGCCCCTGGGCATTCGATGGGATCGGTGGCCGCTGTGCAGGGCCGTGAACGAATTCGTGTTGGGGCTAAGCCCGTCGCGCGAAATATAGGCACCGGAAAAGGTTGATCTTGGACGATTGAACCATTCGGCGGGTCTCGATGCAAGGAAACTTCCGGCCCGTGAGCGCGAGGCGGAAAGCTCGCCTGCGCCGCTCTACCCCCGTCTACGATGCCGCCGTTCCCGGCGAAAAGGCAGGCAAACCCGATACCGGTTTCTCCGACAACGCCGCTTCCGTTATCATGGCGACAAACGAATCCCCGAGCGGACATTCCGATGCGCTACAGTTTTCAAAAGCTTCCCCTGCAGGACTTTCTTGGTCCGCTGGCACGCGCAACGGCGGCGATCACCCGGCTCGATGAACGCATCGCCCGCTCGCCGGTCGGCAGCGGCTGGGTGGAACGGTCTCACTTTGCCGATGCGGCAGCCTCGTTGTGGATCGACGGGGAACTGGTGCATCTCGAAGATCTGGTTCTTCACGACGCATCGATGGGAATCCGCGCGCCGACCCACGAACTGACGATTGCCCACGACGTGTTGAGAACACGCCGTCGCATTCTGGACCACGAGCCGGGCTGGGCATTGAGCCGCGAAGGTCTGCAGCGCTTGCGGGGACGACCGGATGACCCGGTTACCGGTATGACGGTATCGGCACCGGTCGAAACCGTAACGGTCGCCGACGATGAAGACGCTACCGATCCGCTTGCGGATTATCTGGCAGAGGTGGATGCGGCACTCGCCCGAAGCGAGGCCGCGATTTCGCGTGTGCTCCGGCCGTCCCCGGAAAAACCTCCCCCCGAGCGCGATCCTCTTGTCTACGAACCCGATTGGAACGAAGAGGAGAGGCTCGACGAGTGGCGAAGCGTCATCGATGGAACCTCGGGTTTTCCGCCTCTATTGCGGGCCGCACTGGTTCTGGATGCCTGGAACCAGCTTCAGGTTCTCCAGCATGCCCCCTGGCTCGGCCGGTTGCTGGCGGCCGACCTTCTCAGGTCCGAGGGCCTGACCAGCGGCCATGTTGCAACCGTCAACCTCGGGCTCAAGCAGATAGCGCGAGATCGGCGCGCCAGCCGGGATCGTGACGTCCGACTCCAGGCTTTTCTCGAGGCGATGGCCGGCGCAGGCGACATGGGCCTTCGCGAGCATGACCGCCTTGTTCTTGCCCGACAGCAGCTGGAACACCGGATCGCCGGGAGGCGGCAATCTTCGAAACTGCCTCGGCTGGTCGATCTCGTTCTGTCGAGACCGATGGTCTCCTCGGGAATGATCGCCGAGGCGCTTTCCGTGACGCCGCAGGGCGCACTGAAAATCGCCTCGGAACTGAACCTCAGGGAACTTACCGGACGAGGCCGGTTCCGCGCCTGGGGGATCGTCTAGTCTAGCTTATTCTGGGTACAGCCACCGGACCCGCGAACGTCAGGCGCGATCTCCAGAGGCGTCGTGGCGCTCCCGCACAGCCCTCAAAATTTGCGGCTCCGAATATTCAGGCAAAGGAGTGAGTGATCCAGTGCTCGGCTTCCTCCGGCGGGTTGTATGCTTCCTTGCGCGTTTCGATCGTGCGCTCGGCGTATCGTTCGTCGGAGGCGGGGAGCGGAGAGACATTTCCGTTGGTGACGATGCTGAAGGCATCGGTGACCACCCCAATGTTGTCGAATGCCGCGCCCGTGGCGCGATAGCGCCCCGGAGCTCCATTGGCTTTTTCGAGAAGCTTCAGGACATCGATCGCGGCGAGATCATATAGCAGCGCGTCTGCCAGGTTGGTACGATTTTCCCGCACCGACGTCATGACGGACACGACGTGGCCCGCTTCATACATGACGAAGACGCGTCCGTCGTTGTAGATTTCTTGCCGGCCCTGCTTGCTCGCCTTGTCTTCGACGGCGCCCCTGACGGCCGCGAGATCCTCCTCGCTGGCGAACTGAGCGAACAGGGCGAACGTGTCGTCCATGCTGGCGGCGAGGTTGGCGTCTTCGGTGACCATATCGAGGGGGCCGTAGGCTTCATTCACGGCGGCGACCTCCGCAGGTGTCATGCCGAAGGAGATGAGGCCGAAGGCGTTTTTCGGCTTGATCGTCCATTCATTGTCCATTGTGCCAACCTCTATTTAATGAAACCGTGCTGCCTGAGGCAGTTTGCATAGGCGAGCATCTGCTGGATGGCCGCATCGTATTTTGTAGGGTCTCCGCTCGCGGCTGCAATAGCCTTGACCTCGAGAGCATCCATCATCAGTGCCTGCATCGTCTGTCCGCGGGCAAGCATATCCCTCTGCGCCTGATAGCTGGGGCCGTGAACCTTGGTTCCGTAGGACGACGTGGCGCGGTGGTCCGTATCTTCCATCTGGATTGACGGGCCGACGGGCCGGGGCAGGGTGGAATAGAAATCGGCCGGCGTGTGGTGGCTGTGAACGGTGCCGGATTTTCCGATCTTGTTTGCAGCCTCGCCGACGCAACCATGGGCGCCTCCGCGGAACCGGCTGCCCGGAACGCCGCAGGCGAGATACGCGCAGGGGTTCTGGGCGCAGCGGGCGCAGGTGATCGCCGTGGTCTTGGTTGCGGCCCGCCTCTCCGCTCCGCTGTCGGCTCGCGACATTTCGTTGATGACGTAGCTGCCGCCGAGAGCGACGGCAGCGGCGGAACCGACGAAGGCGGCGGCCTTTCCGAGAGCAACGAGCGCCGGTGGAATGAGCGGTGCGGCGGCTATAGCGGGCATCAGCCATTCTCCCTTGCGGCCTGGTTCTTCAACGATGCGATGGTCTGGCGCATCAGCATCGTCACGCGCATGTCCGCGGTATAACCGGGGGCGTCCGCCTGCATTACTTCACGGACACTGGGATTGCGGCCGAGCTGCCCGGAGGTGACGAGCGACATGTAGGCCCAGCGGCAATGCCCGGCCTCTGTCTCTACGCCGAAGCTCTTGGACTCCCTGATCGACTGCAGGGCGAAAGTCTGCAGTTTCTCGTCCTGCATGTCGCCGCTCCGGTCGGGCGCGACCTCCTTGAGATAGTCCGCGACATTGCGTGCCGCGGCACGATCCCGCCGGATGCTGATCGCATCGATGTTTTCCCTCTCCAGCTTGAGCATCCCCCGGTCCGGGGCAGGCAGATCGTCGGTGCGCTTCGCACCCATGATGCCCTCCGCCTCGTCCCAGGCTTTATCGGGCGAAAACAAAATCGCCTCCGCTGGGCCGATCAGCCTGGAGAATTGCGCCCTGCTCAAGGACGGCAGGACCTGTGCCATGACGTTGGCATCGGCATGTCGGAAGATGACGGCGGCATATCCGCCTCGCGGCGACGTCCTGTCCGCCTCATTCTCCTCCGGCGGAGAGGGAGATGCCTCATAGGGCTTGCCATAATCGGTTTCCGTTTCATCGGGAACGAGGATCATGTTGATTGTCCGGAGATGACGATAGAGCGCATCTCCTCCCGCCTCGCATTGCCAGAAGACGGCAGCGGGTGCGGTGCCGACCAGTTGCAGCAGCCGGTCGACGAGTTGCGGAACCGGCGCGCGCGTTCGCTCACCCTGCATGTCCGGTCGGTCCGGCCTTTCTCGGTCGAGCCATACCAGCTGCGGGGCCGTCGCGAGCCGTTCCCTGTTGCCGTCGCCGCGATCCAGATAGAGCGGCTGATGGAAGAAGCCGCCATCCAGAAGGGCGGCCGGCAGATCGTTGAACTGCGCGCCGTCGAGCACGGCGAAGGATGGCTTTTCGGCAAGGGAAAGGGTTCGTCTCAGCCGCTCTGTGTCAGTCATCGTCAACTCCGGAAACCATGGATGGCAAGCTCGATCTCATTCGAAGGTCAGCCACGTCACGCCTTGCACCAGCCGGCCGCCGTGCTCGCAGGCGTCACCCAGCCGCGCCACTTTCTTGCCGTTGATCGCCGCCACGGACGATCCCGCCGTGATTGCCGCCGTCGTCGGCACGCCGGTACAGGCGCATTTGTCGCTGACGGTAGAAATGGGCACGCCCTCGACGCAGACGAAACTCTGCTGCGTCGAGACGACCGGTCCGCCGATATGCGGGCGCGGCCCGGGATCGACCATCGGACATACGTGCATATGGCCCTTGAGCGCGACCGGACGACCAACCATTGTCACTCCTTCCCGTTCCGCCGCAGCCAGACGCTACGGCAGTTTGCTCCAGCATCAGTCTTCGGCGCTGACGAAGAGGTTCGTTCCATCGGCCGGCGGCCCCAGCCTCTCTTCCATCCTCGCCCAGAACCAGAGAATGGAGAGGGCGGGATTGCAACTCGGCCTTTCGACGAGATAGGAAAACGTATCGTCCTCCACGGCGATCTCGTAGCTGATGCCGGTGCGGCCGGATTGCATCGCTTCCTTCGAACCTCGATCCGTGCTGTAGCCGTTCCACATGTTGACCTCATGCAGGGCGTGCATCACGCGCTTCAGGACGTCGGCATCGGGCTTGGCTATGGGAGCTTCGGCCGCGATCAGTGCCTGGTAGATATAGCGATCGTGATCCTCGGTCGGCCATTCGCCCGCGGCCTCGTCGTCGCCGCTCGGAAAACGCCGCATCAGTTCGTCGACGGCCTCGATCGCGCCGGCATTTTCGGCTTCGAGTGCCTGCAGCAGCTTTTCCGCGGAATAGCCTGCGGGATCGCTGACCGGAAACTCGACGTCGTCGATGGTCGTCGACCGTTCCGCCTCGAAATCCTGACCGAAGTCCATGAGGTTCAGCAGGATAGCCCGCTCGCTGTCGGTCAGCGTCCTCTGGCCGCCCTGTGCGACGATCTCCACCGCATTTCCGGGGCCCTCGCGGTACGAGAAGCCCGGCGTGGCGGACGCCGACACGACCTGATTGAGGAAATTGGAGGTGACGTTTCTTGGAAAGTCGCCCACCATGTCGCGCGCCTTGAACCGCGGATTGAAATGGACCCGGCACACGATGCTCTGCTGCTCCCCCGTGGAGAACCGGACATCAAAATTATAGCTTCTCATAGACCCGTTTCCTGCTCCGCTCTGAAATCAACTGCCGGTCGCGCCGACGTTCGGGAACCGCGCACCATCGCATTCGCATGTCTCCGGACTGACCGTGCCGTTGTTCTTGACGTCCGGATTCTGAACCCCTTCGCTGCGCATCGCCTCGTCGTAGAGCTTGTCCTGCTCGTTGCGATAGCGATCGCCGTCGAACTTGAAATCGTAGATATCCTTGAGCTTTCCATCGTCGCCCTCGATCGCGAGGTCGGGAAAGACCTCGTAGATGTTGGGGTTGTTGGAAAATTTTCCCATAGCCTCGTCGATCGTCTTGTAGATGTCGTATCCGGTCGAAGCGATGTCGTAGACGTCCCATGCCGTCGACAAGACATTGAGGATCGGCACGAACTTCGTCCATCCGGACGCGATCTTGCGGACGGCGAGGCTGCCGATCTTGTTGCGCGCCTCCCGAAGCAGTCTGTCGCGCAGCGGTTGGAGGTAGTTCTTGATCTTGTCGGCCGAAACCCGGGCGCGCCGCGCGATGCTCCTGTGAAAAGGAACAAGCCGTTGCTTCGCGACCTTGCCGATGGCGCCCTTGCCGTATTTGGTTTCGATGGCGTTTCTCAGGTCGGGCGAGACCGACGCACGTTCCTCGGCAATCTTGGAAAGAGCGACGCGCTTCTTTTCCGGATCGTCCGGAAGGGAAAAGAGCCCCCGGCACGCCTCGCTGCGCACCTTGCAGAGGATCGCGCACATTTCCTTGAAGACGATATCGGCGCGCCTGCTTTGCGAAACGCCATTGCCGCATCCGTTGTGGCAGGTATCACATGCTCTGACCATTATTGTGCCCCCGTTGCGGCGTCGCAATGCTGGCTAGCGTAATAAATTCGCTCCTTTGCCGATTTCGTCGAAGATGAAAGATAGTATCGGGCAAGAGGATATCTGGGATTGTCTTCGAATCCCGGTCCATGGGCGAGGTCGAGGCGGATGAACTCCCAGATCTCGTCTTTCTGCTCCAGCTCGTAATGCTTCGCTCTGGCAAATGCCCGATCGATCTGCAGCGAGCGTTCGTCGGCCGTTCGGGCAGAGCCTTCAGAGGTGAACTCGATTTGAGCCCATCGTCTCAGCCCCTGCGAGCGGGCGTCGGCGATGCGTGCCATTGTTTCGATCGACAGTTCCAGCATGCCTGTCGGAGCCTTGGGAAGATTGGCCGGTCGCTTCGCTTCGATGGCTCTCCCGCTCTTCGACCAGTAACCGTCCGGTGCAAAAAGGATGCTGTCTGCCGGACCGAAAAGCCTCGCCATTTCCACAGGGTCGAGGCCGGACAGCACCTGCGCCATCACGTTGGCGTCCGCATGGCGGAAAATACAGGCGACCGTCGTTTCGGACGACCATTTCTGCTCGTCCGGTGACAGCGCTTCGTTCGGCAAACGCACCATGTTGAGCGTTCTCAGATGCCTGAACAGTGCGTCGCCGCCCAGGTGGAAATGCCAGAACACCACGGCCGGTCTGGTGCCGACCAGACGCAGCAGCCGTTTCAGGATCGCGGGGTCTGCACGCTCCACCGCAGACTCTCTCGTGCGGTCACGATCAAGCCAGATGAGCTGCGGTGCGGTGCGGGACCGGTCGGCATCGCCGATGGTGTCGCTGTGATAGAGCGGGCGGTGTTCGAAATCACCATCCAGAAGAGAGGCAGGCAGGTCGTCGAACTGCGCGCCGTCGAGGACCGCGTACAAGGGGCCCTCTATCTCCAGAAGCCTTCTGCTCAGAAGATCCATATCCGCCATGCATCAGGCCCTGACGAAGGGTGTCGCGGACTGGGCCATTTCGCGCAGGCAGGAGGCGCCTTCCCCGGGGCCGCCCTTCTTGAAGTTGATCTGATTGCCCTCGATGTCCACCTTCAGGCCGCGAATGCGTATTCCGCTCTTGTTGATCTCGATGTAGCCGCCGGGTGCGGAGAGAAGGATCGTGTCGTCGGCAAATATTTCCCAGACCTTCGCTTCCCCGTGATATTTTTCTTCGGAGACGAGATTGTAGAGTTTCCCGACATTGACGGTGATTTTCTGGCCAACGGTCGTGTATTGCCCGGTTCCGACATGAACATACTGTTCGTTGCCGATCGTGATATTCTGCTGCTTGCCAACATTGACCATTTCAGTCTGGCCGATATTCGTCACCTTGCTCATGCCGATCTGTTCGGCTTTGGCAACGCCAACGCTGGTGGACTGGAATGATCCGACGATCGTGTTCATGATGCCGGGCAGGGGAAACAGGCTGCCTGCATCTTGACCGACGCCGGTTCCCGACCCGGCAAGGGCAGTACCCGCGTCCGCCCGGGGGCTGGATCCGGCAACGACTCCCTGCCTGCTTCCGAGACCGCCGGCACCAAGAAAGCCGAGGGCCGAGGACGCGAGGGTGCCGACGAAGGCGGCGACACCTGGTCCGCCGCCGCCGGCGATCTGCGCCGCCTGCGTCAGCATGCCGGCAGTATTGCCCGACAGACCCTGGACGGCGCCCATCAGCGCCATTGCCATCGGTCCTGTTCCGCCGACCACGGTGTTCACCGAGCCGCCGATCTCATGCTTCTGGTTGCCCCCGACCTCGACCGTTCGATTGGCCCCGATCGCGGATACTTCATGCCGGTCGATCCGCTTGGTCCGGTCGTTGAGAACGCGTGTCGTCTGATCCTTCTGGGCATGGAAGAACATGTTCTCCTGCCCGGCTTCGTCCTCGAATGTCAGTTCGTTGAAGCCGCTGCCCTTGTGGGTGTTGGAGCGCATGACCATGCGCGTCTTGTTGGCCGGCAGATCATAGGGCACGCCGTTCGACGGGTTGGGAACGACCCCGGTGACGAGCGGCCGATCCGGATCGCCGTCGACGAAGGCGCACATGACCTCCATGCCGATACGCGGGATGACCTGACCACCCCAGGTCGAGCCGGCCCAGTTCTGCCCGACGCGCACCCAGCATGTGTCCGAGCCGTCCTTCTTGGCGCGTCGGTCCCAGGGAAACCACAACTTGATCCGGCCATACTGATCGGGATGGATTTCCTCTCCGGCCGGGCCGGCGACGATTGCCACCTGCGTACCCTCGATGCGAGGGCGTTTTGTCAGCCGGTGCGGCGTCATCGGCACGCGCGACGGCACCGCTTCGAACTCGTTGCGATAGTCCGGTTCGGTGGAACTGGTCTCGTAGGAGTGATCGACGATAGTATGGATCGCCCGGATGACGACGTGTTCGTCATAAGCGTGGTCCGGATGAGCGACCTCGTAAGGGGTGAAGCGGCGGCCGGTTTCGATGATGCGCGATGTCGAGGCGCCATAGACCCTGTCGTGATCGGCTTCACTCGCCTGCATGCGCAATTTCTGTGCCCGCTCGGCCTCCGCCACGGAGGAGATGCGTGCAGGATATTCGTAGAGCTCGCGCCTCGTTGCCTCCGGCATCTGAACCAGCGACGGCGTCATAGTGCCCGGTACCATGCGCGGCGTTTCGAAATTCCAGTCGGCTCCAGCCCGCTGTCCGGGCACATAGGAAAAACGGCGACTCCAGCCGGAGATGTGGTTCCGGTCGGATGATCCCTGGGCCAGGCGTATCTTCGCCTCGCCCTGCGCCGAAGGGGATGGGCCCAGCCAGGAACCCGCGCCATCGGCGACATGGAGCTTGTGTTTGCCGTCCTCGTGAGAAAACCAATAGAAGAGGCCGTCTTCCTCGAACCGCCGGGTGAGGAAATCGAGGTCGGTCTCGTTCCACTGCACGGAATAGTGCTGCGGGGGCGGCGGAGTGACGATGCCTGACACATCCGGCGCCGGGATGCCGTGTTCGGAAAACAGGGTTTCGACGATGTCTATCGATGTCTTGTCCATCCAGATACGGCAATCCGAACGGCGCGACAGCAGCCACATCTGGGGCCGCAGGACCAGCGAATAGGATCGCAGGCCGCGCGTTATCGGCGGGCCTTCGTCCAATTCGGTGACCAGCCCGTTGAACGGACGGCGGACGCCACCCTCACCGTCGCCCTGTTGAACTTCCACCGATATGTCGGTGAGCCTGCCGATCAGTTCTTCGGGTTTTACTTCGGGCTTTTTCGCACGCGCCTCCACCCTGATTTCGAACAGGCTGGAAACACCTTCCAGGATCGTTACTCGCTCCGGCAGGAGCTGGTCTTCTCCAAGAGGCGATATGAGCTTCAGTATGCGGCTCGCCTGTACGAAATCGGCGCCAGATGTCTGATCATTCATGGTCATCGTTCCGAGTGCATCCGTTGTCGAGTGGCCGTTACAGCGTCAGGCCGCGCTGCCTTCGTCCAGGTAGCGGGTGTAGACAGAAGGGTCTTCGATGATCGCCGTCACCATCTCGAAGAATTCGCCGACGGTCTGGCCGATCTCTTCAGGTACGAAATCGTGCCCGAAGCGACTGGCGAACTCCTCGGCTGCGCGGTTGTGATATTTCTGAAGAAAATCGGCCATGTCGGCGAGAACGCCGTCGCGTGACGCCGTATCTGCCCTGGCCGCGAAAATGGAGATGGCCTCCGGCACGCTGTCTGCCTCAAGATCCATGTCCTGATGCAGGTAGCCGCCGATCATCTGCCCGAGAAAATAGAACTGCTGGTCGGCCATGTCAGATCGGGAAGGACGTGAGGATATAGTGGGGCATGCCGTTATATGTTTCCTTCTTCAAGACGATCTTGACCTTGCTGAGACGTTGCGCCTGGCCGGAAACGCGCGCCACGCCCAGCCCGACCTCTCGCCCCACCGTGTATTCGAGAACGAGATTGTTGTTTGCTCCGGATCTTGCCCAGGACTGGATTGCGGTCTTGTGCGCCTGGAGCCCGCGCGTGATAGAGCGTTCCGCCGTGGCGAGGTCGTCGAATGTCGAAATCATCGACGGCGGACGGCGCGCGCCGGCGGTTTCTGCTATACGCTGTCGCAATTGGGCTTCGGTCCGTCCGACATGTCGCGCGATCGTGTGGCCGCCCAGACGCGACGCCGTGTTGGCCGCTTCGTGGCGCATCAATACGATGCGGCCGCCGCGAACCGCGCCGGTCCGTACGGCATTGGCGAGGAGCGCACCACCCACCGGGACGATGATTTCCGCGGCGAGACCGACGTTTCGCGCTGCGCCCGGCGTTGCTCCCAGGCTTTCTGCAAGCGCGCTCGCGCCCCGATCCGCAAACGAGCGGACTTCGCGGCCCGTCCAGATCTGACGGCCTCCGGTAATGCATTGATCGACGCCATGCGCGCCCAGCGCAACCCCGCCTGCTTTCGTGAGCATGGTCGGCTCCGGCGCGAGCAGCAATGCGCCGGCGCCGATCAGTTCGCCGCCGCATCCGAGCAGCCTCAGCCCGCCGATCAGCCGGTTGCCGAGCGTGCCGCCCTGCTCGAGCGTTTCGTTCTCCAGAACTGCTGCGAGTTGCGCCGCGGAAAGGGCTATCCGCAGTCCTTCATGCGCCTCGTCGCTGTCGACGTTCGCCACTCGTGTCGCTGCCAGTGTTGCCATGATCATCTCACCGTGGACTGGAAGAGAGACAGGTGGCGCCGACCAGTTCTGGCCGGCGCCGTTTCCCGTCGGCGGTCGTTATGCTGCCTTGGTGGTCGCGAGGTCGTAGGACGCGATCATCGGCGACTGTGCCGCATGGTTGTCGTCGTAAGGCGTGTACTTCACTTCCAGCTTGGTGAAGTTGAGCTTGACGGTCTCCATCGGGCGGTCGCCGTTGGAGTCGATCGAATAGCTGGCGATCAGGGTATTGGTCAGCGTGTATTCGATATAGGTGTCACCCGGATTGCCGGTGGTCACCAGATGGATCGTCGCCCGCTTGCCGGTACGACCCGAGCAAGCTTCCTGGAAAAGCTTGGTCGAGGAGGAATCGCTGACTTTCGTCAGGATAACTTCCGAAACGGTCGGCTCGGAAGCTTCACGGTTTGCCGCGGAGCCGGCAGACGTGTTCATGTTGCGGGACACGTTCCAGTGGATGGCTTCGATATCCATCCACTTGCGATGCTGCTCGTGCGTTGCATCGCCCTGAATACCGTCGATCTGCAGATAAATCGGCATGCTATCAGCTCTCCTGTCGTGATTGCCTTATTGCTGCTAAGGCGTGTTAGCCTTTCTTCCTGCTACTCCCCGGGCGCGCTTGCGGCCTGGGGCTTCTTCATCCGCCGCCGGCCTGTCTTGCGGCTGCGCGGCGAATTCGTTTTCGGCCGCAATGTCGGCGTTAATGCCGAACTGCCTGCCGTTATAGGTAATCGTGAGTTCCGGCACCTTGCGACCCTCGGCGATGGTATCGAGGAAGAAGGTCGAGAGCACGGGAAGGAGGTCGCGCGAGATCATCACCTCGATCGCCCGCGCGCCCATTTCGCTCGCCTTGCTTCGCGCTATGAGCGCGCTGCGTGCATCCGGCGAAAGTGTCAGCTTCGTGCCATACGTGGCGCGGATGCGCTGGGCGATCCTGTCGATCTGGATGTCGACGATGCCGGATAGCGTCTCGGTTCCGAGCGGCATGAAAGGAAGAATGGTCGTGCGGCCGAGAAAAGCCGGTTTGAAATGCTTCTGCAATTCGGGCAGCAGGAGTGCCTCGAGCGCTTCGCCCTCTGGCATCGTATCGGGATCGGCGGCGAGAGCTGCGAGCAGTTCCGAGCCGGTGTTGGCCGTCATGAAGATCGTCGTATTCTTGAAATCGACGTCTCGGCCTTCGCCATCGCGCAGGACGCCCTTGTCGAATACCTGATAGAAGATCTCCTGGACCCCGGGATGCGCCTTGTCGATCTCGTCGAGCAGCAGCACACCATAGGGCCGTCGCCGGACGGCTTCGGTCAGAACGCCGCCCTCGCCGTAACCGACGTAACCGGGCGGCGAGCCGAGCAGCATGGAAATCTTGTGCTCTTCTTTGAACTCCGACATGTTGATCGTCGTCAGGTGCCGGCTGCCGCCATAAAGGAGATCGGCGAGCGAGAGTGCCGTTTCGGTTTTACCCGTGCCCGACATTCCCACCAGCAGGAAGACGGCCGGCGGACGGCGTGGATCCGAGAGGCCGGCCCGCGCGGCGCGCATGGCCGCCGCAATGCGCTCGAGGGCCGCATCCTGGCCGAGCACCCGCTCCTTCAGCCTGCCGTCGAGCGTCTTGACCCCTTCGACCTGATCCGCGAGCAGTTTGCCGACCGGAATGCCGGTCCAGCGAGCAAGGACGGAAGCGACGACCTCACGATCGACAACGCGGGGGACGAGCGGCGACTCTCCGGCGATCGCCGCAAGGCTGCGCTCGGTCGCGGCGAGCGCGGTGCGTGCGCTATCTTCCGTTGCCGGCTGTGCGCGGAAGGCCGCGATATTGCTTTCGTCGCGCAACTCCCCGGCAGGCGCGATCGGCGCAATCGCGGTGTCTTCCGCGAATGCCTCTTCCAGCCTGTCGGCTTCGCGCGCCAGACGCAGTTCGTCTTCGTATTTCGCTTCGAGCGTTTTCATCTCGCTGGCGATATCTTCCAGCTCCCGGCCGATTTCGGCCAGTCTCGCGGTGCCATGATCCGTCTGGGGTTCGCCGGAAAGCCAGTCGGCTTCCGTTTTCAGCAAGGCCTGTTCGCTCTTCAGCAGGGCCAGGGCCTCCGGTGTCGTCTGCCGTGCGAGGGCGACGGACGCCGCGGCCGTATCGAGAAGGCTGATCGCCTTGTCCGGCAATTGTCGGTCGGGAAGGTAGCGGGCAGACATCCGCACCGCGGAAACGATCGCCTCGTCGCGAATGCGAACGTGATGATGGGCTTTCAACGAAGAGGCGACGCCACGCAGCATGCGGACAGCCGTCTCCTCGTCCGGTTCCCGGACGTGAACGGTCTGGAACCGGCGGGTCAGGGCCGCATCCTTTTCTATGAAGCGCTTGTATTCGCTCCAGGTAGTGGCCGCTATCGTCCGCAGCTCGCCGCGTGCGAGAGCCGGCTTGAGGATGTTGGCGGCATCGCCCTGGCCAGCCTGACCTCCGGCCCCGATCAAGCCATGCGCCTCGTCGATGAAGAGGATGGTTGGCTGCGCGGCCCCCTTTACGGCATCGACGACACCGTGAAGCCGGCGTTCGAATTCGCCCTTCACGCCGGCGCCGGCCTGCAGCAGGCTAAGGTCGAGAAGGAGAAGCTTCACGTCCTTCAGCATGTCTGGGACATTACCTGCCGCAATTTCCACCGCGAGCGCTTCCGCGACTGCCGTTTTCCCGACCCCCGCCTCTCCGACCAGCAGAGGGTTGTTCTGCCGGCGGCGCAGCAGGATATCGATGAGCTGCCGCATCTCCCGATCCCGTCCGATTACCGGATCGATCCGGCCGCCTCGCGCGTCGGCCGTCATGTCGCGGGTGTAGAGGCGGAGGAATTCGTTGCTTTCAACGGAAGAAGCCGACGTTGAAAGCGCCGGCTCCTTGACGGGCTGGCTGTCGGACTTGGTCCGCTCCAGCAACTGGTCGAGAGCCGCTCGGTCGAGGCCGCGCAACGACGGCGCGATGCCACGACCGGCAATGCGAAGGCTCTGGTCGATCGTTAGTGCAGCAAGCAAATCGGCCAGAACGACGCTGTTTCTGCCGAATTGAAGCGATGCGATCAGCCATGCCTCACGAGCAAGGGCCAGCAAATCTTGAGAAAGCGACAAGGAGGCGCCGTCCTGACGGGCAATCTCGGCGAGCGTAGCATCGAGTTCGCTGCGGAGAGCCTCTGTCGGAACGCGCACATCCTCGAAAATCCTGACGAGATCAGCATTGTCCAGTAGCGACCTCAGCCAGTGGGCGATGTCGACAACGGGGTGCTGGTGGCGGGCAGCCAGAGACGCGGCTGTCTCAAGACCGACACGCAAATGCGGCTCAAGCGTTCTGATCAGGCGATTGAGGTCGATAGCCGACATCCGGTAAGTCCTGTCTTAGCTTCGTAATTCAGTCTCGTCTCAAGATGCCTAAAAACAACTAGGGCGCTTACCGGGTCTTGTCCAGATAAAAAAACGATCTATTTCGCCGTTGCTCTCCATGGCTAGTTGTCACAAAATGGTCATGCTTGTGGGGAGGTTGACATACCAATATCTGCGCCACAAATTGATGACCCACGGATTTATGCTCTCAATTTTGGAGAATATGACAGCGTGAATGTCCGCCAAATTATAGATCCACTTGGAGAAGATCATCCTTGCGGAAAAAACGTTCGGGAAAATACTTCCGCGCGTGAAATATACTATAGAATTAAGGATGCCAGGAGCACGGCGCGAACGGTAGAGCGTGCAATAAACCCGGCCAACACTATTGAGATTTCGCCTGCGTGGCACGAGGTAAGAAATCTAGGGTTGCATATTCTTTCTTCCGAAAGTAAGGATGTCGAAGTATTGGCCTGGCTTGCCGAGGCGGAGCTGAGGCTGCGAGGCTTTCAAGGGCTGTGTGACGTGTACGAGGCGGCGGCGTCGCTTTTGGACAATTATTTCGACCTCCTCCATTCGATCGGCGACGAGAATCTGGAAGAGCGTTTTGCGCCCTTCGCGGGATTGAACGGCACCGGCGGCGAGGGCACGATCATCCAGCCGATCAGGCTTGCTTCCCTTGTGCCCGGGGGGAAGTTCTCGCAATTTTCGCTGTGGGATTTCCAACTGGCGCAGCGCGGCAACGAGGCCGAACGTCGCGATGAACTGCAGCAGGCCGCAACGCAGGCCGGTGTCGCACAGATGTCGGCGCATCTCGATGTCTTGAACCGTTGTATCGCCGCTTTCGACCGTTTGACCGAAATACTTGACAGACGGTGCGGGGACCAGGCGCCGCCGAGCTCGAATACACGCAATGCGCTACAGGAAGCCGCTGCCGCAATTCGGGTTCTGGCCGGCATCGAGACAGTGACGCATGCGCCGGAACTGGTACCGGACGACAAAGTGACCTCGCCGACGGCTCCCTCCTTGGACCAGATCATCTCGGGGCCGGCACGCGTCACAGCCGATACCATTCGCTCGCGGGAGGAGGCTTTCGAACTCCTCGCGACAGTCGCCCGCTATTTTCGGCGCGCGGAGCCGCATTCGCCGATTTCCATGTCGATCGAAACGCTGGTGCGCCGTGGACGCATGGATTTTTCCGAACTCCTGGCGGAGCTGCTGCCCGAACAGCACGTGCGCAACGCCGTTCTGACGGCGGCCGGCATACAGCCGTCCGCGGAACGGGGAGGGTAGGGCCGGCCTGGACAACAATGGCTTGCGGGCGTGGCCCGCCAGCGATCTGCAACACCCTAAAATTCGCAATCTGCCGATGGCACGAAGGAGAATCCGATGGCAAGTGTGCATGAGAAACTGGAAAGGGTTCGCAAGCCGCGGGTCCATATCAAATACGAGGTGGAAACCGAAGGCGCGATGGTGGTCAAGGAACTGCCGTTCGTCGTCGGTGTGCTCGGTGATTTCTCCGGCAATCCGACGCAGCCCCTGAAGCCTTTCGGCGAGCGGAAATTCGTACAGATCGACAGGGATAATTTCGACGATGTCATGCGCCGCATGACACCCGGTCTGACGATCTCGGTCGAGAATACGCTGAGAGACGACGGTACCGAGCTTCCCGTAACGCTCAGGTTCGACAGCATGGACGATTTCGAACCGGGTTCGATCGTCAATCAGGTACCGGCGCTGAAGGCCCTGCTCGATGCCCGCAACGAATTGCGCGATCTGATGAGCAAGGCCGATCGCTCCGAGGAACTCGAGCGTCTTCTCGAGGATATCCTGCAGAACAAGGGCGACCTGTCGCAACTGGTCGCCCAGCTCGGCGCGGACAAGGCCGGCGACAAGCCCGATCCCGTGAACTGACCGCCTTCGGTGCGCGGGTGATCGGCCCGCGCATCTCGAATTTCCTGCCAAGTCATTGTTTGAGCCAAGGTATTAGGAACCGCACTTCGGTCCGGAATTCGCGGCTCTCATGAAAAGGAACGAGACATGAGCACTGATACCCAATTGCAGGCGAAGAACGAGGTCGAATTCGCGCCGGATCAGAACCTGCTTTCGAAGGTAGTCGCGGCAACGCGGCAGACGGAGCCGGATCGCGCCCAGGACCTGCTTCGCACCCTGACCGATCAGGCGTTGAAGGGAACGGTCACCTATGACCGCAATCTGACCATCACGCTGAACAATGCGATCGCAGAGATCGACAGGACGATTTCGCGTCAGCTCGCGGCGATCATGCAATCGCCGGAATTCGTCAAGCTCGAAGGCAGCTGGCGCGGGCTGCACTACCTCGTCAAGAACAGCGAGACGAGCGTCAACCTCAAGATCCGCGTTCTCAACGCGTCAAAGCGCGAGGTTTCGAAGGATCTGGCCAAGGCGGTCGAATTCGATCAGTCGCGCCTGTTCAAATCCGTCTACGAAGACGAATTCGGCACGCCGGGTGGCGAGCCGATGGGTGCGCTCGTCGGCGA
The DNA here is from genome assembly GCA_052038935.1 of Neorhizobium sp. Taxonomy (GTDB): domain Bacteria; phylum Pseudomonadota; class Alphaproteobacteria; order Rhizobiales; family Rhizobiaceae; genus Neorhizobium. Next base: position 439 of record JBQGDG010000035.1, on the reverse strand, counting down.
TTTCGAGTTCGACAACTCCTTCGAGGACGTCCAGCTGCTTCAGGGCGTCTCGATGATCACGGCTGCGGCCTTCGCACCGTTCATCTCGGCCGCCAGCCCGCGCATGTTCGGTTTCGAGGACTACCGCGAACTCGCGAAGCCCCGCGATCTCGAAAAGATCTTCGACACGGTCGAATATGCAAAGTGGCGCAGCTTCCGCGACAGTGACGATTCGCGCTTCGTCACGCTTGCCATGCCGCGCGTTCTCGCACGTATGCCCTATGGACCGAAGACCAGCCCGATCGACGAGTTCAACTATGACGAGACGGGTGGATCGAAGACCGGCGAACTGTCGCATGACAGCTATTGCTGGATGAACGCAGCCTATGTGATGGGAACCCGCCTGACCGAAGCCTTCGCCAAGAACGGCTGGTGCACCGCCATCCGCGGCGCCGAAAAC
>JBQGDG010000034.1:0-3205 GCA_052038935.1 Neorhizobium sp. | reverse complement strand
TCGAACCTCGGTTATATCCGTGACGTCGCCGCCGCCAATCTCGCCAAGGGGCGCACCTATTCATTCGTGTTCCTGCTGCCCAGCAACGACAACCCGTTCATGATCGGCCTGCGCGGCGAGATAGACGAGGCGGTTTCGCGCTCGGGTTTCGAGCGCACGCAGATCAGGGCAATCGACGTCCCTGCCTTCGACGAGAAGGCGCTCGCTGCCGCGCTGGACGAGCTCGTTTCGTCGCGGCCGGACGGCGTCGCCTTCGTCGCCGTCGAGAGCGAAGCGGTCCAGCATGCCGTGGCGCGGCTGAGAAAGGCGGGGATCGCCGTCGTAACCCTCGTCTCCGATCTGCCGAACTCCGAGCGCGATCATTTTTCCGGTATCGACAATCACGCAGCCGGGCGCACCGCCGCCAACCTCATCGGCAGGTTCATCGGCGCGCGCGCCGGCAAGATCGCGGTCGTGGCCGGTTCCATGCTGGTGCGCGACCACCGCGAGCGGCTCGACGGGTTCATGGCGGTGCTGAAAGAGGATTTTCCGCAACTGGGCATGCTTCCCGTCGTCGAGGCACGCGACGATCCGACACTTGCGGCGGAGCTCGTTTCGCGGACGCTGCGCCAGCATTCCGACGTGATCGGGCTCTATAGCCTCGGTGCCGGCAACCGGGGCATTATCGGCGTCCTGCAGGACCTGAGCGCCGGACGCCGCCCGGTCGTCATAGCCCACGAACTGACGCGGGCGACGCGACAGGCACTCACCGACGGCGTCATCGACGCCGTTCTCAACCAGGATGCCGGCCACGAGGTCCGCAGCGCCATCCGGGTGCTGAAGGCCAAGGTGGACGGCCTGCCGGTCATCGCCGCGCAGGAACGCATCCGTATCGACATATTCTTGAAGGACAACCTGCCGTGACGACGGCAGCAAAAGGAGAAGACGGCATGTATCTCGGTCTCGATCTTGGCACATCCGGCGTGAAGGCGATGCTGATCGACGGCGATCAGCGGATCATCGGTTCGGCGAGCGGTTCGCTGGACGTTTCGCGCCCGCATTCGGGCTGGTCCGAACAGGATCCGGCGGCCTGGATCCGCGCGACGGAGGAGGCCGTCGCCGGGCTGAAGGCGTCCCATGCAAGCGAGCTCTCGGCGGTCAAGGGCATCGGCCTTTCCGGCCAGATGCACGGCGCGACGCTGCTCGACGCCGACGACAAGGTGCTGCGCCCCTGTATCCTGTGGAACGACACCCGATCCCATGCCGAGGCAGCAGCACTCGATGCCGATCCGCGATTTCGCAAGATCACCGGCAATATCGTCTTCCCGGGCTTCACCGCGCCGAAGCTGGCCTGGGTGAAAAACAACGAGCCGGAGATTTTCGCCAGGGTCGCCAAGGTCCTGCTGCCGAAGGACTATCTGCGCCTGTGGCTGACCGGCGAGCATATTTCGGAAATGTCGGATTCGGCCGGGACGTCCTGGCTCGATACCGGCGCACGCAAATGGTCGGCCGAACTTCTTGCCGCGACCGACCTTTCCGAAGACCAGATGCCGTCGCTCGTCGAAGGCACCGATGCAGGCGGGGAGCTGCGTGCCGAACTGGCCGCGAAATGGGGCATTTCCGGCGATGTCGTGGTGGCTGGCGGGGCTGGCGACAATGCCGCATCGGCCTGCGGCATGGGTACGGTGGCGGAAGGCCAGGCCTTCGTTTCGCTCGGCACGTCGGGCGTCCTCTTCGCCGCCAACGGCTCGTATCTGCCCAAGCCGGAAAGCGCCGTCCATGCATTCTGCCATGCGTTGCCCAGGACTTGGCATCAGATGGGTGTCATTCTCTCGGCTACGGATGCGTTGAACTGGCATTCCAAGGTTACCGCAAAGCCGGCCGCCGATCTGGTCTCGGAACTGGGCGAGACGCTCAAGGCTCCGACCGGCGTCACTTTCCTGCCCTATCTTTCCGGCGAACGGACGCCGCACAACGATGCGGTGATACGCGGCGCATTTCTCGGGCTTGAGCACGAGAGCAGCCGCGCGGTACTGACCCAGGCGGTACTGGAGGGCGTCACCTTTGCCATCCGGGACAATCTCGAAGCCCTGAAATCGGCCGGCACTTCGATCTCCCGGGTGACGGCGATCGGCGGCGGCTCCCGCTCGCACTACTGGCTGGCCTCGATCGCAACGGCGCTCGGCGTGCCGGTGGATATCCCCGCGGACGGCGATTTCGGCGCGGCCTTCGGCGCGGCCCGCCTCGGCCTGATCGCCGCGACCGGTGCGGATCCGGTGGCGGTCTGCACGGCACCCAGGACCGACGCGACGATCGAGCCGGTCGCTACGCTTTCGGATGCCTACGAGGCGGCCTATGGGCGCTATCGCGCGGCCTATCCGGTGATCCGGGCGCTGGCTCGCTGATCCCGATCTGCGCCTCTTCCCGCCCGCGGGGAGAGGCGAGCCTTCCCTGTATCTCGTTCTTCCGGCAAGGAGCCTTGTCGGACCGAGATATGAGGTACGTAACTCAGAATTCGTATACAACCCTTTGACGGAGGAAACACCATGAGCACGGGCTTTTTCGGCGATATTTCGAAGATCAAGTACGAGGGGCCGGACAGCACCAATCCGCTGGCCTTTCGTTTTTACAACCCGGACGAAGTCGTCGCCGGCAAGCGGATGGAGGACCATCTGCGCTTCGCCATCGCCTACTGGCATTCGTTCACCTGGCCGGGCGGCGACCCATTCGGCGGTCAGACCTTCCTGAGGCCCTGGTTCTCCGACACGATGGAGGCGGCCAAGCTGAAGGCCGACGTCGCCTTCGAATTCTTCTCGCTGCTCGGCGCGCCATTCTATTGCTTCCACGATGCCGACGTGCGTCCGGAAGGCAACAATTTCGCCGAGAACACGAAGAACCTCAACGAGATCGTCGACTATTTCGAAAAGAAGCAGGACGAGACGGGCACGAAGCTGCTCTGGGGAACGGCGAACATGTTCTCGCACCGCCGCTATATGGCGGGTGCCGCAACGAACCCGGATCCGGACGTCTTCGCTTTCGCAGCGGCGACGGTAAAGACCTGCATGGATGCGACGAAGCGGCTCGGTGGGGCTAATTACGTTCTGTGGGGCGGCCGCGAAGGTTATGAGACGATCCTCAACACCGACTTCAAGCGCGAGCTCGACCAGATGGGCCGCTTCCTCAACCTCGTCGTCGAGTACAAGTACAAGATCGGTTTCACCGGAAC
>JBQGDG010000033.1:0-12585 GCA_052038935.1 Neorhizobium sp. | reverse complement strand
ATGGAGGAGGGCATGCGGCTTGCCCTCCCTTAAAGGCAAGCCCCGGCCATGCGGCCGAGGAGAGGCGCCTCCTCAGTTGAACTTCGGCGGTTCGCTGAGATTGGGCTGGGCGGGGCTGCCGTCCGGCGGGCTCGGTGCGTTGTCGAAGGACGGGACCCCGAAATTCGGCATGCCGTTGTTGCCGCCGTCGTTGCCGAAGCCGGGCACCTCGATCTTGATCGTGTTGAGATCCACGTCCGGCGCCTTTTCCAGCCAGTAGGTCACCGATTCAGGCCAGAAGATGATGATGGCAACGAGCAGGAGCTGCATGCCGAGCCACGGTATGGCGCCGAGATAGATGTCCTTCGTCTTCACCGTCTTCGGCGCGATCGAACGCAGGTAGAAGAGCGCGAAGCCGAAGGGCGGGTGCATGAAGCTCGTCTGCATGTTGACGCAGAGCAGTACGCCGAACCAGATCAGGTCGATGCCGAGCGACTGGGCGACCGGTGCGAGCAGCGGCAGGACGATGAAGGCGATCTCGAAGAAATCGAGGAAGAAGGCCAGGAAGAAGACGAAGATATTGACGAAGATCAGGAAGCCCGTCGCGCCGCCGGGGATGTGCGACAGAAGGTGCTCGATCCAGAGGCCTCCGTCCATGCCCTGGAACACGAGGCTGAAGCAGGTCGCGCCGACGAGGATGAAGACGACCATCGAGGTGATCGTCATGGTCGAGTGCATTGCCTGCTTGATCAGGTCCCAGGTCAGGCGACGATGCAGGGCGGCGAGCACCATGGCGCCCACGACGCCGAGCGCTCCGGCTTCCGTAGGTGTCGCAAGGCCCATGAACAGCGTGCCGAGCACCAGGAAAATCAGGACGATCGAGGGGACCATGCCCCACAGGACCTGCATCACGAGCGCCGCATTCAGCTCGCCGCGGGCCTCGGGCGGAAGAGGGGGAACGTCCTTGGGGCGAACGAGCGACAGGACGAAGATGAAGCCGAGGAAGATCAGCACCTGCAGGATCGAGGGTCCGATGGCGCCGAGATACATGTCGCCGACGGAGCGGCCGAGCTGGTCTGCCAGGACGATCAGGACGAGCGAAGGCGGGATGACCTGGGTGATGGTGCCCGAAGCGGCGATGACACCGGTGGCAAGCCTCGGGTTGTAACCGTATTTCAGCATGATCGGCAGGGAGATCACGCCCATGGTGATGACGGATGCGGCGACCGTGCCGGTAATGGCGCCGAGGATCGCGCCGACGATGATGACCGCATAGGCGAGGCCGCCCGGAACGGCGCCGAAGAGCTTGCCGGTGCCTTCGAGGAGATCCTCCGCGAGACCGCAACGCTCGAGAATGGCGCCCATCAGGGTGAAGAAGGGAATCGCCAGCAGCAGATCGTTGGAAACGATGCCGAAAATGCGCAGCGGCAGAGCCTGCAGGAAGGCGAATTCGAAGTGACCGGTCATGATGCCGATCAGGCCGAAGAAGAGCCCGACTGCGGACAGCGAGAAAGCGACCGGAAATCCGTAGAGCATGAAGATGATCATGCCCAGGAACATGGCCGGCGGCATTATGCCGAATGCGAACATGGCGATTGTCCCCCCGTGGACGATTATTGAAGCGGTTTTTCGTAGGTCGTATCGACCTGGAGGCTGCCTGTGAGCCCCGCGATCCGCTTGATCAGTTCGGAGAGACCCTGCAGAGCGAGCAGAGCGAAACCACTGACGATGACGAGCTTGACCGGCCACCGGATGAGACCGCCGGCATTGGAAGACATCTCACCCTGCTGATAGGAGACCGCGAAGAACGGCCAGGACAGCCAGGCGAGATAGAGGCATGCGGGAATGAGAAAGACGACCAGGCCGATCGCGTCGATCCACAGCCGCGTGCGGTCGGAGACGGCGCCGTAGATGAGATCGACGCGGACATGTTCGTTGAGCCGCAGCGTATGGGATGCGCCGATCAGCACGACGAAGCCGAAGAGATACCATTGGATCTCCAGCCAGCCGTTCGAACTGTAGTTGAAGATGTAGCGGATCGTCGCATTGCCGGCGCTGATCAGGCAGCAGCCGAGAACGAGATAGCCGGAAAACTTTCCAAGGGCTGCGCTGACGCGGTCAATCAGGCCGCTGAGCTTCAATAATAGGTTCATTCTTTCCCGCTCCCAACGGGTCCTTTTATCCTGCCCGCTTGTGGTTGGCGATTTAAACGAAGGTCTAATGAAAGGGAAGTCCATGCGAGAGGTAAACGGCCGTTTGCCTTGTTCCCCAAGGCTGTTTCCCACAGAGTAGGTTACGGGCCCTCCCGCCGCCAGCCCGCGAGGGCGGAGGAAACGAGTCTATTGCCGATGGTCTCCTTTACCCTTCGTTGAACACGTTGAAACAATGCCCCCATCGTCGCAGGGGCAAAACCGAGCAACAATCAATTCTTAAATTGTTTTCTCCAGTGTCGTCCGAAATCCATGGGAATGAGACCCGATGAAGGAAACTAGAGCGAGTTCGCTACCGACGGATGTCTATCTGTCGTTCGTCAATTCGCTGTTTGGAAACCGCGGCACACTGGTGACCGGCGTGGTCGTCCACGTCGCGTGGTGCCTCATCGTATTCAGCAGCACGGATTCGGTCTTCTATGTCGGTCTGGCTTTGGCATTCGTCGCCAACTTCATCTACCGCATCATCGGCTTCCAGCTCTACGACCGGCTCGACCGCCAGGCATTGACCTATGAAAAGATCGCCGCGGTCGAGAGGGCCTATGTAATCGGCGCGGCCACCACCGCGACACTTCTCGGCATCGGCAGCGGCTATGCGCTCGTCGTTCTCGAAAACAGCACCGTCGGCTTCACCTGCATCGCCATGACGCTCGGCTCGATGATGTCGATCGTCGGGCGGAACTACGGTTCCAGCTATGCCGTCGACACGCAGATCCTCGGATGCTGCGTGCCGATCATCGCTGCCTGCGTGCTGACCGGCGAATGGCATCTCGCGGCGATGTCGCTATTGCTCGTGCCGTTCGGCCTGACGACCCGTTCGATGGCGCGGGGCGTGCGCGAATTCCTATATGAGAACGTGATCGCCTCGCGCGAGATGGCGGCCATCGCCGGTCATTTCGACACCGCCCTGAAGACGATCGCCCATGGCCTGATCATGCTGGACGGCAATGGCCGTATCGACGTCATCAATCGCCAGGCACGGGATCTTCTCGGCATCGACGCCCGGCTCGACGTCAAGAGCCGCGGCCTGAACGACGTGCTGACGCATGACGCAGGCAATGTCTGTTCCAAGATGCTGCGCGATATCGACCGGCTGACGCAGGGCAAGCTGAACCGCGCCCTGCTTCAGGCCGACGGCGGACAGCACCTCGAATTTTCCGTGAGCCGGCGGTCCGACGGCGGCGTCGTGCTGATCTTCGAGGATGTCAGCGCCCGCGTCGCCGCCGAGGACAAGATCCTCCACATGGTCCGTTTCGATTCGCTGACCGGCATGCCGAGCCGCTCGTATTTCGGCGAACTCGCGGCCGAGATGCTGGAGCGTCGGGAAGAGCCGCTCGCATGCCTCGTCGTTCTCGATGTCGACGGTTTCAAGCACGTCAACGACCTGCGTGGCCATATCGTCGGAGACCGGCTGCTGAGCGCGATCGCGGCGAAGCTGACGTCACTGACATGCGATGCCTGCGTGGCGGGCCGCCTGATCGGCGACGAGTTCGTGCTTTTCCTCACGGGCGACGACCGGCAGATGCTCGAAAAGAAGGTTGGCGAACTGCATGCACAGCTGCAGGGCGGCTATCAGATCGGCGAGCTCCGCCTGCCGGTGCTGGTCAACGGCGGCTGCGTCATCGCCAGCGCCGACGAATTCAGCATGGAGAACTGGCAGATCAGGGCGGATCTCGCGCTGAACGACGCGAAGGCGAAGGGCAACGGCTCGCTGACGACCTTCCGGCCCGAAATGGACGCGCGCTACGTGGAAGAGCAGAAGCTGCGCGCCGATCTGCGCCAGGCGATCGACGAGCGCAGCCTCTATGTGGTCTACCAGCCGATGTACCGGCCGGACGGTTCCGAGATCGAATGTTTCGAGGCACTGGTGCGCTGGAAACATCCAGAGAAGGGCATGGTCGGCCCGAACATCTTCATTCCGATGGCGGAAGAGATGGGACTGGTCACGAGCATCACCCGTTTCGTCATCGAAAGGGCATGCCGCGAATGCGCCGCCTGGCCGAGCGGGGTTCCCGTTTCCGTGAACCTTTCCGTACACGACCTGCAGAATACCGAGATCGTCGGCTTCGTCAGCGAGATGCTGCTGCGCTACGGTCTGACGCCGTCGCGGCTGCATCTCGAAGTGACCGAAAGCTGCTTCATGAACGATCCGGTCGCGGTCGGCGCGATCCTCAATCTCTTCCGGCAGAAGGGCGTCACGATCGCCATCGACGATTTCGGAACCGGTTTCTCCAGCCTCAGTTACCTCAATTCGCTGCCGCTCGACATCATCAAGATCGATCGGGCTTTCGTCCGCGACATCGGCACCGACCAGCGACGCCTCAAGCTCCTGCGCGGTATCGTGCACCTGTCACGGGAGCTCGAGCTGAAGATCGTCATCGAGGGCGTGGAAACACCGGAGCAGCTCGAGATCATCATAAAGCACGACATCGCCGATCTCGTGCAGGGCTACATCTTCTCGCCGCCGGTGCCGGCAGATGCCATCGCCGAGCTCGGGGCAAAAACGATCCTTCCCTCGAAGAGCGCCGCCGGAGCGCGTCGCAAGGCCAAGGGTCAGGGCACGCGAAGCCTCAGCGCGGCGGGCTGATCCCGCCTCAATCCGAAGCAAAACGGTACCTGTGCCATTTCGGGCGATCCTTGCGCCGTTAACCATAAATCTTTGAAATTCCTTAAACATAACTTTTGAGATTGCGATCACGAAAAAGGTGACGGTTAATCATGGCTTAACATCCATGGATTGGCCCCTATGATTATTAACGAACCCATTTCGGACCTGCCGTTCTCCGAGCGGCTTCTGGCTACCCTCGACCACATCGAATATCGCCGCATCCAGAGCCATGAGGATTTCGAGGACATCGCGCGGCTGCGCTACCGGGCCTACAAGGCGCGCGATGTGCTGCCGGTCTCGGCGAAGAGCATGCTCGACGAGATCGATTTCGACAGCCATGCCTATGTCTTCGGCGTCTACTATTACGAAGAACTGGTCAGCACGCTGCGCATCCACTATGTCACGCCCGACCATCGGGTATGCCAGTCGAGCGGGATCTTCCCGGAGGCGATCGACGGTTTCCTCGATGCCGGGCTGACGCTCATCGATCCGGCGCGGTTCGCCGTCGACGCGGAATTCGCCAACGACCGGGCGACGCTCCCCTATCTCACCGTGCGCCCGACGATCATGGCGGCCATCCACTTCAATGCGGACCGGATGCTCCAGCATATCCGGCCGCAGCATGCCGCATTCTACAAGCGCTTCTTCTATGCGCAGACGGTCGTGCCGCCGACGATGACGAAGACTTACGGTTTCGAATTGACCCTGCTTGCCTCGCCGACGCTGGAACTGCGTGCCCGGCTGATGCGTCGGTTCCCGGTCTTCCAGTCGGAGGCCTACGAAAGGCGGCTGATGTTTGCGAACGGGGCCGAAACGGGCATGCCGGCGCTGACCATCGTGCCCTCCGCGCGGATTGCCGGCAGGCCCAGTTCGCCGGAAATGGCGTTCCTGCGCTAGGATTCGGAACAGGTCTGCAAGGGGCGCTGCTGCCATTGCGCTTTGCGGCGCTTTGTGCAATTTCTGGCACGGGACCGATCGGGATTCCGGGTCGGAAAGAGGAGATTTCGCCCATTGTCGCGTCGAGCGCAGCGGGCCGGTGATCAAGGAGAGGGCTCGATGGACGATCATCATGGCGGACCGGTAGAGACGGGCGCGCCCATGGACTATGCCGAACACGAAAAGACCTTCGAGGTTTTCCTGGCCGGCGCGAAATGGGGAACGATGGCGATTATCGTGCTGCTCATCGCCATGGCTGCCGGCTTCTTTGCCGGTGTCGGACTGATCGGCAGCTTCATCCTCTTCGTCATCCTCAATATCGCCGGCGCCTTCCTGCTGCGCTAGCCATCGTCCGGAGCGACAGCCCGTCGCTCCGTCTTCCCGTGTTTCATCGACCAGGAGGAGGATGACCCCTGTCGAAGATCGTGTTTGTGGCCGGCGAAGGGCCGGAAGAACCGCGCGTTGCGGCATCTGCCGAGACGGTCAAGCGGCTCGTGTCGCTCGGCTTTTCCGTCCTGGTGCAGGCCGGGGCGGGTGAGAGATCGGGCATTCCCGATCGTGAGTTCGAAGCCGCCGGGGCGCGGATCGGAGCGGCAGACGAGGCCGCCGCCGCCGATGTCGTGCTCAAGGTAAACCGCCCCACCGCCGCCGAAACGGCCGGATACAAGCCGGGCGCCGCGGTTTTCGCGATGATGGATCCCTATGGCAACGAGCCGGCGCTCGTCGCCATGGCGAATTCGGGCGTGACCGCTTTCGCGATGGAGCTGATGCCGCGCATCACCCGGGCCCAATCGATGGACGTGCTGTCCTCCCAGGCCAATCTCGCCGGGTATCGCGCCGTCATCGACGCGTCGCATGAATATGGCCGCGCCCTGCCGATGATGATGACGGCCGCCGGCACCGTGCCGGCCGCCCGGATATTCGTGATGGGTGCGGGCGTTGCCGGCCTGCAGGCGATCGCCACGGCCCGCAGGCTCGGTGGCGTGGTCACGGCGACCGACGTTCGCCCCGCCGCCAAGGAACAGGTCGCGTCGCTCGGCGCGAAATTCATCGCCGTCGAAGACGACGAATTCAGGGCTGCGGAAACCACGGCCGGGTACGCCAAGCCTATGTCGGAGGCCTATCAGGCCAAACAGGCCGCCCTTGTCGCAGAGCATATAGCCAAGCAGGATATCGTCATCACGACCGCGCTGATACCCGGCCGGCCGGCACCCAGGCTGGTTTCGCGCGCGATGCTCGCGTCGATGAAGCCGGGTTCCGTCGCCGTCGATCTCGCTGTGGAGCGCGGCGGAAATATCGAGGGATCACAGAAGGGCGCGATCGTTTCCGTCGAAGGCGTGACGGTCATCGGCCACGCCAATGTCGCTGGCCGTATCGCGGCCTCGGCCTCGGCGCTCTACGCCCGCAACCTCTATGCCTTCGTCGAGAGCATGATCGACAAAAATTCCGGGGAGTTCGCGGTCAATATCGGAGACGAACTGGTCAAGGCGACGATGCTTGTCCATGGCGGCAAGGTGGTTCATCCCGCCTTTGCCGAGGCGGCCGCGCTGGTCGGCACGCTGCCGGAGCGGGATGCGCCGCTCGACCCCGTTGCCGCCGGGTCCATCGGCAAGGCCGTCCGAGCGGTGCGGGTGAAACCCGCAGCCGGCGATGCGACTGCTCCTGCGAAGGCAACCGCGAGCCGCAAGCCGAGAGCGCCCAGGGGCGACGGCACGAAGAAGGGGACGCTCTGATGGCGAGTGATGCGATGAACAGGGCTCTCGAGGCCCTGGACAATGCGGCGGCTGCCGTCCGAACGGCGGCCGAAACGGCGCCGGAGGCCGTCGCGCAGGCGGCCCACGGCGTATCCGGCGGCGCGATAGATCCCTTCATCTTCCGGCTTGCGATCTTCGTACTGTCGATCTTCGTCGGTTACTATGTCGTCTGGTCGGTGACGCCGGCCTTGCACACGCCGCTGATGGCCGTCACCAACGCCATTTCCTCCGTCATCGTGGTCGGCGCGTTGCTGGCCGTCGGCGCTTCGCTGAGCGGCTTTGCCACGGGCTTCGGTTTCGTCGCCCTGGTCCTGGTGTCGGTGAACATCTTCGGCGGCTTTCTCGTCACCAGCCGCATGCTTGCGATGTACAAGAAAAAGGACGGAGTCCGGAAATGATGAAGGGCCTTATTTCACGCTGCGTTCCATTCGTGGCCGTCACCGCAATATGTGTCTCCACCTTCGCCGGTATCGCGGCGGCCCGCGAGCTGACGGCTTCCGAACGGGACGGACTGAAGGCGCAGGTGGCCGAGTTCAACGAAGCCATGGGCGCCCTGAATTTCGACGTCATCGGCGCGACCATTCCGCCGAAGGTCCTCAGCCATATCGCCAAGACGGCGGGCGTTCCCGAAGATCAGTTGAAACAGGCGATCGGCGCGCAGATGAAGCAGGCGCTGGCGGCGGTCAAGATCGACGATTTCAGCATGGATCTGGACAAGGCCGAATATCGCGCGACGCCGGATGGAACCCCTTATGCGCTGGTGCCGACCGTGACCCGGATGAATGCCTCGGGCGCGAAGATGGAGGCGTCCAGCTCGACCTTGGCGCTGATGGACGAGGGCAGGTGGTATCTGCTGCGCATAGACAGCCCCAATCAGCTGGCGATGCTGCGGGAGGTCTATCCGGCATTTGCAACCGTCGATGTCCCGCCGGGCTCCATGCGGACGCTGGACTGATCGATGAGCCAGAACCTCGCTGCGTTCCTCTACCTCGTTTCCGGCGTCCTGTTCATCATGGCGCTGCGAGGTCTTTCCCATCCGACCACCAGCCGCAGGGGCAATCTCTACGGCATGGCCGGCATGGCCATCGCCATCTTCACGACGCTCCTGCTCGCGACGCCGAGTTTCGGCGGCTTCGTGCTGATCGTGCTGGCGCTCGCCATCGGCGGCGGGGCGGGGGCCTATATCGCCCGCACCATTCCGATGACGGCCATGCCGCAGCTGGTTGCGGCCTTCCACTCGCTCGTGGGACTTGCGGCCGTCATGGTTGCGGCGGCGGCGCTCTATGCACCGCATTCCTTCGGCATCGGCGAGATAGGCCAGATCCACGGACAGGCTCTCGTCGAAATGGCGCTCGGTGCTGCGATCGGAGCGATCACCTTCACGGGATCGGTGATCGCCTTCCTCAAGCTCGACGGGCGCATGTCGGGCAAACCCATCCTCCTGCCGTATCGGCATTTCATCAATGCCGGACTGCTGATCCTGATCGTAGTCTTCATCTTCGGACTTGTGCAGACGGAAAGCCATGTGGATTTCTGGCTGGTGGTTATCCTGGCGCTCGTTCTCGGCGTGCTGATCATCGTGCCGATCGGTGGGGCGGACATGCCCGTCGTCGTTTCGATGCTCAACTCCTATTCCGGCTGGGCGGCCGCCGGCATCGGCTTCACGCTCGGCAACCTGGCGCTGATCATCACCGGTGCACTGGTCGGTTCGTCCGGGGCGATCCTCTCCTACATCATGTGCAAGGGGATGAACCGCTCCTTCATATCGGTCATCCTCGGCGGCTTCGGCGGGGATACCGCATCGGCCGCAGCCGACGACGGCATAAGCCGCACGGTCAAGCAGGGGTCGGCCGACGACGCCGCCTTCCTGATGCAGAATGCCGAGAAGGTCATCATCGTGCCGGGTTACGGCATGGCGGTCGCGCAGGCGCAGCATGCGCTGCGCGAAATGGCCGACGTTTTGAAGGAACACGGCGTCGAGGTGAAATACGCCATCCATCCGGTCGCCGGTCGCATGCCCGGGCACATGAACGTGCTGCTCGCGGAAGCCAACGTCCCCTATGACGAGGTGTTCGAGCTCGAAGACATCAATGCCGAATTCGCCCAGGCGGACGTGGCCTATGTCATCGGTGCCAACGACGTGACCAACCCGGCGGCACGCGACGACAAGTCCTCTCCGATCTACGGCATGCCGATCCTCGACGTCGACAAGGCCAAGACCTGCCTCTTCGTCAAGCGTTCGCTCGGCTCCGGCTATGCCGGCATCGACAATACGCTGTTCTACAAGGATGGTACGATGATGCTGCTCGGCGACGCCAAGAAGATGACCGAGGACATCGTCAAGGCGATGAAGGCCTGAGTTGCCCTTCAGCCATCCATACGACTTCGACCCGAGCTACGGCATGGATCTGGCCGCGCTTCTGGCCGTCGTGCCACCGGAGGCGCCGGAAGGGTTCGATGCGTTCTGGCAGGAGCGCTACCGGCGCGCGCTTTCGGTCGATCCAAAGCCGAAGCTCGATCGCAATCCTCTTCGCCACTCGAAATGGGAGACCTTCAACATCTCCTTCCGCTCGACCGAGGGGTTTCCGATCGGCGGCTGGCTGCTGTTGCCAAAATCGGGCGAGATCTGGCGCGGGCTGGTGGTGGGTCACGGCTATGGCGGGCGCGATGCGCCGAACTACGACATCCCGGTCGAAAATACGGCCGTTCTCTTCCCCTGTTTTCGCGGCATGTCCCGGAGCGCGAGGCCGCCGATCTCGCCGGATTCCGTCTGGCACGTGCTGCACGATATCGACAAACCGGATCGCTATATCATCGGGGGTTGCGTCGAGGACCTCTGGGTCGCCGTGACGGTGCTGGAGCAGCTCTATCCGCGGGTCGGGGGACGTGTCGGCTACAGCGGCGTGAGTTTCGGCGGCGGTATCGGCGGTCTCGCCATTCCGTGGGACGGGCGGATCGATCGCGGACATCTTTCCCTGCCGACTTTCGGGCACCAGGAGCTGAGGCTGACGCTGCCGAGCGTCGGCAGTGCCGCCGCGGTCCAGGCTTATCAGGCGAAATACGGCAATGCCCTGCCGACGCTACGCCTGCATGATTCGGCGGTTGCCGCCCGGCGCATTCGCGTGCCGATGCTGATGAGCCTCGCGCTCTTCGATCCGGCGGTGGCGCCGCCCTGCCAGTTCGCCGTCGCCAATGCCCTGCCGGACCAAAAATTTAATCAAAAATTCATGCTCGACGCCGGGCACTTCGACTATCCTCGGCAGGCGTCGCAAGAGGGGGACCTGCGCGACCGGGTCGGACAATTCTTCAAGGTGCCATGAACCGCGAATATTTGCGCTGGTACAGTCCGCGGCTCCATCGCGAGATGGAACTTCTGATCTTTGGACATGCCGGCGCGAAGGTGCTGATGTTTCCGACCCGCGACGGCCGGTTTTTCGAATATGAGCAGCTCGGCATCGTCGCCAGTCTTTCGGAAAAGATCACGTCCGGCCACATCCAGCTCTATTGCGTGGAGGGGCTGGCGGACGAGACTTTCTATGGGCGGGAGAATCCGGCGTCGCGCATGGGCCGCCATGCGGAGTTCGAAGACTATATCCTGAGCGAGGTGCTGCCGCTGATGGCGGCGAGGAATGCCAATCCTTGCACCATCGTGCAGGGGTGCAGCCTCGGCGCCTTCCAGGCGGCGAGCCTTGCCTTCCGGCACCCGCATCTTTTCCAGAAACTCGTCGCCTTCTCCGGTCGCTACGATCTGACCTTGAAGGTCGAGAGTTTCGGGGATCTGCTGGACAGCTACTACGACGACCGGGTCTATTTCCATACGCCATCGCATTTCCTGCCCGGCCTCTGCTGCGACTGGCGGCTCGACAGGTTGCGGCACATGGATATCGTGCTGACGATCGGCAACGAGGACCCATTCCTCGACAACAATCGGCATCTCAGCGGCGTGCTGGCGTCGAAAGGCATCCGCCACCAGATGCATGTCTGGGATGGCCGCGCACATCGGGCGAGCGCCTGGAGGAAAATGGCGCCGCTCTACATCTGACATGCTCCAGCCGTAAGCCGTCTCCCGAAGATGCGACGTTCGTCCACCGTCGTTCAGTATTGACGAACAATCCGTTTCGCCGAACCCGTGCCGGCCGGGCTAACGGAAGCGGAGCAGACATGCCATGTAAGGGGCAACATCCGTTCCACATCCTTTCGGGAGTGCTCCATGAAAAAGATCGGCTTTCTTTCCTTCGGTCACTGGACGCCGTCGCCGCAGTCACAGACCCGTTCCGCCGGCGACGTCCTGCTCCAGTCGATCGACCTTGCGGTGACCGCCGAGGAACTCGGTGCCGACGGCGCCTATTTCCGTGTCCACCATTTCGCCCGCCAGCTGGCGTCGCCCTTTCCGCTGCTTGCGGCTGTCGGCGCCCGGACGTCCAAGATCGAGATCGGCACCGGCGTCATCGACATGCGCTACGAAAACCCGCTTTACATGGCGGAAGATGCCGGTGCGGCCGATCTCATCTCGCAGGGCAGGCTGCAGCTCGGCATCAGCCGCGGTTCTCCCGAACAGGTCATCGACGGCTGGCGCTATTTTGGCTACGAGCCGGGCGAGGGCATGAGCGACGCCGATATGGGCCGCCGCCATGGAGAAGTCTTTCTCGACGTGCTGAAGGGGCAGGGGTTCGCCAAGCCCAATCCCCGTCCGATGTTTCCCAATCCCCCGGGTCTCCTGAGGCTGGAGCCGCATTCGGAAGGTCTGCGCGAGCGTATCTGGTGGGGTGCCGGCTCGAATGCGACGGCCGTCTGGGCAGCGCAGAAAGGCATGAACCTCCAGAGTTCGACCTTGAAGGACGACGAGACCGGGGAGGCCTTCCACATCCAGCAGGCCAAGCAGATCCGTGCCTATCGCGAAGCATGGAAGGAAGCCGGCCACGTACGCACCCCGCGGGTATCTGTGAGCCGCAGCATCTTCGCGCTGGTAGACGACCGCGACCGGGCCTATTTCGGCCGCGGAGGCAAGGAGGAGGATTCGGTCGGCTTCATCGACGAGAGGACGCGCGCGATCTTCGGACGCGGTTATGCGGCCGAGCCGGACGTGCTGATCGAGGAA
>JBQGDG010000032.1:0-16392 GCA_052038935.1 Neorhizobium sp. | reverse complement strand
CGGCGCGCCTCGTCACGGGTCTGAACGACCACCTTCCATCCGCGTTCGACGCTCTTTTCGAGGAGCGCCGGCAGCGCGTCCTCGAGCTTCGATTCGGTCAGGTGATAGAAGAGAACCTCGGTCATCAGCTCTCGTAGTTGGTACGGACGAGTTCGTCCAGCAGCCGGACACCGTAACCGGATGCCCAGGACTGGTTGATCTCATTCGAGGGAGAGTTGAGCGCCGTTGCGGCGATATCGAGATGTGCCCAGGGCGTTTCGCCGACAAACCGCTTGAGGAACTGTGCGGCCGTGATCGAGCCGCCGTGGCGGCCGCCGGTGTTCTTCATGTCTGCGAACCGGCTGTCGATCATCTTGTCGTATTCCTTGCCGAGCGGCATGCGCCAGAGCTTCTCGCCGGTCGTCTCTCCCGCGCTCGTCAGCTGCGCCGCCAGAGTGTCGTCATTGGAGAAGAGGCCGGCATGGACGTTGCCCAGCGCCACCATGATCGCTCCCGTCAGCGTGGCGAGGTTGACCATGAAACGCGGCTTGAAACGCTCGTTGCAATAAAACAGCGCGTCGCCGAGGACCAGACGGCCTTCGGCATCGGTATTGATGATCTCGATGGTCTGGCCGGACATGGAGGTGACGATGTCGCCGGGACGCTGCGCATTGCCATCCGGCATGTTCTCGACAAGCCCGATAATGCCGACGACGTTGACCTTCGCCTTGCGCGCGGCGAGCACATGCATGAGGCCGGTCACCGCGGCCGCACCGCCCATGTCGCCCTTCATGTCTTCCATGCCGGCGCCCGGCTTGATCGAAATGCCGCCGGTGTCGAAGACGACGCCCTTTCCGACGAAGGCGATCGGCTGCTCCTTGGCCTTGCCGCCATTCCACTGCATGATCGCCAGGCGTGGCGGACGCACGGACCCCTGCGCCACACCGAGCAGCGCGCCCATGCCGAGCTTCTTCATCTCCTTCTCGGTCAGGATCTCGACCTCGACGCCGAGTTTTTCGAGCTCCTTCGCCCTGTCGGCGAATTCGACTGGGCCAAGCACGTTCGGCGGAAGGTTGACGAGGTCGCGAGCGATGTTCACGCCGCCAGCTACGGCCTGCGCAGCGGCAAACGCCTTCTTCGCCGCCCCGTGGCCGACGGTGACGATCGTGACGTCGACGGTCTTCGGCTCCTTCTCTTCGTCATCCTTCTTCTTCGTCTTGTAGGCGTCGAAACTGTAGACACGCAGCAGCATACCGAGGGCGAAGCCGGCCGCCTGTTCCGGCGTTACCGCAAGATCGGGCGCGTCGAGAAACACGACCGCCTTCTTCGCCGATTTCAGGCTGCCCGCGGCCACACCACCTGTGCGCATCCAGTCGTAGGCGGTCATTTCCTCTGCCTTCCCCAGACCGATGACGGTCAGGCGATCGGCCGGCGAACCGTGCGGCGCAAGCACATCCATCGTCTTCATCGATTTGCCGGTGAACCGAGCGACTTCCGCTGCGCGAACGGCGACGTTCTGCGGATCGGCTTCCGCCGTTCCGGACGCCTGCCGATCGCCGGAGGGCTTCAACTGAATGGCGAGCGCGCCTTCGAGATTGGCTGATTTGGCAAAGGAAATGGTGAGTTTGGCGGACATTGGCGCTCCGGCAGTTCGTTCTTGTTAAAACAGGGTCGCGATCATCACGGTTTCGGCCGCGAACGCAACCCTGCAAAAAGCATGGCGTTACGACCGGCAGCAGACATCTGCCGGCACCATCAAACAGATTTCATGATCGTTTGCGACAAGACGTCAGCCACGAAACGCCTCCCTCCGCCAACTCTCGAAGACCGGTGCCGAAATGATCCGTTCTCCCTCGCCCGGCCGGACGCCAGCGTCTGCGCGCTTCTTCGATCCCCGTCTCCTGCGCCCCCACCACTGGCTGGTTTTGCTGTCTACCGCCTGGATCATCCTGCTCGCCGCATTTCATTTTCTGCCCCAGGTCGACCTGCGGGTCTCCGACGCGTTCTTCAGGGAAACCGCGTGCCACTACTGGATCCCGACGGAACGGATCTGCGGCCATTTCCCCTACAGCCGGCATGACATCTTCGTGGGGTTGCGGCGCGTATTGTTCTATACGCCGGCCATCGCGGCCGTTTATCTCGTCATGGTGCTTTCACAGAACCTTCAGCACCACGGAGCAACCTATTGCCGACGCAAGACCCGGGAAATCTCCATCGCGCTGATCAGCTTTCTTGCGGGACCGATCATCGCCGTCAACGTCATCATCAAGGAGATATCGAGCCGGCCACGCCCGCATCAGACGGACTTCTTCGGCGGCATGGAGCGCTTTACCGCAGCCGGGGACTTCGGGGGAGCCTGCGACAGGAACTGTTCGTTCATCTCGGGCGAGGCCGCCGGGGCCGGATGGCTCGCCTGCCTCGTCGTCCTGCTGCCGCGCCCGTTGCGGCCCGTACTCGGTCCACCGATCGTGGCGCTGTCACTGATCTCGCCGGCGCTGCGGCTTTCCTTCGGCGGCCACTATCTGTCGGATGTCACGCTCGGTTGGCTGTCGTCGCTGGTCGCCTACGCCGCCGTGGCGACATGTTTTGAAATGTCACAACAAAAAATAAAACGCGCACAGCCAACATTTTTGTGACATCACCCCAGTCGTAAAGGCCGCGCCGATCGCTTAGATAGGCTCGGCGCCATCGCTAGGTGGCCAGGCAGCAAGAGTGTCGGGCGGGAATGAAGCTTCTCGAAACTTACATATTGCGCCGGATCTTCCAGATGTTCCTGGTGACGCTCGTACCGGTGCTCACCATCATCTGGACCATCCAGGTGCTCGGGCGCATCAACCTGGTGACCGACAGCGGCCAGTCGATGGGCTCCTTCATGCTGCTCGCCAGCTATATCCTGCCCACGATCATTCCCGTCGTCCTGCCGTTCGCGCTCGTCATCGGCATCACCCAGACGCTGACGGCGATGAACAACGATTCGGAACTGCCGGTCATCGATGCGGCGGGCGCCGGACGCAGCATCATCTATCGCCCCGTCATCATACTCTCGGTCATCCTCAGCCTCGGCTCTTTCGCCGTGACGAATTTCGTCGAGCCCGTTTCGCGTCTCGGCGTGCGCCAGATGATCGCGGCAACCTATGCCGACCTGCTGTCATCGGTCATCGAGGAAAAGACCTTTCGCAGCATCGAAGACGGTCTTTACGTTCAGATCTCCGAGCGCCATTCCGGCCGGCTGCTGAAGGGTCTGTTCGTCGTGGACTACCGCGACCCGAATTTCGACCTCATCTATTATGCGCGCGAAGGGTCGGTCGATCCCGGCGGCACCTCGCTCACTATGCGCGACGGCGAAGTGCATCGCAAAGCGGCCGACGGCCGTATCTCGATCGTCAAGTTCGCCTCCTATGCCTTCGATCTGTCTGCGATGACCAAGTCCGAAGGCGGTCTGCCGCTCTATTCCGGCGACCGCAGCCTCGGCTTCCTGCTCAATCCGGATACCGCAGATCCCGTCTACCAGAAGTCTCCGGGCAGTTTCCGCTCCGAGCTGCATCGGCGGCTGTCCGACTGGCTGTTCCCGATCGCTTTCGCCCTCGTGTCGCTGGTCGTCGCCGGCAATACCCGCTCGCACCGCCAGGCACGCGTCCACCCGATGATCTACGTCGTGACGCTTGCCTTCGCGCTCCGCTGGCTGGGCTTCTCCGTCACCAACCTGACGGAGCGTAATGCCGCCTACATACCCGCGGTCTACGCGGTGCCGCTTGTGACCTCGGCGATCGCCATCTACATGCTGGCCACCAACCGCCAGCTCCACATGCCCCGATTCGTCGGACGCAGCGTTTCCCGACTGAGCGGCCTGCTGCAACGGCGCCTTGTCGCCTCGACCCGCTCCGGCGGAGGCTCCGCATGATATTCTCCACGCTCGGGCGGTATTTCTTCCGCCGCTATATCCTGACCGCCTTCTGGTTCCTGCTCGGGGTGAGCGCCATCATCTTCCTGGCGGATTTCAGCGAGACGACGCGAAAGCTCTCGGGCCTGACCGAATTCAACGTCTTCGGGGCGCTGGCGATGACGACGCTGAGGCTGCCGTCGATCGTTCAGCAGACCATACCCACCCTCAGCCTGTTCATCGGCATGACGGTGCTGATCGGCCTCAACCGGCGCTACGAGCTGGTCGTCACCCGAGCCGCGGGCATTTCCGTCTGGCAGTTCGTTTCACCGTTCATCATAGGCTCCTTCCTTCTCGGACTGTTCGCCCTTCTGGTCGTCAATCCGCTCGGCGCCTGGGGTCAGCGCGAATCGATCTCGATGGAAGCCTCGTGGCGTCAGGCAAGCAACCGTGCGAAAGCCAGCAAGTTCGTTCCGTGGATCCGCCAGATCAGCGGCGACGAGGACATCATCATCGGCGCCAAGAGCTATCGCGCCAACGGAACCGAGCTGATCGACGTGGTGCTTTTCCACTTCGACAAGGACGGGACCGTCACCATGCGGCAGGATGCGCAGACGGCAAAACTCGAAGATGGTTACTGGCTTCTTAACGACGTGCTCGAGAACAGGCCGGGTGAAATCCCGGCACGGAAGCCGACGGCACAGGTGCGCACCAACCTGAAACAGGAATACATTCAGGAAAGCCTCGAACAGCCGGAAACCGTTGCGTTCTTTGATCTTTCCCGGAAGATCGAGATCAGCCGCTCGTTCGGCATCTCCACCAAAGCGCTGGAAACCCAATTCCACTCGCTTCTGTCATTGCCGGTGCTGCTCGTCGCGATGACTCTCATTGCTGCAACAGTCTCGTTAAAATTCAGTCGCTTCGCCCAGTCTCGCTCGATGATTCTGGGTGGAATAGTTTCCGGCTTCGTGCTTTATGTCGTGAGTGTGCTTGTGAAGGCATTCGGGAGCAGCGGAGCGATTCCTCCGTTCGTGGCGGTCTGGATACCAGTCATCGTCGCAACGGCGCTGGGCGCGACCATTCTGCTTCATCAGGAGGACGGCTAGTGGCGGTCAGTAACCGCAAGTATATAAGACGGCTCGCCGCCGCCCTGCTGACAGGTGTGTCTGCGTTCGTATGCGGCGTAACGACGGATGTCGTTCATGCCCAGGGGCTCGCGCCCGTCCAGTCGGACGACGCGAAGATGCTGCTGCGCGCCAACGAGCTCGTGTACAATCAGGACGTCCAGCGGGTGACCGCGCGCGGCGGCGTACAGATCTATTACAACCGGTACCGGATGGTCGCGCAGCGGGTCGAATACGACCAGCAGACCGGCCGCGTCATGGCTTCGGGCAATATCGAACTGATCGAGCCGGGCGGCACACGCGTCTATGCCGAGGAGCTCGACATCACCGACGATTTCGGCGAGGGCTTCCTCAACGCGTTGCGCGTCGAGACGACCGACAATACCCGTCTGGCCGCCGAGAGCGCCGAGAGGCAGCCCGGCGATCTGATGGTGCTGAACAACAGCGTCTATACCGCCTGCCTTCCCTGCGCGCAGAATCCGGGCAAGGCACCGCTGTGGCAGGTCAAGGCACAGCGCGTGGTCCGTAACGGCCAGACCCATACGATTCGGCTCGAGAACGCTCAGTTCGAGCTTTTCGGCCTGTCCTTGGGCAAGCTGCCTTTCCCGATCACCGTGCCGGACGAGACGGTCGAGCGGAAGTCCGGCCTGCTGTTTCCGAAATTCAGCGCCAACGACAATCTCGGCTTCGGCGTCAGCGTACCGTATTACCATGTCTTTTCGCCGAGCATGGACGCAACGATCACCCCGACCTACTACAGCAACCAGGGTCTGCTGGTGGAAGGCGAGATCCGCAACAAGTTCGAGACCGGCGAACACACGTTCCGTTTCGCCGGCATCAACCAGCAGAATTCGAACTCGTTCGATCCGAATACCGCCGACCGGGCAGCGGACACGCGCCTGATGGCCGCATCCAAGGGTGAGTTCCACATCAATCCGCGCTGGACGTTCGGCTGGAACGTCATGGTCCAGAACGACAACAACTTCTCGCGCACCTACGACCTCCAGGGCGTCGACGACGAGACGTTCACCAACGACGTCTACCTGACCGGGCTCGGCAGGCGGAACTATTTCGACCTGCACGGCTATTATTTCGACGTGCAGGACGATGCCGAAACGAGCACGCTGGAGCGCCAGCAGGCCGTCGTCTATCCGGTGCTCGACTATAGCTGGTATGCGCCGGAACCGGTCGCCGGAGGACAGCTGTCGATCAACGCCAACCTGACGAACCTGTCGCGTCGCGAAGACGACTACTATTTCGAGGGCACCAACTTCCGGTTCCCCGGCCTGGAAGGCAGCTATACGCGCTTCACCGCGGAAGCCGAATGGAAGCGGACCTTCACCACCGAGGGCGGACTGCAGTTGACGCCGCTTCTGGCGCTGCGCGGAGATGGCCTCAACAGCACGTCGTCCGGCACGCCCGCCTTCTATTCGGGCTCGCTCGAGGACGACCCGAGCGGCCGTTACATGGCGACCGCGGGTCTCGAGGCGCGATATCCGTTCCTGATCACCGCCGGCAGCAGCAGCCACATCATCGAGCCGATCGCGCAGATCTACATGCGCCCCGACGAACAGATGGCCGGCGGACTGCCGAACGAGGACGCGCAGAGCTTCGTCTTCGACGCCACCAGCCTGTTCGATCGCGACAAGTTCTCGGGCTATGACCGTATCGAGGGCGGCACGCGCGCCAATGTCGGCATCCGCTACAGCGGCTCTTTCGACAACGGCATCGGGCTGCGCGGCATATTCGGCCAGTCCTACCAGCTCGCCGGCCTGAATTCCTTCGCCACCGACGATCTCGTGCATGCGGGCGCCAATTCCGGCCTCGAAAACGACGTCTCGGACTATGTGGCAATGGGCGCGATCGATCTGCCGCAGGGCTTCAGCCTTTCGACGAATACGCGCTTCGACAAGGACACGCTCGATGTCCGTCGCACCGATGTCGCCTTCGACTACAAGACGCCGCGCGTCACCGGCAAGCTCGTCTACACGAAGGTCGAGGCACAGCCGGAATATGCATCCGACGAATCGACCAACGTTCTGAAGAAGTCGATGAGCTTCCGCATCAACGAAAACTGGTCGCTGGCCGGTTCGGCGACATGGGATCTCGACGACAACGAGGTGACGAGGCGCGGTCTCGGCATCAGCTATGCCGACGAATGCACGATCTTCACGCTCGCCTATTCCGAAAAGACGTCCAGCACGGACGCCAACGACTGGACGGTCGGGGCACGCCTGAGCTTCCGGACGCTCGGCGACGTGAATATCGGCTCGACGGAAGACTACGATCAGAGCTTCCGCTACTGATAGCGCAGAAGTGACGGCTTCTAGCGGGAAGCCGTCATCGTTTTGCCGTAACAATTGCGCAAGCGGGCACGCCTATAGTAGAAATGCGGCCCGCAGCCCCTTATAGGAAGTCGAAGGCGGCGCAAGAGGGAGTGGAATTGATGCTTGGAATGACCGGAACGCGCAGGCTGGCGATCGCCATGACCGCACTGGCGGCCTCGTTCGTTGTCAATCCCATCGCCGCTTCGGCGCAATCGACCAGCGGCGTGGCCGCCGTGGTCAACCGCACCCCCATCACGACGGCGGACGTCGCCCGCCGCGCAGCCTTCCTGAGACTGCAGCGCCAGAAGTCCGACACGAAGATCGCACGCGACCAGCTGATCGAGGAAACGCTGAAGCGCCAGGAGATCGCGCGCGTCAAGATGTCGGTGAGCACCGAAGACGTCGATCGCTCCTTTGCCCGTTTTGCCTCGAGCAACAAGATGAGCCCGGCGCAGCTCACCCAGATCCTCGCCCAGGCCGGCGTTACGGCCGAACATTTCAAATCCTATATCGCCGTGCAGATGAGCTGGCCGCGCCTGCTCAATGCGCGTTACGGCGGCGGCAACCGCATGTCGAGCCAGGAACTCGTCACACGGATGATGGAGCGCAAGGAGAAGCCGGTCACGACCGAGTATTTCCTCAAGCAGATCATCTTCGTCGTGCCGGCTGCGAAACGGAACGCCATCCTCAACAAGCGCAAGTCGGAAGCGGAAGCGTCCCGCTCCAAGTTTCCGGGCTGCGACCAGGCCAAGGAATTCGCCGCGACCATGCTCGACGTCTCCGTGCGCGATCTCGGCCGCGTGCTTGCACCGAACCTGCCGGACGACTGGAAGCCGCTGATCGAAAACGCCAAGAACGGCACGACAGGCGCGAGAGTGACCGACCGCGGCATCGAATTCCTGGCGATCTGCGACCAGCGTCAGGTATCCGACGACCTCGCCGCCGAAGCCGTCTTCCGTGCCGAGGATCTCGGCAAGGCCGAAAAGAGCGGCGAAGATCCCAACAGCAAGAAATATCTGGACGAATTGCGCACCAAGGCGCAGATCGACCTTCGCTGACATCACATCCGGAGTTTCCATGACGTCTGATCGCCCGCTCGCACTGACCCAGGGCGATCCCGCCGGCATCGGACCGGACATCACGCTGGCCGCCTGGGCGGCCCGTCATGAAACCGGCCTGCCGCCCTTCATCTTCATCGGCGATCCGGCGGTCCTCAAAGCCCGCGCCGCCCTGCTGGATCTCGACGTACCGATTCGAGAAACCAGCCCGGAGAACGCCGTCTCGACGTTTCCCGACGCCCTCCCGGTTCTTGCCATTGCCGCCGGCGCCGAGGTCGCGGCGGGCGAGCCGCATGTGGCGACGGCCCGCAGTACGATCGAAGCGATAGAGGCCGCCGTCGAGCTCTGCTTTTCGGGCCGTGCATCGGCGGTGGTGACCAACCCGATCGCCAAATCCGTGCTCTACCAGTCCGGGTTCAAGTTTCCCGGCCATACCGAGTTCCTCGCAGATCTCGCCGCCAGGGCGAAAGGCGAGACCTTCCTGCCGGTGATGATGCTTGCCGGTCCGAAACTGCGCGCCATTCCTGTGACGATCCATATTCCGCTCAAGGATGTGCCGGGCGCTCTGACCGAGGATCTGATCCTGCGAACATGCCGGATCGCGCATCACGATCTCAAGACCCGCTTCGGCATTGCCCAGCCGCGTATCGCGGTCGCGGGTCTCAATCCGCATGCAGGCGAGGAAGGCGCGATCGGCCGCGAGGACCAGGACGTCATCCACCCGGCGGTATTCAAGCTGCGCGCCGAAGGCCTGCATGTCTTCGGCCCCCTGCCCGCCGACACGATGTTCCATGACGAAGCCCGCGCCCGCTACGACGTGGCTATCTGCATGTATCACGATCAGGCACTCATCCCGGCGAAGGCGCTCGGCTTCGATACGTCCGTCAACGTGACGCTCGGTCTGCCCTTCATCCGCACCTCACCCGATCACGGCACCGCCTTCGGTATTGCCGGCCAGGGGATTGCCCGCGAAACGAGCCTGGTGGAAGCGCTCAAGCTCGCCGCCGGGCTTGCATCGAACAGCTTCGGTACGTCCGTCTGATGGCAACTCTCGATGGTCTCCCGCCGCTACGCGATGTCGTCCAGCGTCATGGCCTCGACGCCAAGAAGTCGCTCGGGCAGAACTTTCTCTTCGATCTCAACCTCACGCAGAAGATCGCCCGTTCTGCCGGCAATCTGGAAGGCGTCACCGTTTTCGAGGTCGGTCCGGGTCCCGGCGGCCTGACCCGCGCGATCCTTTCGCTCGGCGCGAAGAAGGTGATCGCCGTCGAACGCGATGCGCGGGCTCTGCCGGTACTGGCCGAGATATCCGACCATTATCCCGGTCGCCTGGAGGTGATCGAAGGCGATGCGCTGAAGGTCGATTTCGCAGCCATTGCAGCAGAAAAGGCGGAGGGCGGACCGGTCAGGATCATCGCCAACCTGCCCTACAACGTCGGTACGCAGCTGCTGCTCAACTGGCTGCTTCCGGAGGACGGTTCATGGCCGCCCTTCTGGGAAAGCCTGACGCTGATGTTCCAGAAGGAAGTCGGGCTGCGCATCGTCGCCGACGAGGAAGACGACCATTACGGCCGGCTCGGCGTGCTTTCCGGCTGGCGAACCGAGGCCCGGATGGTATTCGACGTGCCGCCACAGGCTTTTTCGCCGCCGCCGAAGGTCACATCCACCGTCGTCAACCTGACGCCGCGCGCCAATCCCCTGCCCTGCGATGTGGCGAAGCTCGAGCGGGTCACCCACGCAGCCTTCGGCCAGCGCCGGAAAATGCTGCGCCAGAGCCTGAAGCCGATCGGCGGCGAAGCCCTGCTCGTCAAGGCCGGCATCGATCCGCAGCGCCGGGCCGAGACGCTGTCCGTCGCCGAATTCGTAACGCTGGCAAACTGTCTCTGACGCAGCGGGGTCCTTCCCGTTCTCCGATCCATCGCCGGCCGGGCTGAGTTCCGCAGCCGGACGCCGATGGCGACGTCCGGCTGCAGCGTCGCTCAATGGCTCGCGCCGGAGCCGCCGGCAGCCACGACGACGAAGGGCTGACCCTCGACGGGGATCGCGCCCGTTTCCTTCAACGTCTTCGTATCGACGAGCCTCACGAGGCCATGACGCGGATCGGTGACGGCAATCCGATTTCCAGCGACCGCAAGCCGCGGACGCGGATCGCGCCAATGACCGTCCTTGCTGTAGGGTTCCGTCACCGTCTCCGATCTGGCGATGGTTCCGTCCACCACATCGAGGAGGTGCAGTTTGCCGTCCTCCGTCAGGATATAGGCATTGCGCGGCTCGGCCGGATCGAGGGCGAAGTCCACCCTGCGCGTCGGCAGTTCCACCAGCCGATAGGGTTCTTCCCTGTTGTCCGGTTCTATCAGCGCCACCTTGTCTTCACCGTAATTGCCAAGGAAGAACTGCATCGACCTGCCACCAAGAAGGGTCGAAACCTTGCCTTTGGGAAGCGACGGCGTATAGGCGAGCATCTCCAGTTTCGGACCTGCGGATCCTCCGGGGCTTGCAACCAGAACCCCTTCGGCGCAGCCGAAAGCCACGAGCTTCGCAGATGTCGCTTCGCCATGCAGGCCTGTGCACGGGGCGATGTCACCCACCTGCGTGCCGGCGGCATCGAGGACGCGGAGCCCAAGCCGCGGCGGCAATTCGCCTTCCTTTATCGGTGCCTGGGTATCCGGAACCGAAACCAGCAGATGCTCGCCCATCGGCACGGCCACTCCGTGATGGGCGGCAATCGTATCGAAGGCCTTCGGCTGCGGCTTGCCCTGCAGGATATCGTCTTCCTTCAGGAGATCGAACTTGCTTTCGCGATCGTAGAAGACGGCAACCTCGTCGCCATGGGTCACGACATGTCCCGGCTTCCGGCCCTCGACCGTCGCGGACAGGAGCTTCGGCTCGGTGACTTCGATGTCGCGATGATCGCCATGGTCGGAAAGGGCGATGCCCGTGTCGATCGCATGGACGATGTTCTGATCCCCCTGAACGGCGAACAGAGTGCGGCCCGATTCGCTGAGCGACAGGGCCGCATATCCGTTCAGGTCAAAGCGACCGAGTTCCTTGCCGGTCGCCAGATCGATGGCGCGGACGACCGGTTGGGTATGATCGGCGACGAAGAGCCGCCAGCTGGCGGTATCCGCCTCTTGCGCAAACGCCGGCACCGATAGGGCAGCAGATGCGATGAGCGAGGCAGCAAGAATATGGGAGCGGGATTTTGCCATGGCACTTCCTTTATGTAATAATATAACGTATCGTTCGTTATACAGTTACATATTCCCTGTCCATCCCTATCCGCTCGGAATGCACGAACAGGGGACGAGCGTGGTGATCAGCGAGATGGCGCATTGACGAAGATTGAAGGCCAGCTAGGGTCTGCACATTCGAGGTTCTTCCGATTCCACGATCGGGAGCTAAGACGGGAATCCGGTGCGGAGAGCCTTGCGCTCGACAATGCCGGAGCTGCCCCCGCAACTGTAAGCGGAAAGCGTTCGTTCGACGACGCCACCGGGGTTCGATCTCCCGGGAAGGCAGAACGACTGCGATGACCCGCCAGCCAGGAGACCTGCCTCGATCAGATCCAGTCAAACCGGCGGGGATGCCGGAAAGGAGCAGACATGGCGAAAACTCACCTATCGGTCGATGCGGCCATCCCCGCCGGCATTCGTATTGTCCACGGCTAGTCGGCCCCTTCTGTCGCGGCTGAACAGCCGCGAGGACGGGACTCGATCTTTTTTCTCAACCTATCGGATGGAACCCACATGCGTCACATCTTCGCCGGCATAGGCCTTGCGGCGGCTTTCGCCACCTTCGCGACACCCGGCTTCACAGCAACCCGGTATCCCCTGACGATCGAAAATTGCGGCCGCGAAATCACGTTCGACAAGGCCCCCGAAAAGATCGTCTCCGTTGGACAGGGCATGACCGAGGTGCTCTATTCGCTCGGCCTGGCCGAGAAAGTCGCCGGTACGGCGGTATGGGTCGGTCCTGTCCTGCCGCGATATGCCGAGGCGAACGCGAAGATCAAGCGGCTAGCAGACAACGACCCGAGCTTCGAGTCGATCGTCGGCCTCGAGCCGGATCTGGTGGCGGTCGAATTCGAGTGGCATGTCGGGCCGATGGGCTCGATCGCCAAGCGCGAGCAGTTCTCCGACATCGGCATCAATTCCTATGTCTCGCCGGCCGATTGCGTCGCCAAGACAAATCTCGAAGGCGGCGACGGCGTGCGCAGGGAACTCTTCACGATGGATTTGATCTATCGGGAGATCACCGAGCTGGCGGAGATTTTCGACGTTGCGGAAAGAGGTGAAAAGCTCGTCGCCGATCTCAGGCAGCGCGAGGCAGCGGCCGTGGCCTCGATCTCCGGCGCGGAGGCCAGGAACCTGCCGATCGTCTTCTGGTTCTCCAGCAAGGAGGTAAAGGGCGACGCCTTCATCGCCGGCAAGAACAGCGCACCCGCCTATATCCTGAAGACCCTCGGCGCGCGCAACGTGGTCGCGACCGAAGAGGAATGGCCGCTTGTCGGCTGGGAAACCATCGCCGAAGCCGATCCCGCCGTCATCGTCATCGCGACGATGGACCGCCGACGCTACGCGGCGGACGACCCCGCTGTGAAGGTTGCCTTCCTCGAGAACGATCCGGTGATCAGCCATCTCGATGCGGTGAAGGAGAAACGCTTCGTCATGCTGGACGCGCAGTCGATGAATCCGACGATCCGCACCATCGACGGGATCGAAATCCTGGCGAAAGCGATCCAGTCGTTCGGGCTTGCAAGATAGGCACATCTTCCGGCCCGCTTCGGCGGGCCGGAAATCCCCAAGAGAATGGTCCGGATCGGATCATATCCATTGACGAAAAATTCACTCCATATACTATATCTTGTGTTCGAGGTTCTTCCGATTCTCTGATCGGAAGCTAAGACGGGAATACGGTGCGCGACGCCCATGACGGGCCGAACAATGCCGGAGCTGCCCCCGCAACTGTGAGCGGCGAGCGTTCGTCCGACGATGCCACTGGGATCTTCATGTTCCCGGGAAGGCCGGACGAATGCCGCGACCCGCAAGCCAGGAGACCTGCCTCGCAACGAAAACGTCCACGGGCGGGGTGTCCGGAAGGTTGCGGAAAACGCGCGGGATGATGCCGCGTCGCCGCCCTCCCGAATGCCCTGCACAAGCAGCTTCGGGGTGAAGTCCTATGTCTTTGAGTTTCAGTACAAGTCAGCGCGAATAACAGGCGTTTTCGCTACCGGGCGCCGGCATTTGACCGGCGTGCAACAACCCCGCGCATGCGGGCGGCAACCGGCTGCGGCTGCCTCCATTCTCCATACTTTTTGTCCGGGCATCGGCGGATGGCCGAACGATCCCGCATGCCCTTTTTCATTTCCACGAGGATTCCATGACCATTACCGTCTACAGCAAACCCGCCTGCGTCCAGTGCACCGCGACCACCCGCGCTCTCGACCGCCAGGGTATCGACTATACGATCGTCGACGTTTCCACCGATGCGGCTGCCTATGAACTCGTCCAGGAGCTGGGCTACCGTCAGGTCCCGGTCGTCATCGCCGGCGAACGGCATTGGGCCGGCTTCCGGCCTGACATGATCAGTGCTCTCGCCTGAAGGCCGAAGGCGATGGGCGGGATCGTCTATTTCTCCAGCAGGTCGGGAAACACCCATCGTTTCGTCGAAAAGCTCGGACTTGCCGCCCGGCGCATTCCCATCGGAGGCGATGAAGAGCTCACGGCCGAAGCGCCCTTCGTTCTCGTCGTCCCGACCTATAGCGGCAATGACGGCCAGGGCGGCGTCAAGGGCGCCGTCCCCAAACAGGTGATCCGCTTTCTCAACGACGCGGCCAACCGGGAAAACATCCGTGGCGTGATCGCTGCGGGAAACAGCAACTTCGGAGCGACCTTCGGGATCGCCGGCGACATCATCTCGGCCAAATGCCGGGTGCCGTACCTCTACCGGTTCGAACTTCTGGGTACGCAGGAAGATGTCGTGAACGTCAGACACGGATTGGAACGATTTTGGACGCGACCAGCTCTTCGATAAAGCGCGATGCCGGCGAAACGCCGCTCGGCTCCTCACCTCCCGCCGCCACGAAGGTGCCGGCCAGACCAGCGGAAGCGCCGCTGGACTACCATGCGCTCAACGCGATGCTGAACCTCTATGACGAGAACGGGAAAATCCAGCTCGACAAGGACCGGCAGGCGGCCAAGCAGTATTTCCTGCAGCACGTCAACCAGAACACCGTCTTCTTCCATAACCTCAGGGAGAAGCTCGATTACCTCGTCACCGAGGGCTATTACGAGCAGGACGTGCTCGACCAGTATTCCTTCAACTTCGTCCGCGACCTGTTCGACGCCGCCTATGACCGCAAGTTCCGTTTCCCGACCTTCCTCGGCGCCTTCAAATATTACACGTCCTACACGCTGAAGACCTTCGACGGAAAGCGCTATCTGGAGCGTTACGAGGACCGCGTCTGCATGGTGGCGCTGGCGCTTGCCCGCGGCCAGGAGCAGCTTGCCCGCGATCTCGTCGACGAGATCATTTCCGGGCGTTTTCAGCCGGCGACGCCGACTTTCCTCAATGCCGGCAAGAAGCAGCGCGGCGAACTGGTCTCGTGCTTCCTCCTGCGCGTGGAAGACAACATGGAGAGCATCGGCCGCTCGATCAATTCGGCGCTGCAGCTGTCCAAGCGCGGCGGCGGCGTGGCGCTGTCTCTCACCAACCTGCGCGAGATGGGCGCCCCGATCAAGCAGATCGAGAACCAGTCCTCCGGCGTCATCCCCGTAATGAAGCTGCTCGAGGATTCATTCTCCTACGCCAACCAGCTCGGCGCCCGACAAGGGGCCGGCGCGGTCTATCTCAGCGCACATCATCCCGACATCATGCGCTTTCTCGACACCAAGCGCGAGAATGCCGACGAGAAGATCCGCATCAAGACGCTGTCGCTCGGCGTCGTCATTCCCGACATCACCTTCGAACTCGCGAAGAACAACGAGGACATGTACCTGTTCTCGCCCCATGACGTGGAGCGCGTCTACGGCGTGCCCTTCACCGAGATTTCGGTGACGGAGAAATATCGCGAGATGGTCGAGGATGCGCGCATCCGCAAGAAGAAGATCAAGGCGCGCGAGTTCTTCCAGGTGATCGCCGAGATCCAGTTCGAGAGCGGTTATCCCTACATCATGTTCGAGGACACGGTGAACCGGGCAAACCCGATCGCCGGCCGCATCACCATGAGCAATCTATGCTCGGAAATCCTGCAGGTGAGCGAGGCGAGCGAGTTCAACGACGATCTGTCCTATGCGAAGATGGGCAAGGACATTTCCTGCAATCTCGGGTCGCTCAACATCGCCGCCGCCATGGACTCGGCCGATTTCGGACAGACGATCGAGACCTCGATCCGGGCGCTCACCGCCGTCTCCGAGATGAGCAACATCACCTCCGTGCCGTCGATCGCCAAGGGTAACGACGACAGCCACGCGATCGGCCTCGGCCAGATGAACCTGCACGGCTATCTCGCCCGCGAACGCATCTTCTACGGCTCCGAAGAAGGCGTCGATTTCACCAATATCTATTTCTACACCGTCACTTGGCACGCGATCCGCGCCTCGAACCGGCTGGCCGTCGAGAAGGGCAAGAGCTTCAAGGGCTTTGGCGCATCCAGATACGCATCCGGCGAATATTTCGACAAGTATACGGAGCGGGAATGGAAACCGGCAACGGCGCGCGTCGCCGAACTGTTCGAGAAAGCCGGCATCCACATACCAACACAGGACGACTGGCGCGAGCTGAAGGCTGCCGTCATGGAAGGCGGGCTCTATATCCAGTACCTGGAGGCCGTGCCGCCGACTGGATCGATCTCCTATATCAACCACTCGACATCCTCGATCCATCCGATCGTGTCGAAGATCGAGATCCGCAAGGAAGGCAAGATCGGTCGTGTCTACTATCCGGCCGCCTTCATGACCAACGACAATCTCGACTATTACCAGGATGCCTACGAGATCGGTCCGGAAAAGATCATCGACACCTAT
>JBQGDG010000031.1:0-12666 GCA_052038935.1 Neorhizobium sp. | reverse complement strand
TTGAGCATGACCTGGCGGATCGCCTTTTCGTCGGCCCAGACCTGCGGCATCTCGGTTTCGAACTGCTGGCGTATGCTGATGTTCTTGGCACGCGCCCGCAACTGCACCATGCCGATGCAGTCCTCGGCGACCTCCAGCAGCGACAGCGATTCCTCGTTGAGATCGTAACGGCCGGCCTCGATGCGGGAAAGATCGAGGATCTCGTTGATGAGGTTGAGGAGATGTTCGCCGGAACGATGGATGTCGCCGGCATATTCGCGGTAGGTCGGGTTGGGCAGCGGCCCGAGCACTTCCGAACTCATCACCTCTGAAAAGCCGAGGATGGCGTTGAGCGGCGTGCGCAACTCATGCGACATGGACGCGAGGAACCGGGATTTTGCCAGGTTGGCTTCCTCGGCACGACGCCGCGCCTCGTCCGACATGGATTTCGCCACTTCCAGTTCGGCGATCAAATCGTCCTTTTCCGACTGGTAGGACATCAGCATCAGGTTGGACCGGTAGAGGCGGTCGCCGATATAATGGAAGAAGACGACGGCGGTGGCGCACATCGCCACGAGACCGATATCGAGAATGTGCCTCGACATGGCCGCATTGAACAGCAGCACCGCGATCATTGGCACGAAGCCGACGAGCACGCTCTGACGCAGCATGAAACTGCTCATCGCGGTGATCGAGATGGCGAACAGAAGGGCCGCGCCCTTGTAGAAATAGAAGCTGTCGCCGCCGCAGGCGGGGCAGCTCTGGAAGGCGAAGACGGCCCAGCCTATGCCCGCGAGAATCTGGGCTCCAAGCAGCCGGCGGCGCCATCTGGCGGTCTCGGCGGCGGCGATCTCCTTGCGGCTGGCGCGCCGCGCGATCAGCAGGTTGATCGCATGCAGGCTGAGCATCAGCAGCGCCCAGCCGAGCAGGGTGCTGCTGCGGCTGACATAAAGACCGATGCCGGTGACGAGCGCGATGAACAGCGGCACGATGGCGGCCGACTGCAGTACGGCGTTGACATGCATCGACAGCATGTCGCGGTCGAAGGCGTGGCTGCCGTTGGTGCTCAGTTGCAGGCGTTCACGCGTCGCGCGCACGGCTTTCGACACCGCCTTGTTGCGGTGGCTGCGCGAGCGATCAACGATGATCTTGTCGGTCGAGGTACTGACGCCGCTACTCATAGGTTGTGTACTATTTCCTCGGATGATTGAGAGCTTAGGTTCCAAACCTTAAGAAGATGCTGCCGGGAAAGGTTTTGTTTTCCATTCTCCTGAAGTTTCCGTTTTCCATTGGGGCCGGATTGTGACCCGTTTTTCCAAAGTCCTGAAGGACGGCGTTTTCCTCGGCGCCTTCCTCATCCTCGCCTCGATGATCGTCGCGAAGATCGATCTGGAAGAGGATATCCGCATCGACGGCCCGTTTTTCGCCATCGATGGCGATACGCTGGCGGCGGGCGCCGAAAGGCTGAGGCTGGCGGACCTCGATGCGCCGGAAGCCGATCAGACCTGCGAGGATGCCGGTAAAAACTCGTGGCGCTGCGGAGAGGCGGCCCGCGAGGCGCTCGCCCGTCTCGCCAGTACGCCGCAGGCCTCGTGTTCGGGCCGGACCCGAGATCGCTACGGCCGGCTGGTCGTTCTCTGCCGGGCCGGCGGGGACGATATCAATGCCGACCTCGTCCGCCAGGGAATGGCGGTCGCCGCCGGCGGCTACGCGGGCGAGGAAGAGGATGCGCGGCGGGCGGCGAGGGGAATCTGGGCCGGGCCTTTCGAGAAGCCGCGTGACTGGCGGGCAACCCGTGGAATGGCGCAGGAGGAACCGGCCGCCACGGAGACGGGCGGCCTGTTCGCCTGGCTGGAGGGCCTGTTTCGATGACGGCGCGCGCCGAGGATATCGCATCCCTTGGCCGCGCGATCGCGGCCTGCCGCATCTGTCGCGACAACCCGGCAAAGGGTGCGGCCGACCGGCTGCCACACGAGCCGCGGCCGGTGGCCGTGCTTTCGGCGACGGCCCGCCTGCTGATCGCCGGCCAGGCTCCGGGCCTCAGGGTGCATGAGAGCGGCCTGCCTTTCGACGACGCCTCCGGCAACCGGCTGCGCGACTGGATGGGCGTGACCCGCGAGGAATTCTACGACGCCCGCCGCCTGGCGATCGTGCCGATGGGCTTCTGTTTTCCCGGCTACGATCCGCGGGGCAGCGACCTGCCGCCGCGCCGCGAATGCGCGCCGGCATGGCGCGACCGGGTGATGGCGGCGATGCCGCAGATCGAGACCGTTCTCGTCATCGGCCAGTATGCGGCAGCCTGGCATCTCGGATCGCGCCGCAAGGCGGGCGTGACCGAGACGGTGGCGAACTGGCGGGACTACTTCTTCGTCAACGACGGGCCGCGCCTGCTGCCCCTGCCGCATCCGAGCTGGCGCAATACCGGCTGGCTGAAGAAGAACCCGTGGTTCGAGGCCGACGTGCTGCCGGTGTTGCGGCGGACTGTGGATAGCTTGATCAGGGGAACGAATTTCGGTTAACTGCGCCGAATTAGGTCTATAAAGAAAAATCATTTCGAAAGGGAACGTGAATGGACCGTCTTGACCGCAAGATCCTGCGCATTCTGCAGGAGGATTCCACGCTCGCAGTTGCGGATCTGGCCAAGAAGGTCGGCCTGTCCACGACGCCCTGCTGGCGGCGGATCCAGAAGATGGAGGAGGACGGCGTCATCCGCCGGCGCGTCGCGCTCCTCGATCCGGGCAAGGTCAATACCAAGGTCACCGTTTTCGTCTCGATCCGCACCGCCAGCCACTCGATCGAATGGCTGAAGCGCTTTTCCGAGGTCGTCGTCGATTTCCCCGAAGTGGTGGAATTCTATCGCATGAGCGGCGACGTCGATTACCTCCTGCGGGTCGTCGTGCCCGATATCGGCGCCTATGACGCCTTCTATAAGCGGCTGATCGCCAAGATCGAGATCCGTGACGTCTCTTCGGTCTTCGCCATGGAGCAGATCAAGTACACGACCGAGCTGCCGCTCGACTACATGATGCTCGACAACCAGAAATCCGGCGAGGACTGAGGCGGGCAGCCGATAAACCCCCTTCACAGGGCCGTTATCCCGGATTGCCGCCAAAATCTCTGCTCCTACCTGAACCTGCGACCCGGCCTTTGCCGGGTGCAATTCAGAAGGAGTTTTCATGCCCGCACGATCCCTGTTGTCCCTTGCTGCCCTCGCTCCGCTGCTGGTCGGGGGCTTTGCCGCGCCCGGCGCGCTCCTCGCCCAGGAACAGGCGGCCGGGCAGGAGGGTGAACGGCCGAGCTACGGCGCGCGGCTGGAAGGTTTCGAATACCCGTTCAGGACGGAGATGTTCAATGTCTCCAGTCAGGGACAGGCTCTCGAGATGGCCTTCATGGACATCGCGGCGGAAAACCCCAACGGCCGCACGGTCGTGCTGCTGCACGGCAAGAATTTCTGCGGCGCCACCTGGGAAGGCACGATCAACAGCCTCACGCAGGCCGGCTACCGGGTGATCGCGCCCGATCAGATCGGCTTCTGCAAGTCGAGCAAGCCCGAGGCCTACCAGTTCAGCTTCCACCAACTGGCGCAAAACACGAAGGCGCTGCTGGAAAGCCGCGGCATCGACAGGGCGACCGTCGTCGGCCATTCGATGGGCGGAATGCTGGCGACGCGTTTTGCGCTGATGTATCCGGACACGGCCGAGCAGCTCGTCATGGTCAACCCCATCGGGCTAGAGGACTGGAAGACGAAGGGCGTGCCCTACCAGCCGATCGAAGCGGCCTTCGAGGGCGAGAAGAAGACCACGTTCGACAGCATCAAGGCCTATCAGCAGAAGTTCTACTATTCCGGCGGTTGGAAGCCGGAATATGACCGGTGGGTCGCCATGGGCGCCGGCATGTATGCGGGCGAGGGCGGTGACCGGGTGGCCTGGAACCAGGCGCTGACCTCCGACATGGTGTTCACCCAGCCTGTCGTCCACGAGTTCGGCCGGGTGAAGACGCCGACGCTGCTTCTGATCGGCACGACCGACAGGACGGCACCCGGCGCCAATCGGGCGCCGGACGAGGTCGCCTCGACGCTCGGCGACTATACGCAGCTCGGCAAGCAGGCGGCCGAGGCCATTCCGGGCGCAAGGCTGGTCGAATTCGAGGATCTCGGCCATTCGCCGCAGATCCAGGATCCGGAGCGCTTCCATCGGGCGCTGCTCGACGGATTGAAGGCGTCGTAGAGCGGTGATCGGGCGGAGCGGCCTGTGCGGCTCCGCCCGATCGCCTTCTTCTACTTCCGCTCCAGCCGGGCCAGCAGCGAGGACGTGTCCCAGCGATTGCCGCCCATGGCCTGCACGTCGCCGTAGAACTGATCGACGAGAGCGGTCAGCGGCAGTCTGGCACCGTTGCGGCGGGCCTCGGTCAGCACGATGTCGAGGTCCTTGCGCATCCAGTCGACGGCGAAGCCGAAATCATACTTGCCCTGATCCATCGTCTTGTGGCGGTTTTCCATCTGCCAGGAACCGGCCGCACCCTTGGAGATGACGTCGACGACCGTCTCGATGTCGAGACCGGCCCGCTTGCCGAAATGGACGGCTTCGGACAGGCCCTGAACGATGCCGGCGATGCAGATCTGGTTCATCATCTTGGTCAGCTGGCCGGCACCGACCGGCCCCATCAGGCCGACCATGCGCGCATAGGCGCCGATCACCGGCTTGGCCCTGTCGAAATCCGCCGGGTCGCCGCCGCACATGACGGTGAGCACGCCGTTCTCCGCGCCTGCCTGACCGCCGGAGACGGGCGCGTCGATGAAACCGACACCCTTGTCCCTGGCGGCGGCCTCCAGTTCGCGCGCGACTTCGGCGCTTGCCGTCGTGTTGTCGATCAGGAGCGCGCCGGACCTGATGCCGGCCAGGACGCCGTTCTCGCCGATCGTCACGGAGCGGAGATCGTCGTCATTGCCGACACAGGTGAAAACGAAATCGGCATCCCTGGCGGCCTCGGCCGGCGTGGGCCCCGTATTGCCGCCGAACTTCGTCGCCCAGTCGGCGGCCTTGGCGGCGGTGCGATTGTAGACGGTGACGTCGTGGCCGCCCTTCTGCTTCAGGTGTCCCGCCATCGGGAAACCCATTACGCCGAGACCGATGAATGCCACTTTCGCCATGCCGAACCCTCCAGAGATTGCTGTCGTCGAGGATTAGAACAAAGCATGGCCGAGGCAAAGCGGAAAGGCGACAAAATGATTTTCCGCGATGCAGCAGGATTTGTCGGTTTAGCAGTTTTGCATTCCGATCCCGGCGAAACGGAGAAATGAAATCTCTCAAACCGGCCAATTTTTGAAACGACGGAATGTCGACCATGTCGATAGAGTATGGGAGCATTTTCCTCATCGAACGATGGCGGTCATGAGGGACATGACCGATCAGGGCGCGGAGAGGAAAGGGCTCAGCCATGGTAACACGCAGACAGACACTCGGCCTGATCGGAGCGGCTGCCGCCGCAACCATCCTGCCTGTGGCCGGCAGGGCGCGGGCCGCGGCGAAGGAATTGCGCATCGGCTGGCAGAAGAACGGCGTGCTGGCGCTCGCCAAGAGCCAGGGGGCGCTGGAAAAGCGGTTCGCCGATCGCGGCATCGCGGTGACCTGGTCGGAATTCACGTCCGGCCCTCCGCTTCTCGAAGCACTCGGTGCCGGCGCGCTGGATTTCGGGCCGACCGGTGACGTGCCGCCGCTTTTCGCCCAGGCAGCGCGCGGCAACCTCCTCTATGTCGGCACCTATCGCGGCAGTTCCGCGGGCTCGGCAATTCTCGTCCACAAGGACAGCCCGATCCGGTCGATCGCGGACCTGAAGGGCAAGAAGCTCGCCTTCAAGCGCGGATCGAGCGCCCATAATATTGCGGTCAAGGTGCTGCGCAAGGGCGGTCTTGCGCCGACCGACGTGACCCAGCTGGATCTTGCACCGCCGGATGCGGCGGCCGCCTTCAAGAACGGTTCGATCGACGCCTGGTCGATCTGGGATCCCTATACGGCGATCGCCGAGGCCGATCCGCAGACGCGGGTCCTGACGACGGCCGAAGGCATCGTCGACTCGTGGAGCTATTTCCTCGGCAATGGCGACTTTGCGACCGAAAACGGCGACCTGATCGTCGAGGTGATCGACGAATTGAAGAAGGTCGGCGGACAGGCGCAGGCGAATTTCGACGAGACCGTGAAGGCGATCGCGTCGATCACCGGCGTATCGGAAGACGTCACCCGGGTCGTGCTGTCGCGGCGGGGCGCCGACCTCGGCGCCGTATCGACCGTGCCGGATCAGGCGATTGCCTACCAGCAGGCGCTGGCCGACGAATTCCATGAATTGAAGATCATCCCGCGCAAGCTCGAGATCG
Source organism: Neorhizobium sp. (assembly GCA_052038935.1). Lineage (GTDB taxonomy): Bacteria > Pseudomonadota > Alphaproteobacteria > Rhizobiales > Rhizobiaceae > Neorhizobium. The sequence continues at coordinate 6,317 of JBQGDG010000031.1, read as the reverse complement.
CCGACATCGTCTGGCGCCCGAAGGCAAGCTGAGATCCGGATCCGAGGAGAGACAAGCGATGACCGATACCGCAAAACCGATCGATTTCCTCTGGTTCATCCCGACCGCCGGCGACGGGAGCTATCTCGGCGGCAGCGACCTGAACCGAGCGCCCGAGAACCGCTACCTGCGCGAACTGGCCCAGGCCGTGGACCGGCTCGGCTATTCCGGCGTGCTTCTGCCCACAGGGGTTTCCTGCGAGGAATCCTTCGTCACCGCGGCATCGCTGGCGCCGTTCACCGAAAAGCTGAAATTCCTCGTGGCGATCCGGCCGGGAACGGCCGCGCCGGCCTATTACGCCAGGTTGGTGGCCGCGCTCGACCGCGTCTCCAACGGTCGCCTGCTGCTCAATATCGTGGTCGGCGGCAATCCGTCGGAACTTGCCGGCGACGGCATCTTCCTCGAACACGACGAACGTTATGCCCATGCGGAGGAGTTTTTCCAGGTCTTCGAGGATCTCGTCACCACCGGCCATGCCGATCTCGACGGTAAGCATATCAAGGCAAAAGGCGCAAAGCTGGGCTTTCCGACCATCCAGCAGCCACGCCCGCCGCTCTATTTCGGCGGCTCCTCCGATGCCGGTATCGACTTCTTCGCCGGCCGTGGCGACAAGTACCTGACCTGGGGCGAGCCGCCGGAACAGGTCGAGGAGAAGATCAGGGCCGTGCGTGCGGCGGCCGAGAAGAAGGGCAGGGATGTCTCCTTCGGCATCCGCCTCCACTTCATCGTCCGCGAGACGGACGAGGAGGCCTGGGAGGCGGCCGACCGGCTGATCTCGAAGCTTTCCGACGAGACGATCGCCAAGGCGCAGGCACATTTCGCCAGGGATTCCGACTCGGTCGGTCAGCGCCGGATGGCGGCACTCCACAACGGCCGACGCGACAAGCTGGAAGTCTCGCCCAATCTCTGGGCCGGCATCGGGCTCGTCCGTTCGGGCGCGGGCACCGCGCTGGTGGGGTCGCCCAAGACCGTGGCGGCGCGGCTCAGGGAATATCAGGACCTCGGAATCGAGACGGTGATCGGCTCCGGTTATCCGCATCTCGAAGAGGCCTACCGCGTGGCTGAACTGCTGTTTCCCGAGCTCGGCCTCGCCCGCCAGGAACAGCGCGCCGGGTTCGGCAATGAATTCGCGACGGAAAAGCCGCTTTTCGGCGGCGGCGGTCACGCGACCGTCCGCGCCGTTGCCGCCTCCTGACCGCCAAGAGGAACAGCGATGACGACCATAGACACGTTTTCCGAGGGCCGTCAGGTCCGGCGGCTGAAGGACGACACGCCGGCCGCGACGAGAGACAGCCTTCCTCCCAAGGGTGCGGCGGAGAGGACTGCGCGGGCAAAGACTGTCTTGCGCGGCCTCTCCGGGGGCGGCTGGCTACCGTATCTCCTGCCGGTGACATTGATCCTGCTATGGCAGGCCGGCTCTTCGGCAGGATTCATTTCGGACCGGATCATGCCGTCTCCCGTGGCGGTCGTCACCGCCTTCTGGGAGAGGCTTCTTTCCGGCGAGCTGGCACGCGACATCGGCGTCAGCGGTGCTCGGGCGCTGAGCGGTCTCCTCGTCGGCGGCTCGATCGGTTTCCTGCTCGGCATCGCCAACGGCGTGTCGAAACTTTCCGAACAGCTGACCGACACGACGCTGCAGATGCTGCGCACCATTCCGCATCTGGCGATGATCCCGCTCGTCATCCTCTGGTTCGGCATCGGCGAGGAGGCCAAACTGTTCCTCACCTCGCTCGGCGTGCTTTTCCCGATCTATCTCAACACCTATCACGGGGTGAGAAACGTCGATCGCGACCTTATCGAGATGGGGCGGGTCTACGGCATGGGCGGCTGGTCGCTTTTCCGAAAGGTGATCTTTCCCGGCGCCCTTCCGTCGATCTTTGTCGGCCTGCGCTACGCGCTCGGCATCATGTGGCTGACGCTGATCGTCTCGGAATCGATCGCGGCCAATTCCGGTATCGGCTACATGGCCAATACCGCCCGGGAATTCATGATGACCGACGTCGTCGTGCTGGCGCTCCTCATCTACGCGCTTCTCGGCAAGCTTGCCGATATCGTCGCCAGAGCCCTGGAACGCCGGGCGCTTGCCTGGAACGCCGCCTATCAACAGTGAGGAGCAGGGACATGCCGCTCGGACCATTTCAGCAGCCGCTCGCCTTCGTTTCCGATACGCAGTTCGAGCATCACCTGTCGTCGCTGCCGATCGAACAGGACAATCCGCAGCCTGCCGGACTGAGGCTGCGCGGCATCGAGAAGCGCTTCGGCGACAACGCGGTGCTGCGCGGCATCGATCTCGACGTGCCGGCCGGCCAGTTTGTCGCGATCGTCGGCAAGAGCGGCTGCGGCAAGAGCACGCTCCTGCGACTGCTGGTCGGGCTGGACAAGCCGACCGGCGGCGAGATCTCCTTCCTCGACGAAAAAGGCCATGCCGTCGATCCCAATCCCCGCATCGTCTTCCAGGAGCCGCGTCTTCTGCCCTGGCTGCCGGTGGCCGACAATGTTGCGGTAGGGCTGGGTGATCTCGTACCGAAGACCCGGGCGCGGCGCGAGGCGCAACAGGCGCTCGACAGCGTCCAGCTGTCCGACAAGGCCAGTCAGTGGCCGGCGAAACTCTCCGGCGGGCAGCGTCAGCGCGTGGCGCTGGCAAGGGCGCTCGTGAGCCGGCCCGGTCTGCTGGCGCTCGACGAGCCGCTCGGAGCACTCGATGCGCTGACCCGTATCGGCATGCAGGACTTGGTAACGAGGGTCTGGCGCGAACTCGGCTTCACCGCCGTGCTGGTGACCCACGACGTCGGCGAGGCCGTACACCTTGCAGACCGCGTGATCGTGCTCGACGAGGGCCGCATCAGCCTCGACCTGGCCATCGACCGGGCGCATCCGCGACGGCACGGAGATCCGGATCTCGCCGCGATCGAGGGCCGTCTCCTCGATGTGATCCTGGGCAAGAGCTGAGGCTTCGCCGCAGTCGCCGGCGACCTGCCGGCCGGGATCCGCGGCAACTTCCGCAGCAAGGACATGGCCGGCGAGAGCCGGCCTCCATCATTTCGGGAGAGCGAAAACCGACGTTCCGGCGAGCCGGATTGGTTGCACGCCCCCCGGCCGGTGGCTATCGTCGCAATTGCCTCCATCATCGCGAATCATGCTCGATCCAACCGATCGCATCGCGTGCGGGGTTTCGTCCTGTCGGAACATGGCTTCGGTGGAGGGTGGCGGCCGATCCCTTCGATCCGGTGCCTTGAATGGCCTCGGGAAGCTGCCCATATTGATCGATATTATCTACTTATGGCAGTTTTCTAAAGATATTTGAGAGGGGCAACCATGCCGCACGATACGCCATTGATTTCGACCATCGTCGGCGGCCTCGTGCTGGCATTCGTGTTCGGCGCCATCGCCAATCGCTTCCGCCTGCCGCCGTTAGTCGGCTATCTGTTTGCCGGCATACTCGTCGGTCCCTATACGCCGGGTTTCGTCGCCGACCAGAGCCTTGCGCCGGAACTGGCCGAAATCGGCGTGATCCTGCTGATGTTCGGTGTCGGCCTGCATTTCTCGCTGAAGGACCTGCTTTCGGTGCGTGGCATAGCCGTGCCCGGCGCCATCGTGCAGATCGGTTTCGCCACCCTGCTGGGATGGGGCATGGGCACGCTCATGGGCTGGCCGCTCGGGGGCAGTCTCGTTTTCGGCCTCGCCCTGTCCGTCGCTTCGACGGTCGTGCTGCTGAAGGCGCTGCAGGAGCGGCGGCTCGTCGATACAGAGCGTGGCAAGATCGCGGTCGGCTGGCTGATCGTCGAGGATCTGGCCATGGTCCTTGCGCTGGTTCTCATTCCGGCGCTCGCGAGTATTGGCGGCGAAGCGGCGCATCCCGATCCGGTCGCGATCGCGGTTGCCCAGCTTTTCGACATAGAACTCGGTATCACCGGCATCATCGGCGTCACGCTGCTCAAGGTCGCGGCCTTCCTGGGCCTGATGCTGATCATCGGCCGGCGAGTCATTCCGGCCATTCTTCACCGCATCGCCCATAGCGGCTCGCGCGAACTCTTTCGCCTCGGGGTGTTGGCGATCGCACTCGGCGTCGCCTTCGGCGCGGCCAAGCTGTTCGGCGTCTCGCTGGCGCTCGGCGCCTTCTTCGCCGGCATGATCCTTTCGGAAAGCGAGCTTTCCCACCGCGCCGCCCAGGAAAGCCTGCCGCTGCGCGATGCCTTCGCGGTGCTCTTCTTCGTTTCGGTCGGCATGCTCTTCGATCCCACGATCGTGCTGTCGAGCCCACTGACGCTGCTCGGCACCGTCTTCATCATCGTCATCGGCAAGTCGATCGCCGCCTTCCTCATCGTCATGGCCTTCCGTCACACGGCGGCGACGGCGCTGACGATTTCCGCCAGCCTGGCACAGATCGGCGAGTTTTCCTTCATCCTCGCCGAACTCGGGGTCGGCCTGAACCTGCTGCCGGAGGAGGGGCGCGACCTGATCCTCGCCGGCGCGATCATCTCCATCATCCTCAATCCGCTGATGTTCTACCTGTGCGACCGCATCCGCCCTCGGCTTGAAGCGCGCCTCTATCGTGCCACGCCGGCCGAACCTGCGGGCGATATCGCTCCGGCGGGCGAGAGCAGCGGGCCGGTCACCGAGGCTGAGGCCGCCGCCCGCTTCGAGGAGGCCGAGCCCGTACTGACGACGGCCGGCAACGAAGGCGAACTTGCGCCGACGCGGCTGACCGCACATGCGGTCGTCGTCGGTTACGGAAGGGTCGGCAGTATCGTCGTCGCCAACCTCAAGTCGCAGGGCATCCCCTTCCTGGTCATCGAGGATTCCGAAAACCGGGTACAGGAACTCCTGAAGCAGGGGATCGAGGTGATCGTCGGCAACGGTGCCTCCGCCCGAGTGCTCGAACTCGCGAACCTCGCCGCGGCCAAAAGCCTCGTCGTCGCCATTCCGAACGCCTTCGAAGCCGGCAATGTCGTGATGCAGGCGCGTCGGGTGAGCCCGGCGCTGTTGATCCTCTGCCGCGCCAACTCGGATGCGGAGATCGACCATCTCGAAAAGCTCGGCGCCGACAAAACGATCATGGGCGAGCGCGAGATCGCCTACGGCATGCTGGAGAGCCTCGATCAGGTCCACTACCGCGTGGACGAGGTCGAGCCGGCCGACGACGCGAACGGAGATCGGCCCGCCGAGCCGCAGCCCTATCCGGCTCCGGGCATCATCGCCGCCGATCCTGACGAGGGCGGCAGGCAACCTCACGAGGAACCTGCTGCACCCTCCGATGTCGAGCCGCCGGTCGAAACGCCGAAGGCCTGATCATGCCTGGCGGGCCGAAAATCAGAACGGCTTGATCACCGCCAGCGCGATCACGAGCACGATCGACACGAGAATGATCGGCATGCCGTGCCGAACAAAGGCCGGCGGATCAAGTTTAGGGTCGGCCTGCATGCGGCGCATCCAGCCCTGCTGCATGCCGTGAAGGGCCGAGAGCATCGTCACCAGCAGAAGCTTGGCATGCAGCCATCCGTCCGAAAAGCCGACATAGCCGATCGCGAGCCAGAGGCCGAAGATCCAGGCACCCGCAAGGGCGGCGGTGGTGACCGTGCGGTCGTATCTCTTCAGCGCCTGGATGACGCCGACGCGGATGGGCGGCGGTACCATGGAAATGACGAAGGCGTTGATCAGCATGCCGCCGATCAGCAGGAAGTCCGATAATATGTGCAGGGCCTTGATGGCGAAGTAGAGCATAAATCAATCACTCCAGATCATCGATTCGGTAAAGCCGAGCTCCGCGAAGTCGCGGGCGCGCAACGCCTGCTCTGCGGGATCGGCGGGGAAAAATTCGTCGAGCTGCGGCGGTTTCGCCGACGTGCCGGACAGCATCGCATGGACCTGCCCGCGATGGTGTATCTGGTGCTGGAAGAGATGCAGCAGGATGCGGTCGGCCGGTTCCACCTGAACATGCGTGCCGCGCGGGATGCGGACCTCGGCGCCGAGCGTCTGGCCAGTCAGCCCCAGACAGTGATGGATGAGACGGCGATCGGCGGAACGCTGCTCGCGATCCAGATCCGCAAGGGCCGGAAAGGGGATTTCAGGCTCGAAGGCGGAAGCGCCGGGACAGTGCCCCTCGAGTGCGCCGATATAGAGCCAGTCGACGGTCAGGATATGGTTCAGCGTATGGACGATCGACGGAAAGAAGCTCGTGCGCGGAGCCGAAAGCTCGTCCGGCGACAGCATGGCGCATGCCCGCAGCAGCCGGTGATTGGCCCAGGCGTTGTTATAGGCCTGGGCTATGAAATAGCGCT
>JBQGDG010000030.1:0-11562 GCA_052038935.1 Neorhizobium sp. | reverse complement strand
GCGTCGATCTGGTCATACGCCTTGAATTCACCGAAGTACTTCGTGATCGCAGCCGTCAACGACGTCTTGCCGTGGTCGACGTGACCGATCGTGCCGATGTTGACGTGAGGCTTGTTGCGCTCAAACTTGCTCTTTGCCATTGAATGCTTCCTGTGAACATAGAGGTGGACCCGGGACCGGGTTTGGTGCAGCCGTTTAAGGCTTTCCAGAACAATGCGCAAGACATAATTGCGGCGGCGCCGAGTGCAAGGCTTCCACCTCGACAAAGCCGGAGAATCGGAGGATCGGCGGCAGATAGAGAGGCACTATATTGAACTTGCCGCACATAGACCGTCATGTCATGTAATCCCGCAGGCAGAAGCCAGCAGGGAGAAATCAGTGGCGGAAATATTCGAGACATTCATTCGCGAACATGCCGGCGAAATCGTCCGCAACGAAGACGGCTCTCTGTGCAGCGAAATGTCTCCCCGCACCTCGCCGGCCACGGACAGGATCCTGGCGGACCTCCGAGACGGAGGTGTCAGCGATATTCCCGAGGAAGGCCGCAGCCACGACCGCGTCAGCAAATGGCTCGTCTCCGCGTCCGCCGAACGCAAGCGCGAGGCGAAGCTCGCGATCGACATTCCGCCCGCCGACATTCATTTCGTGCAGGGTCACTATCGCATCTTCTACGATTTCAAGAACACCGACATCGTGCTCGACGAACTCGGCGCGGCCGGCGTGGATATAAAGGGAAGCCTTCTCGATTTCGGCTGCAGCTCGGGACGCAACCTGGCGACGCTCCAGCGTGCTTTCGAAGGCGATCTCGAACTGATCGGCGCCGATCCCGCGCAGGCATCGATCGACTGGCTGAATGCCAATGTGGCCGGCGTCCACGCCGTCGTGAGCCGGCAGGATCCGCCATTGCCGTTCGAAGACGAACGCTTCGATCTGATCATCGCCAAGAGTATCTGGACGCATTTCTCCCCCGCCGCCGGACGGCGCTGGTTTGAGGAAATGCGCAGAATTCTCAAGCGCGGCGGGCATTTCGCCTTTTCCACCCACGGCCCTCATGACGTGGCGTCCCGCATCCTGCTCAACGTACCCAGCCCGAAATACGAGCGCTACACCGGACACGAACGCTGGACGCGCGAGACGTTTCTCGCCGATCTCATCGAGACCTATGAAAAAACCGGTCACTATTTCCAGGCGTTCAAACAGGTCGGCCATCAGCAGGATCTGCAGCTGATCAAGGATGCGGATACCGCCGACTGGGGTCTGATGTTCGTGTCACCCGAATACGTTCGCGAAATGCTGCCGGATGGCATGACGATCGTTCGCCGGTCGGTCGGCCGCACCGGCAACCGCCACGACCTTTATATCGTCCGGCGCGACTGAATACCTAGCCGCCCGACATGAACTCCAGCCGTTCGCGGTCTCCTTCGAAGAGCTGCCAGGAGCCCCTCTGCATGAAGGCGGCCTTGGCAAAGCTCGCGAAGCGGACGCTGTTTCCGACATCGAGCCAGGTGTAGAACAAGGCGGTCTGATCGGCGTACCAGAGGGGCCGTCGCTTCGCCGTCCCCTCGCCGATGACGTCGGCGAGATAACATCCCAGCGTCGCGGCGAAACGGCGGCCGCCCTCGGTGCTGCGGACCATGACGGCTCCGGCGGAAATCGCCTCCCATGGCAGCCGCGTGAGCTTTCGCGTGTCATCGAGGATTTTCGTGTTCAAGATCACGTCGAACCGGTCGTATTCGGTATCCAGCTCGCTCACGTCGCGCCAGACATGACCGTCGACATCGGCGACGAAGACGGACCGATAGAGTTCCAGATAGCGGGCGAGATGGAGATGCCGGGCGGATGCGAAATACCCCCGCTTCTGCCTGATATCCAGGGTATCGAGGTTCTCGCTGTCGATCGTCAGTCCGATGGGGATCGGCAGCCGCCACTGCGATATGGCTTCGGCCGGGTCAAAGCCGACGCAGTGGAAATGCAGACCGTTTCGCGGATTGCTTTCGGCATAGCGTGTCGCCGCCAGATGGGCGAACTTGTCGAAATAGGTCCGATCCAGGGAAAGAAGGGTGACGTGCTCCGCCTCGCAGGGCCGGATGACGAGCTGCTGCACGGACGGCAGGCGCGGTTCGCCGACCGGCATGCGGACGCTCGCTATGCCGGCGAACGGCTCGATGAACTCCGTGCCGCCGATGCCGGCGAAAACCTCCCGCGCCGCTCCGAAATCTCCGCAGACATGCTCGACCATGGCGCCGAAAGCGTCGATGCGGTCGCTTGCACCGGGCCACCCCTCGCGCAGCCGTGCGATGACGGGAACGGCTGCCGACCGGAATGCCTCGGCGCCCTGACCGCTTACCAGCAGCTCGCGCTGCATCCTATGGAATGCCAGGAAGCAGAGATCGGCGATGTGGGCGGGCAGAGACGGCAGCCGGTTCGCAAAGGTGCGCGACAGCCAGTCGATCTTCGCCCAGGCCTTCTGGGAAAACAGGAACCAGAACAGTTCGGTGAGATCCTGCGCCGAAATGGTCCGGGGAACGTGACGGAGATTGCCCAGAATGTGCCGCTGCAGACCGGGCATATAGGTCCCGCGCCGGGCGGCGGCGCCAAATCGCCTTACGGCCGAATCGATCTTTTCATCCGGATCTGCTCCCTCTTCGACGGCCAGCGGCAGGTCGATATTCGAATAGCACTGGGTAAGGGTGGATATATCCTGATCTAAAGTCTGCACGATTTTCCTGCCTCGAACACGACGCAGATGTGCCCCAGCCGTTCGCGCGGGGCAAGCGGAAGTTTCATGCGATCGACGCCCCCACTTCAGACGGGTGGGAAACCTATCGTATTCCTGGGAGAATTGGAGCGGGTAGCGGGAATCGAACCCGCGTATTCAGCTTGGAAGGCTGCTGCTCTACCATTGAGCTATACCCGCGGGAGCGGTCCTTGACGATCCGGAAACAGAATGGTGGAGGGAGTTGGATTTGAACCAACGTAGGCTGAGCCAACGGATTTACAGTCCGTCCCCTTTAACCACTCGGGCATCCCTCCAGTATTCCGTCTGGATCGTGAGACCAAGCTCGTCAGACCGTTTTGCGTTGCCGCCCCTCGATCTGCGCCGCGTATATGACCGCCTCGTTTCCTTCTGTCAACACGATCTCTTTGGAAAAGTGACGAAAAAATTTCATTGTCCACGCTGCCTGGAGCGAGAGGGCTTTGCGTAAAAGGGCCCTCGCCGATATAAGGCGGCATGAGCACGAAAGACCCGAAAGACAAATCCGCCCGCGACACCCACTACGCGACCCTGAGGCGCGCGGTGCGCGATTCCAAACGCGAGCGCGGCGAGATTCCGACGCCCCAGCAAAAGCGGGTGAAATCAAACAAGGACTGGAAGCCGCCGCAGCTGCAGCCGGAGCAGGTCTTTCTCTACGGCCTCCACACCGTGCGCGCCGCGCTCGACAATCCCGAGCGCAAGCTGATCAAGCTGTCGGTGACGCAGAATGCCTTCGCTCGCCTCGACGTCGGCGACGCGTCGGCGCTGTCCGTCCCGGTCGAATTCGTCTCGCCGCAGGATATCGACAAGGTTCTCGGGCCGGAAGCAATTCATCAGGGTGTGATGCTGGAAACGAGGCCCCTGCCCGTCCGCCGTCTCGAGGCGCTGAAGGATAGCCCGCTCCTGCTCGTCCTCGACCAGGTCACCGATCCGCACAATGTCGGCGCGCTGATGCGTTCGGCCGTCGCGTTCGGCGCCGGCGCCGTCGTCACCACCCAGAGACACAGCCCGACGGAATCGGGCGTTCTCGCAAAATCCGCATCCGGCGCGCTAGAGCTCATTCCCTATATCCAGATCACCAATCTCGCCGATGCCCTGGAGGAACTGCACAAGCTTGGCTTCCGCACGATCGGGCTCGATTCGGAAGGTCCGGCACCGCTGGAAGACATGCTGGAAGGTGAGCGCATCGCCCTCGTTCTGGGCTCCGAAGGCAAGGGCATTCGCCAGAAGACGCGCGAAACGGTGACCGCGCTCGCGAGGCTGGACATGCCGGGTGAGATCAAATCCCTCAATGTCTCCAACGCCGCAGCCATCGCGCTTTACGCAACGCACCGGCATCTGACCGGCAGGCGCTGACGCGGGCCGCACTACCCCGACGAATTCTCCTGAATCCATCCTTGCGCAAGCTTTACATGCCAATCTTCTAATATTGGAGACGGGGAGAGAGCGCATGGAAAGAGGAGTTTGGAAGAGCCCGGTCGTCATCGAAATGTATGGAAGACCCGGATCGGTCATCATCATGGGAACCCTGGACGCGGCGCTGATGCTGATCGGCGCCTGGCCGACGAAGCGAACCGAAACGCATCTGACCGCGGTCATGACCTGCCGGGACGTGCTGACGGGCAACGCCAATCCGGGGCTCGCAAGGGCCAACTTCATCGAAGCCGCTCTGGAGGCGGGCTACCGGATCGAGCCGGAGACTTTCCTGAGCGACAGATGGGACCTGACACCCCTGCCCGAGGAAAATCCCCGACCGGCGGTCGGTCTCGCCGATCTCATCCGCCGGCGGGCGCTGACCACAGGCCAGGAACCGGAGGACAATGCCGACAATGGCCATCCGGAGGCCCGCTCGCCGCCTGGCGGACCGCTTCCCCGGCTCGTCGTCCTCAATCCTGCGCTTCAGCATCATCCCGGCCTGCGGGAGCTTCTGACCCGGCTGCTGCATCTTCTCGGCCTGATCGGAGCCGAGATCGGGCGCTCTCTTGCCGGCCTGTTCAGCCTCGGCAGCTTCAGGGGAACCGACCGGCAACCGCACTGAAGGCTTCCCTTCGAGCGGCAAAACATGCGATGGGGTGGCCAACGACAACGACGACCGGTTCCATGTCCCTGATGCTCGACCATTTCGAACGCGCCGCGCTCCTGGCCGGCGAGGCCATTCTTGCCGTTTACCGGGCCGGCCCCGAGACGCGAATCAAGGCAGACGCTTCTCCCGTCACCGAAGCCGACGAACGCGCCGAGGTCATCATTCTTGCCGAACTCGCGGCTGCCTGCCCAGACATCCCCGTCGTCGCCGAGGAAGCGGTCGCGGCCGGCCATGTGCCGGAAATCGCCGGCAGCGCCTTCATCCTGGTCGATCCTCTCGACGGGACGAAGGAGTTCATCAGCCGCAACGACGATTTCACCGTCAACATCGCCCTTATCGAAAACGGCGTCCCGGTGGCAGGAATCGTCTATGCACCGGCACTCGGCATCGCCTATGGCGGAGATGCAAGCGGGGCGCATAAAATCTGGATTGGCACGGATTTCCGGGTAACCCGGCGCGAAGCCCTGCGTGCCCGCTGCACGGCGAGCCCCCGGATCGCCGTCGCCAGCCGTTCCCATCGATCGGCCGAGACCGATGCCTTTCTCGGCGAATGCGGCGCGACCGAGATTCGCAGCGTCGGTTCATCGCTGAAATTCTGCCTGATCGCCGAAGGCAGCGCCGACATCTATCCCCGCTTCGGAAGGACGATGGAATGGGACACGGCGGCAGGAGACGCCGTCCTGCGGGCAGCCGGCGGCATGACGGTCGATCTCGCGGAGAGGCCGCTGATCTACGGTAAAAGGGGCCGAAACGGCGTGGCCGATTTCGTGAACCCGGACTTCATCGCGCGCTGTGCGACGGACATTCCCTCGCGAGGCGGCGCTCCTCTAAATTCCGTCGAATAAACGAAAGGCCTTCAGCCCCGCCGCATTTCCAGATCGGTCGTTATCACGGTCTTGCCAGAGGACGGATCGCGGTCGATGGTGCGAATACGCAGCCCATTCGTGCCGATCTTCTGGATCGTCATAGTCGCCACCCGATCACCATAAGTCTCGTTTGCCCAGGTCACGTCGAAAGCGATAGTGTCCCCTTTCCTCGTTCCTGCGAGGGACGACGGCTTGCCAGACACGCCGACATAGGTTCCGGAGTAGGAATTGCCCGAAACCTTTACTTTGGCATTGAAACCGCGCGTGACCACGACCAGCGCTCGGCATGAGCCGTCCATGGCATAGCTCGAGGCATCGGCGTCCGATTCCATGCTGCATGTCACATTGACGCTTTCGCCTCCGAGATTTCGCAAAACCGTGCCGCCGCCGTTCCACTTGCCTTCGATCGATTTCAGGAAATCCGCCTCTGAGGCATGGGCGCCAGGTGCCAGAGCGGCTGCAATGAGGGCGGATGCGGCTAGGACGCGCATTACGGTTCTCCTTTGGTTTGGAGTTCAATGCCGCGCAATCGCGATTGGTTCCGCCCCACAATGACGCAGCATGCTTTCGTCATTGTCGATTGTTTCCGATCATGATCCTTGGTTTGGACCGAAATGTCGCGAGGCGTCATCCGTCGGCTCCAAGGCGGAACGCCGGCCCCACCCATCCGGCGCGTCGCCGAGAACAGCACAAAATCAGAACAAGGAGATATAGATGCAGGCGGCAAAGCCCGAAATAGATGGTGCCCCCGGCAGGGTTCGAACCCGCGACCCCCTGATTACAAATCAGGTGCTCTACCAACTGAGCTACAAGGGCAACCGTCGACTGGGGGAGTTACCAGATTTTCCCTTGCTGTAAAGCAAAAACGTCGCACCGCCGTCGAATTCGGAACGGTCTGCGAGCCGGATCAGTCACTTCCTGCCGCCAAAGCGCTTGTCGATGACGCGCCTTTTCATGTACCTAGTGATCCGCCGGCGGACGCGTAAGACCTAAGGCAGTCGTTATTGCCGCCCCCTGCCCGCCTGCGGCAGGAATGCCAAGGTCCGCTCATGTCCATCAAGTGCGACAAGCTCTCCTTCATCGCCTCCACGGCGCCCGATGCCCAGGCTGCATTGAAGGAGCTTTCCAGGCTCTACGGCAACGTCGACGTCGGCGACGCGGACGTCATCGTGGCGCTCGGCGGCGACGGCTTGATGCTGCAAACCCTGCACGAGACTATCAATGCCGGACCGCGAGTCTACGGCATGAACCGCGGTTCGGTCGGCTTCCTGATGAACGACTACCGCACCGAAGATCTGCCGGCGCGGATCGCGGCGGCGGTCGAGAACGAATTCCATCCCCTGAAGATGACCACGACGAATATCGACGGATCGACATCCGTCGCGCTGGCCATCAACGAGGTCTATCTCTTCAGACAATCCTACCAGGCGGCCAAGCTGCGCGTCGAGATAGACGGACATGTGCGGCTCGAGGAACTGATCTGCGACGGGGTGATGATCGCGACGCCGGCGGGCTCGACCGCCTACAACCTGTCCGCCCACGGTCCTATCCTGCCGCTCGAAGCGCCGCTGCTGGCGATGACGCCGGTTTCAGCCTTCCGTCCGCGGCGCTGGCGCGGAGCGCTGCTGCCCAACCGGGTCTGTGTCGACATCCATATTCTCGAACCGGAAAAGCGCCCCGTGAACGCCGTCGCCGACAATGCGGAAGTGAAGTCCATCCTGCATGTGAGAGTGGCGCAGTCGACCGACATCACGGCGCGCATCCTCTCCGACCCCGACCATTCCTGGTCGGACCGCATCCTCGCCGAACAGTTCAACAACTGACGATGTCGCATTGCGGCAGAGGCCCGGGGTGGAGGACCGCGACACAGGCGGCGCAGGCGCCGGTCGCAAAAAAGGCCGGGACAATCCCGGCCTTTCTTATTTTCTGCATCCGATAACCGTCAGTCGACGTCGGCGACCTCGACATCCGGCTTGCCGCTGATGCGGTGCGCGAGGGCCGCCTCCATGAACTCGTTGAGCTCGCCGTCGAGCACGTCGCCCGGTGCGGTGCTTTCGACGCCGGTCCGCAGATCCTTGACCAGCTGGTAGGGCTGCAGGACATAGGAACGGATCTGGTGACCCCAGCCGATATCGGTCTTCGACGCGGCCTCGGCATTGGCTGCCTCTTCCCGCTTCTTCAGTTCGGCCTCGTACATGCGGGCGCGCAACATGTCCCAAGCCTTGGCGCGGTTCTTGTGCTGCGAGCGTTCCTGCTGGCAGGCAACCACGATGCCGGTCGGAATATGGGTGATGCGCACGGCCGAGTCGGTCGTGTTGACGTGCTGGCCGCCGGCGCCCGACGAGCGGTAGGTATCGATGCGGCAGTCGCTCTCGTTGATCTCGATATTGATCGAATCGTCGACGACCGGATAGACCCAGATCGACGAGAAGGACGTGTGGCGGCGGGCGTTCGAATCATAGGGCGAAATGCGCACGAGGCGGTGCACGCCGGATTCCGTCTTCATCCAGCCATAGGCATTGTGCCCCTTGACCAGCATGGTGGCGGACTTGATCCCGGCCTCTTCGCCGTCATGCACTTCGAGGAGCTCGACCTTGAAGCCGGAACGCTCGGCCCAGCGAGTGTACATGCGCAGAAGCATGTTCGCCCAGTCCTGGCTCTCGGTGCCGCCGGCGCCCGAATGCACTTCGACATAGGTGTCGTTGCCGTCGGCCTCGCCCGAAAGCATCGCCTCTACCTGACGTCGGGCGGCTTCGGTCTTCAGCGCCTTGAGGGCCGCTTCGGCGTCCTTGACGATCGCCTCGTCGCCCTCTTCCTCACCGAGCTCGATCAGTTCGATATTATCGGAGAGCTGCGTCTCCATGGCCTTGACGCCGCCGATCGCCTCATCGAGCTGCTGGCGCTCGCGCATCAGCTTCTGGGCTTCCTGGGCGTCGTTCCAGAGGTTGGGATCCTCTGCCTTGTTATTCAACCAGTCCAGTCTTCTTACAGCCTGATCCCAGTCAAAGATGCCTCCTCAGCAGGCTTATGGCCTGCTTGATTTCGTCGACAACGTTCAGCATTTCGGCGCGCATGGCGTCTTCTTCTCTTTATCTTCGGATTTGAGATGCGGTGGACATAGTTGCGCCGGGCACGGATGTAAAGCCCGCGCCCGGCTCCGTCGCTATCGCGAACCGGATCAGTAGAGACCCGAGGCCCCCGATGTGATGGCCTGCTGCGCCTGCGGGGAGGAATCCAGTATCTGGTCCTGGGTCATGTATTCGCCGTCACCGATGACCTGGAAGACGTCGGCCGGTCCTGTGCCGGGCTTGAAGGCCTCGACGATCGTATCCGGCTCGCCCTCGAAGGCCATCATGCCGGTCTTGCGGTTCACCGGAATGAACTGCATGCCGTCCGGCACATGGAACTTCTCCGGCGGCGTCCGCTTGACGGCTTCTTCCATGAACGCGCCGAACATCGGAGCGGCGAGCCCGCTGCCGGTGCCGCCGCGGCCGAGGGGAGCCGGCGTGTCGAAACCGATATAGAGGCCGGCGACGAGGTTTGGCGTGAAGCCGACGAACCACGCGTCCTTCTCGTCGTTGGTCGTGCCGGTCTTGCCGGCAACCGGACGGTCCGTGACGTTGATCTTGCCGGCGGCGGTGCCGCGGCGCACGACGCCTTCCATCATCGAGGTGATCTGGTAGGCGGTCATCGGGTCGAGAACCTGCTCGCGGTTATCCACGAGAACCGGCTCCTCCTGATCGGCCCACTGGCTGGCGTTGCAGCCTTCGCAGCCGCGCTCCTCGTGGCGGAAGATGGTCTTGCCGTAACGGTCCTGAATGCGGTCGATGACGGTCGGCTTGATCTGCTTGCCGCCGTTGGCGATGACGGCATAGGCGGAGACCATGCGCATGACGGTCGTCTCGCCGGAGCCCAGCGCCATGGGAAGATAAGGCGCCATCTTGTCATAGATGCCGAAACGTTCGGCATATTCGGCGACAACATCCATGCCCATGTCTTGCGCAAGGCGGACGGTCATCTGGTTGCGCGACTTCTCGATGCCGGTGCGCAGCGTCGCAGGTCCCTTGCCGTCCTCCTCGCCATAGTTGGACGGACGCCATACCTGATTGCCGGAGACGATCTCGATCGGAGCGTCGAGCACGACGGACGCCGGGGTATATCCCATATCGAGGGCCGCCGCGTAGACGAACGGCTTGAAGGATGAACCCGGCTGACGCATCGCCTGGGTCGCGCGGTTGAACTCGGACTGGGCGTAGGAAAAACCGCCGGCCATGGCGAGAACGCGGCCGGTATTCGGATCCATCGCCACGAAGCCGCCCTGCACCTTCGGCGGCTGGCGCAGACGATAGGCATTGCCGTTCTCCGACAGCGCCTCGACGTAGATGACGTCGCCGACGTTCAGA
Organism: Neorhizobium sp.; assembly: GCA_052038935.1. GTDB lineage: Bacteria > Pseudomonadota > Alphaproteobacteria > Rhizobiales > Rhizobiaceae > Neorhizobium. The sequence continues at coordinate 1,455 of JBQGDG010000030.1, read as the reverse complement.
ACCCCGTCTGGGCTTCTTGCGGTCTTGCGTTCACCCTTGGCGTCCCGATAGGCCCATTGCATGTCGGCTGCGGCAATCGTGCCGGTCCTGCGGTCCGGATCGGTCTTGCTGCCATTCTGCGGCTCAAGCCCGATTTCCACCTCTTTGGCCGAAACGCCGAGAACGACAGCAACCGTCCACTCCGGCACATCGCGCAGCTCGGGAACCTTGTTGTCCGCCATGATCTTGAGAAGCGACATGGCCCAGTCAGGCGAGGTTTCGATCGTCGCCGCCGGTCCTTGGAAACCACGGCGCTCGTCGTAATCGATCAGGCCCTTCTGCAGGATCGAGCGGGCGAGAACCTGCAGATCGGGATCAAGCGACGTGCGCACGGACAGGCCGCCTTCGTAAAGCGCCTTGTCGCCGTAACGCTCGATGATCTGCCGACGCACTTCCTCGGAGAAATATTCGGACGCCGCGACACTTCCCGAACCGCGACGCTGCTTGACGCCGAGCGGCTGCGGCTTGGCCTCGTCCGCATCGACCTGGGTGATGTAACCATTTTCGGCCATGCGATCGATGACCCAGTTGCGCCTTTCGAGCGCGGCCTTTTCGTGACGGAACGGATGGTAGTTGTTCGGGCCCTTGGGCAGCGCCGCGAGATAGGCCGCTTCGGCCGTGGTCAGTTCGGTGACGGACTTGTCGAAATAGGTCAGAGCAGCACCGGCAATGCCGTAGGAATTGAGGCCGAAGAAGATCTCGTTCAGATAAAGCTCGAGGATCTTGTCCTTCGAATAGGCCTGCTCGATGCGGAACGAGAGCACGGCCTCCTTGACCTTGCGGTCGATCGTCTGGTCGCTGCTCAGCAGGAAGTTCTTCGCCACCTGCTGGGTGATGGTCGATGCACCTTCAGGGCGGCGACCTGAACCGAAGTTCTGCAGATTGTTCAAGACCGCGCGGCCGAGGCCGAAAATATCGACGCCCGGATGGTTGTAGAAGTTCTTGTCTTCCGCCGACAGGAAGGCCGCCTTGACCCTGTCGGGGATCGCCTGGATGGGCAGAAACAGGCGCCGTTCGCGCGCGTATTCCGCCATCAGCGCACCGTTGCCGGCATGGACGCGCGTCGCAACGGGCGGTTCGTAGGCACTCAGAACCTCGTAATCGGGTAGATCCTTGGTCATGCCGCTGAGATAGATGGCGACGGCCGCCGCGACGCCCAGAAAGAGCACGCATGCCAATCCAAAGAAATATCCAATCAATCTGATCATGTCGGAACTACCGTTCAGCTTTCTTACGGCGCGAAACGCACCATTGCATGCCATGAGGCCTTTTGCACGGTGCTTACTGCAGTGCAAGGGAGGCCGGATCAACTCCGCGACACTTCAGGCCATGCCAAATCTACTATCGCGACCTGCTCTTCGAATGTGAGGAAAGTAGGGCTTTTCACAGGTATTTCCGCAACTTCCGAGCGATGCC
>JBQGDG010000029.1:0-11004 GCA_052038935.1 Neorhizobium sp. | reverse complement strand
CGATGACGTCAGCGTCGAGGTGGCGGAAGGCAGCGTCACGGCGCTGGTCGGCCCGTCCGGCGGCGGCAAGAGCACGCTGCTGCGCTGCGTCAACCTCCTGGAAATCCCGACATCGGGCATGATCCGGCTCGGCGAGGTTTCGGTGGAATTCAGCCCCGGCCGCAGGGTCGGCCGCGATGCGATCCAGAAGATCCGCCGGCAGACCGGCATGATCTTTCAGAATTTTCAGCTTTTCCCGCACCGCACGGCGCTGGAAAACGTCATGGAAGGCCTGCTGACCGTGCTGAAATGGCCGCGCGCCCGGGCCGAAACCCATGCCCGCGAGTTGCTCGACAAGGTCGGCCTCGGGCACAAGGCCGATGCCTGGCCGGCGACACTGTCGGGTGGCCAGCAGCAGCGTGTGGCGATCGCCCGGGCGCTCGCCATGTCGCCGCGCGTGCTGCTCTGCGACGAGCCCACCTCGGCGCTCGATCCGGAACTGGCGACAGAAGTCGTCGAGGTCCTGGGCAAGCTCGCGAGCGAAGGCACGACGATGATCATCGCCACCCACGACCTGCGGCTCGCCTCGCGCGTCGCCGATCATGTCGTTTTTCTTGAAGCCGGCAAGGTCGTCGAGGCCGGTTCCCCCGGGCAGATTTTCGGTTCGCCGGAACAGGAGCGCACCCGTCGTTTCGTCTCGTCGATCAATGCCGCCCAGAACGCGCTTTGAACGAGGGGCGTCGCGGGCGGGAACAATTTTCTGTCCGGTATCGTACGAACAGGGGAACCTTTGTCCGCGACACCTTGAGCTTGCATGATGCCTCCCTAAAGTTCTAGGGGCTGGAGGTACATAGCATGCAAGAACAAGACGCTTTCGATGCACCCGACGAAGAAGCGGGCATCTTCACCTGGTGCCTGGAAGAAGACACCCTCTACGCCGATACCGCACTCGCCGCGCTCTTCGGCCTCGATCCCGCCGCCACCCTCAAGGGGCTTCCCGTCGCCGAATACATGGCGCGCGTCCATCCGGACGACCGCGGCATCGTCGCCGATCGGATCCGCCGGGCTCTGGTCGATGGCCAGTCCTACTGGGCCGAGTTCCGGGTAACGGACGCGCAGGGCGCGGTCCGGACGGTAATGTCCTTCGGTCGGTGTTTCCGGGACAGGACGGGCGTACCGGCCCACTATGCAGGCATCGTCCATCCCCTCGACTCGTAGGACGCAGACCGCCTGACCTGCGACGCCGAGGCGTCGGACAACGAAAAAGGCGGCCCGCAGGCCGCCTTTGCATTCCCGGTTTCCGATGCGCGTTATCGGATGACCATCTGCCGCGGGCCGCTCCTGGCCGCCTGGCCGTTCTGCGTCTGTGCCTTGGCGGGAGCGGGTTCTCCCGAGGTGCCGAGATACTTGTCGCGTTCCCGCCACAGGGCCGGGATGCACAGCAGGCCCACCGAGGTCAGCGCGATCGCGGTCTTGGTCCACTCGTTGAGCTCCGGCGTCCGTCCGTCGAAATAGTAGACGAAGTAAACGATCGCCACGTGCCAGACATAGACATAAAGCGAGTGGCGGCCGAGCAGGCGCAGGTAGCGCAGGGTGAACACGTAGGTCAGGGCAGAGGCGATGGACCGCACCCACTGGGCCTTGTGTTTCGGACCGGCTACCAGCAGCCAGGTGACGAGCGCACCCATGGCGGCGAAGTTGAGGAGATAGACCGGGCCGAAGTCGGCGCGGATTTCCATCGAGGCGAACTTGCCGATCATGTGGGGCGGCATCAGTTCGTTGGCCGTGATCAGGCGCAGCGGCAGGAAGAACAGCACCAGTACCAGCGCCACCTTCGGGATGAAGGTATTGTCGGGCGACAGCACCCGACCCCAGTCGATCTTGCCCGACGAGGTCAGCGCGCCGAGCACGAGGCCGGAGAAGAACACGATCTGCCAGCCGAACAGGTTGAACGACACGCGGATGCCCTGGTCGTCGGCGCCCATGATCATCTCGTTGATCGGGATGGTGGCGATCTGCTGCAGCCCGAGCTGGCCGGCCATCCACAGCATCAGCGATGCGGCGACGACATAGTGCCACTTGTCGTCGAGCACCAGCTTGATCAGGATCGGCGCAAACAGCATGTAGACGATGTATTGCGGCAGGATGTCCATGAAGGTCGGCTGGTAGAAGAATGTCGCGATCGCGGCGAGACGCAGCGGATCGTCGAAATTCGTGTAGCCGAGCCAGTTGAACCAGGTCGTGTAGGCGCCCGGCAGGATCATCTGAGCCACGAGCACGGCGAGCACGATACCCATCGCATAGCGATAGAGCTCGAAGGCGCGGCTGTAGATCGCCGAACGGCCGGCGGCATAACCGCCCTTCATCATCTTGCGGGCATAGACCATGCCGATCATCAGGCCGGACAGGAACACGAAGCCCTGCGCATCCTCGACGAAGGCGAGCTGGTTGTGGTTGATCTTTACAAGGAAATAGCCGCCTGCAAATATGAGGTGGTTCAGTACCATGAAGACGAGGAAGTACCCTCGCATTCCGTCAATGATTTCAAAGCGCTTCATCGGTCGCGGTCTCCGTCTCTGCCGGTCCTGATGGCAGCTCGCCCTTCGGTCCGTAAGGCCTCTGCGGGCCGGGAAGTCACGCGCCTAAACGTCGCGGGAAGCCGGAGGGTTCCGGCAGGATTCGGTTTTAGCCGACGTTCAGACATTTCAACCGTAAACAGTCCGTGATGACTGTCACATGAACGAAATTTGTCGATGCCTGTGGAAAATCACTCTGCCGCGACGCGGCGCAATCCGGCGATCTGCGTGAGATAGGCGCGGATGGCCGCGGGCTTGACCGGCTTGTGCTGCACGCCGATCCGCTGCTGCTCCGCCTCGGAGCGGACTTCCGGCGTCCTGTCGGCCGTGATCAGCAGGGCGGGAATTTCGATCTGGTAACGGGCGCGCAGCCGCCGGATCGCTTCGACGCCGCTGCAATCGTCCAGATGATAGTCGGCGATGACGATATCGGGCGGCGGTTCCTGCCGGGCGATGATGTCGTCGAGGTCCCGAAGCGATTGCGCCTGAGCGACGGTGCAGCCCCAGCCGCTGATCAGCAGCGCCATCCCGTCCAGGATGTTGGGTTCGTTGTCGATGCACAGGATGCGAAGACCGCTCAGCGCATTCGTCGGCCGCTGGCGCTCGCGGCGGGTCCGGGCATTGGCCGCATGCGGAGCGGCGAGGTCCCGTGGAACCTCGACGCGGAAGACCGTGCCGCGGCCAGGCGTCGAGGCGAGCCGCACGGGATGGCTCAACATGCGCGACAGGCGATCGACGATGGAGAGGCCGAGGCCGAGCCCGGCAGCCGTCTTGGCGCCGTCCTCCAGCCGGGCGAATTCCTTGAATACGGTGCGGAACTTCGACGACGGAATGCCGATGCCGGAATCCATCACCTCGATGACGACATGGCCGCCGCGTCGCCGCGCTCCGACGAGAACCTTGCCCTCGACCGTGTATTTGATGGCGTTGGAGACGAGGTTCTGCACGAGGCGGCGCAAAAGATTGGCGTCCGATACGACTTTCAGCGACGTCGGCATCACAGTGAAGCGGAGGTCCTTTTCCCGGGCCATCGGCGCGAAATCCGTCTCGATGCGCCGGAACAGTTCCTCGAGCTCTATCGAGCCGAAATGGGGTTTCATCGCGCCGGTGTCGAGACGAGAAATGTCGAGCACCGCGCCGAGTATGGTTTCCACCGATTCGAGCGAGGAATCGATGTTGCGGGCGAGCGCGGTGTTCCTGTCGGCTCCATCCAGCCGCTCGACGAGTGCGGAGGAATAGAGACGTGCGGCATTGAGCGGCTGCAGGATATCGTGGCCTGCGGCGGCGAAGAAACGGGTCTTGCTGATATTTGCCTCGTCGGCCGCCGCCCGCGCCTCGCCCAGTTCCCGGTTGACCCGCGTCAGTTCCGCCGTGCGCTCGCCGACGCGCTGTTCCAGCGTCTCGTTCGCCTGCTTGAGCGCATGGTCGGCGGCGACCCTTTCGGAAATGTCGGTGAAGGTGGCGACGAGCCCGGCATCCGGCATCGTGTTGGTGCGGACTTCGATGATCCGGTCGCCGCCATGGACGACGAGCGGAAAGGATGCGCCGAGTTCCCTGAACCGCTCGACGGTCGCCTGCCGGTCCGTTTCGGCGATATCGCCGCGTTCCACGAGCATCGCCACGACATCGGTGAGGAGGAAGCCCACCTGTCCGGCCTGTTCGGGCAGATCGAGCAGCTGGCGGAAGCGTCGGTTCCAGATGGTCAGCCGGCCCGAACTGTCGAAGACGGCGATACCCTGATCCATCTGGGAAAGCGCAGTCTGCAGCATGTCCTGGTTATATTGCAGCGCCTCGCTCGCCTGGTCGAGAAGCCATGCGGTGTCCGAATTGGCGTCCTCCACCTTCTGCAGGATCAGGGACAGGACGAGCCGCGCGGACGAGGAGCCGATGGCGCTGCCGAGCAGCTGTTCGGAGAAATGGATCATCGCCATGTCGGCCTGCTGGTCATCCTGGAAACGGCGCCCGGCCGTCTTCTCGTAGTTGGAAAACGAGCGGAGCATGCGTTCCTCGCCGAGATAGCGGGCGATCACCGTCTTCAGGTCGCCGACGCTGACGCGGGTCTTCCATCCGCGCGTGGCGAACTGGGTACGCAGCTTGCGCTTGACGAAGATGCCAGCCTGCAGCCGCTCCACCGGTCGGGGATTGCGCGACAGCGAACCGAGCACGAAGGCAAGCGTGTTGAGCGCGAGGCTGAAGATCGTGGTGGTGACGAAGGGATCGGTCTCGGGGCCGGAGAATATGCCGGTGCCCGGCAGGATGAAGTTGAGGACGACGGCAGCGACATGCGAATTGTCCGGGCCTCCGAGGCTCGGCAGGAACAGGAGATAGGCCCAGGCGAGAAAGCCGAAGGAAAGGCCGAGTATGGCGCCCCTGGCATTCGCGCGCCGCCAGACGAGGCCGCCGAGCAGGGCCGGCGCCATCTGCGCGATGGCGGCAAACGCGAGCAGGCCGATCGAAGCGAGGCCGGACTGGCTGTCGGCCATCCGATAGTAGCCGTAGCCGAGCAGCATGACCGCGAAGATCGCCGCGCGCCGGATGTTGAGAAGCGCGCGGGTGAAGTCCTTCTGCCCCGCCGGCGTCGAGGTGAGCTTTCTGCGCAGGAAGAGGGGAATGACGATGTCGTTCGAAATCATGATCGACAGTGCGACCGATTCCACGATGACCATGGCGGTGGCCGCCGAAAATCCGCCGATGAAGGTGAGCAGGGTGACGAAGGGAAGGCCGGCCTGCAGCGGCAGGGTGAGGACGTAGAGGTCTGCATCGCCGACGCCGCCGAAGGTGATGAGCCCGGCCGCCGCGACCGGAAGCACGAACAGGTTGATGGCGACGAGATAGATCGGCAGCAGGAACCCGGCCGCCCGGCGCTCCCGCGGCGTGCGGTTCTCCACCACCGTGACGTGGAACTGCCGGGGCAGGATGACGATCGCGAAGGCGGAAATCAGGATGACGAGCACCCACCGGCTGAGCGGCGTCTCGTAGGACGCCGCGGAGGCGACGAGCAGGTTGTCGGAGGCCTTGGTCATCAGGTCCGACCAGCCGTCGAACATGAAGAAGACGACCGCAAGCCCAACCGTGCCGAAGGCGACGAGCTTGACCAGCGATTCCATCGCCACCGCCAGGATGAGCCCGTCCTGATGTTCCGTCGCATCCGTGTGGCGCGTACCGAAGACGATGGCGAAACAGGCCATCAGCGCCGTGACGATCAGGGCGAGGTCGATGAAATAGAGGTTGCCGCTGCCGATCCCGTAGTCCGACGGATTGACCATGACCGCGACGGAACTGGAGACGGCCTTCAGCTGCAGGGCGATATAGGGCACGGTTCCGACCAGCGCGAGCAGCGCGACGATCATCGCCACGGTCGAATTCTTTCCGTAGCGGGCGGCGATGAAATCCGCGATCGACGTGAGTTTTTCCGCCTTGGCGAGATCGACGATGCGGCGGATCACCGGCATGCCGAGCGTGAATGCCAGGATCGGGCCGACATAGATGGCGGCAAATTCCAGGCCGCGCTGCGAGGCGAGGCCGACGCCGCCGAAATAGGTCCAGGAGGTGCAATAGACGGCGAGGCTGAGCGCATAGACGAGCGGGCGACCGCCCTTCCTAACGCCGGCAAGACGGCTGCGCCTGTCGCCATAGCTCGCCACTGCGAAAAGCAGCAGGACATAGGCGAAAGCCGAGACAAGGATCACCCAGCCTGGAAGCATCGTTCCTCCCCCGCAAAGGATTGCGGCAATCCGACATTAGAAGAAACGGACGCGGTTGGAAATCGCCGCCGTCTCGGCAAAAAGTTCAATAGACTGTCAGGTTTAGCTCTCCTGATTTTGCATCTTCCCAGCTTTTGCCGGAGCGCTATGTTGAGGTGACCGCAACCGGATAGAGAGGGGTTAAGTCATGTCCGTGATCAGCGAGTTCCGTTCCTTCATCGCCAAGGGCAACGTCATCGACCTTGCGGTCGGTATCATCATCGGCGGTGCCTTCACCGGCATCGTTACTTCATTGGTCAACGACATCGTCATGCCCGTCGTCGGTGCCGTAACCGGAGGCGGCTTCGATTTCTCCAACTACTTCATCGCACTGTCGAGCGCCGTCACGGCCCCGTCCCTGGAAGAGGCCCGCAAGCAGGGCGCAGTCTTCGCCTATGGCAGCTTCATCACCGTCGCCATCAACTTCCTCATCCTCGCCTTCATCATCTTCCTGATGGTCAAGGGCGTGAACAGGCTGCGGGCGATGGAAGAAAAGAAGCCGGTCGATGAAGCCCCGGCTCCGCCGCCGGCAGATATCCAGCTGCTGAGCGAGATCAGGGATATCCTGAAGACCAGATAGTCGCGGACGGCGACGAAGCCTGCGATCCATCAGAACAATGAATTGCAGGCTCACGGATTGTCATGGGATTCCAGGCCTCTTCTGCGCTAAGGAAGAGCGACGAAAAACAGGAAATCCGCATGTCGCTGCTTGCCTCGCTGAGCCCCCGCGCCCTCGCCGCTCCCGAAAGCGGAATCGTGGAGATTATCAACCACGCCCGCATCGGCGGGCGTCAGGATCTGATCCCGTTATGGGCGGGCGAGGGGGATCTGCCGAGCCCCGACTTCATCAACCGGGCGACGAGCGAGGCGCTGCTGGCCGGCGAGACCTTCTACACCTGGCAGCGCGGCATTCCCGAGCTGCGCCAGGCGCTGTCCGATTATTATACGCGCCATTTCTCCGTCTCCCTGCCGCTCGAGCATTTCTACGTCACCGGTTCGGGCATGCATGCGATCATGATGGCGGTGCAGGCGATTACAGGTCCGGGCGACGAGCTGATCTATCTCTCACCGACCTGGCCGAACATCGTCTCCGCGATCGAGATTTCCGGTGCCGTGGCGACCGGCCTGCCGCTGGAATTCACCAATGGCCGCTGGTCGCTCGATCTCGACAGGCTCGAGGCCGCGATCACCCCGAGGACGAAGGGCCTGTTCGTCAACACGCCGTCGAACCCGACCGGCTGGACGGCGACGAAGGACGATCTCGTCGCGATCCTCGCGCTCGCCCGCAAGCACGGCCTGTGGATCATCGCCGACGAGATCTATGCCCGCTACTATTACGGCGGTGCCGTCAGGGCGCCGTCCTTCCTCGACATCTCGGAAGCCGGCGACCGCATCATCTACGCCAATTCCTTCTCCAAGAACTGGTCGATGACCGGCTGGCGTGTCGGCTGGCTCGTCGCCCCGCCGGAACTCGGTCAGGTGATCGAGAACCTCATCCAGTATTCCAATTCCGGCGTGGCGCAGTTCATGCAGCGCGGTGCCGTCGTGGCCCTGAACGAGGGCGACGCCTTCGTCGAGGAGAATATCGAGCGCGCCCGGCAGTCGCGTGACATCCTCTGCGACATCCTGATCGCCACCAACCGCGTCCAGACGCTGAAGCCGGAAGGGGCGCTCTACGCCTTCCTCAAGGTCGATGGCATCACCGACAGCCGCCTCGCCGCGATCGATATCGTCGACAAGATCGGCGTGGCGCTCGCCCCCGGTTCGGCCTTCGGCAAGGGCGGCGAAAGCTTCCTCAGGGCCTGTTTCCTGCGCAACCCGGCCCATGTCGAGGAAGCGGCGAACCGGCTTGCGGCCTACATAAAAGCGCTCTGACGCCCGATCGATAAAATTTGAGCGATATCCGGAGAACTTCCTTACCCACGTCTCCGGATATACATGCCGGCGACCTGCATAAGTAACCGATGATCAAGCGCGCCGGTGCTTTCCTGCCCGAAATACAAAAGGCAGGGAAGTATCGTTATGGCAGTTCTTGTGACCGGTGGCGCGGGATATATCGGCAGTCATATGGCCTGGGCGTTGCTGGATGCCGGCGAGGACGTGGTCGTGCTCGATCGCCTGTCGACCGGCTTCCGCTGGGCGGTGCCGGAACCGGCGCGTTTCTACATGGGCGATGTCGGCGACCGCGAGCTGCTGGCGCAGATCTTCGCCGACAACAAGATCGACGCCATCCTGCATTTCGCCGGATCGATCGTCGTTCCCCAATCGGTGGCCCATCCGCTCGATTATTACGAGAACAACACGAGCAAGACCCGGCTTCTGGCCGCGGCCGCGATCGAGGCTGGCATCAAGCATTTCGTCTTCTCCTCGACGGCGGCCGTCTACGGCGACCAGAAGGACGACACGCCGGTTCTCGAAAGCGCTCCGACGCTGCCGAAAAACCCCTACGGCCAGTCGAAGCTGATGTCGGAACTGATGCTGCGCGATGCCGCCGCCGCCCATGATTTCCGCTTCGTCGCCCTGCGTTACTTCAACGTCGCCGGCGCCGATCCGCGCGGCCGCACCGGACTTTCGACCGAGGGGGCCACCCATCTCATCAAGATCGCCTGCGAGGCGGCGCTCGGCGGACGGGCCGGCGTCGATATCTTCGGCACCGATTATCCGACGCCCGACGGCACCGGCATCCGCGACTACATCCACGTGACGGATCTGGTCGAGGCGCATCTCAAGGCGCTGAGCTACCTGCGCCGCGGCGGCGATCCGCTGATCGCCAATTGCGGTTACGGCCGCGGCTATTCGGTTCTCGAGGTTCTCGACGCGGTACGCCGCAGCAGCGGCCAGTCCTTCGACGTCCGCTACGGGCCGCGCCGGCCGGGCGACGCCGCGAGCGTCGTGGCCAATTCGACCCTGGCGCGCCGGCTGCTCGAATGGCAGCCGAAACACGACGATCTCGGCGTCATCGTCGAGACGGCGATCGCCTGGGAAGGACAGCTGACCATGCGCCGCGCCGAGGATCTCAAGTCGCTTCACCAGCGCCTGGCGGCCGTCCGGTTCTGATCCGTCGCCTGCGGTTGCGCGATTTCGGCAGGACTGTGCTTCCGGCAGGGGTGTCATGCCGAAACGGCCGTGGCGAAACGGGCGGGCGGGGTATATGGACGGCGCGTCAACCGGATCCATGCCATGCGCCTTTCGACGACCGTAAGCCTCCTGTTCCTCTGCGCATGCGCGACCGTGCAGGCCGCGCCGGCCGATGGGACCTTGACCTCGACCTTGACCTCGCCGGCGAAGGTGAAGGTGAAGCTGGTCGAGCCGCGCCTGCATCTCGCCGGGGGCGCGGCCGCGGGCCGGCCGCGGGTGGCGCTCACCCTCGACGCCTGCATGGGTGCGGCCGACGAGCGCATCCTCTCGACGCTGTTGGCCGAGCGCATTCCCGCGACCGTCTTCGTGACGGCCCGCTGGCTGCGCAGGAACCCGGCGACAGTCGCCGTCTTCCTGGCGCACCCGGATCTCTTCGAAATCGAAAATCACGGCGAAAACCACGTCCCGGCGATCGATGTCGCCATGCCGGTCTACGGTATCGCCGCGGCCGGGTCCCCCGAGGCCGTGTTGCGGGAAGTGGCCGGGGGCGCCGAAGCCATCCGCGCGGCCGGGTTTCCGCCGCCCCGCTGGTTTCGCGGCGCGACGGCGAAATACGATGCGGCGTCGATCGCCGAAATCCGCAACATGGGCTTCCGCATCGCCGGCTATTCCCTGAACGGCGACGACGGGTCGCTGCTCGGCGCGGCAGCGGCGGAAAGGCGGATCGCCAATGCCCGCGACGGTGACGTGATCATCGCCCATGTCAACCAGCCGACCCATGCGGCGGGGCAGGGGGTGGCGAAAGCCATCCTCGGGCTGAAGGCCAAAGGCGCCGAATTCGTGCGCCTCTCCGATGTCGAGGCGATGGGAGACAACGACACGACGGCGGCCCGGCCCGGACTGTTCTGAGGCCGATGCGCCCGGAGTGATCGGGGCGGCCGTCGCATCAGGGAGGTTGCCTCCCGGTAAAGCTGATGCCAAGGCGCCGCGGTTCTCTCCCGAAGTTACATTACCGAAATCGGGTGGCAGGCGCTGAGGGGCCCCGTCCGGGCGATGTCCCGGATAGCAGCATCGATGCCGCCGCAGCCGATAGCGGTGCTGCGGCGCCCGCGAAACCGCCACCGGTCCCGGCCCGGTTTCGTGGAACCATATGTCAGGTCGCCGGTTGGACCTTCGCCACCTAAAAAAACGGAGGAATCAATGATTTCCAGAATTCTCACTGTCGGCGCCCTTTCCCTCGGTCTCACGGTCGGAGGAGCATTCGCGCAATCCGGTAATTCGGATGGCGCAAGCAACGGCGGAGGCTCGTCGCAGGGTGACGGAAGCGGCGGGTCGGCGAGCGGCAACACCGATGGCGGAAATAACGGCAACACCGATGGCGGTAGCACCGGAAGCACGAATAACGGTGCCGGCGCCTCCGGCACATCCGGCGATCAGCCCGGCAGCAACTGCAGCGCCTCCGGCTCGTCCGGATCCACCGGTACCGCGGCGACGACCAATGCCGACGGTACCACCGCCTGCCGATAGTCTGTTCGCGGTTTGGCAAAGAGGCCCGGCCGGAGGTTCTCCTCCGCCGGGCCTGTTGTTTCCCGGAGCGCCACAGCCGGCCTCACGCCCTTCGACCGCGT
>JBQGDG010000028.1:0-17777 GCA_052038935.1 Neorhizobium sp. | reverse complement strand
TGCCGCCCGCGCCGTCGCCACGACCCGATCGATCTCGGCGAGGATCCTTGCTTCGGGATGCGGTGCCGCCGTGGGGGCCGCAGCCGCCATATGCTCGGCATGTTCGCCCTGCGGCGGCGGCGCTTCGGTCTTCGCGAGTTCCACCGTGATCGACGGCGTGACCCAGCCGACCTGGCTTCTGAACTGATCGATATTGTTGCCCGCCCAGCGCGACCATGTGAGGCCGGTGGCAGAGACGAACAGCAGGCCTAGCGACAGCCAGAGCCCGATCAGGCTGTGCACCCGGCGTTGCGAGGCGGCCCTTCCGGCGGAACGGGCCGCGCCCCGCTGCCAGAACCACAGCAGCAGTCCGCCGAGCACCGCCACCCAGAGCCAGGATGCGGCGAGTTCGCTGTAGTTGCGACCGAGATCGCCGAGCAGCAGGTTGCGATGCAGATAGTCGAGGGCGATGCGGAGCGGCAGGACACCGCTGGTGCCATAGGTGATGGATTCGCCCTGGACGGCGAGCGAGGCGGGATCGACGAAAATCGTGCGGGTCTCGGATTCGCCGAGCCCGGGCTCGGTGAACATCACCCGCGTCGTCATGCCTGCTTCCACGGATGGACGTATGGCGAAGAAGCGAGGACCCTCGCCGATCGCAGTGCGGGCGACGGCGATCTGCTCCGCCAGCGGCCTTGCCGGTCCGCTCGACTGCGCGACCAGCCGGTCGCGATAGAGCCAGGATTCGACCGAGGGCGTCAGCACGTAGAGCGTGCCGCTGAGCGCCGCGACGAAGATGAAGGGCGCGATGAAGAGCCCGATATAGAAATGCAGCCGCATGACGAACTGTCTAACGGTGCCCGCGGTCGATTGACCGGTTCCGGCGCTACTGGACATTGGCCCCTCCCGGACGAGGAGGATCTATCGCGAAAATGACGGTGTCGATGCATTGCGGCGCCTGAACGGCGGCATGGAGGGATGACATGGCTATCTCCAGAGGACGGCTGCCGGCGAACCGGCGGGAAAGCGGCGTCAGGCGGAGAGAGCCGGCGGCCCCCGCGCATCGCGGCTGAGCCCCAGATGCCGCGGCGGAACGGAAAAAGCCGCGGTGACCGGGGCGTGGATCGACCAGACCGATGTTACCGGCGTGGCCACAGGCGCCTTGGGCGGAATGCCGGCATGCAGCGAAGCTGCGATCTGGCAGGCCGTGAGACAGCAGTCCATGCCCCGTTTTTCGCCGGGCGCCCCTTGTCCGTCCTGTTCGGCGCCATGGCTGGAACAGATGATTTCCTGCTGCGCCGACGCCTGGGCCATCGCCCCGGTGCCGAAACCGCCGATCAGCGCCTGCAGGGCAAACAGGACGGCAACCAGAACGGCCAGAGGGCCGCTGGACGAGACGTCGCCGATGAACTGCCTGAAGATGCGCATGCTCGCATGGATGGCGGTCGCGCGCCGGCCTGTCAATGCGACATTACGGCATCTGGCCATTTCACGGCAGAGAAAAGCAAAGGCCCGCAGCTCTCGCTACGGGCCCTGTTCTACTATCCGGTTCAGGTTACTGACCGGTCGGGGCGCTGCCGGCCTGGCTCCATTCCCGCGTCGCCTCCTCGAAGGCCTGCCGGCCTTCGGGTCCCTTCTGCAGGGTGAACAGCGCTCTGCGGCCGTTGCGATAGGCGACCGGGATGTCGATCCAGTCGCGGCTGCGCAGCAGATCGAGGTTGGTCGCCCGCGCATCCGGGAAGTCGTTGAGCGCGATCATGTGGAAGTCGTCGGTGATCTTCGCAGGCACCGCAACGAGCGCGTTGCCGCGATCCTGCTCGGTCTGCTTCATGGCGATGCGCAGCACGCTGTCGATCGCGCCGCCTTCGAAGTCCGGCGGGACGGCGAAGACAATCTCGATCAGATGGCTCGCCGGCAGCGAGGAATCGCTGTTGCGCTTCACCGTCAGGAGAGCGGTCAGGCCGCGGCCCGGCACGGTGATCCTGCCCTGGATGACCGGTTCCGGCGGTCCGCCGTTCGATGCCGGCTCGCGCTGCAGCGACCAGGACACGGAGCCTTCGATCGCCGTCGGCGCAGACTGGCCGATGCGCTCCTCGTAGAGGAACATCTTCTCTCCCGCAGCGGCCGGCGTTTCCGACGGAGAGGCCGACGGCGTCGCCGGCGCGTTGGCGGAACCGGGGGCCGGAGCGGCAGCTCCCGCCTCGGCCGGAGGCGCGGAAGGACCGGGATCCGCCGGCGGTGCGTTGAGCTGCGCCACCGACTGTCCCTCGGCGTTCTGCGCCAGGCTTCCGGCTTCGCCCGGACCGGCATCGGTCTCCGATCCGTCCTGCATCAGCCGCTGGGTGAACTTGTTTGCCGTGGACGCGCCGTCGGCCGGCGGAGGGGTCGTCTGCTGCGCATCCGGCGCGGTCGCCGTCTCCTGCGGCGGCTGTGCGGCAGGCGTCTGCTGGCTCGCTTCCGGCTGATCGGCCGGCGCCGTAGCCGGCGGGCTCTGCTGGGCGGTCTCCTCGCCCGTCGTGCTGGACTGGATCAGACCGCCGACGATGTCGTTGAGGGAATCGCGGTTGAGCCATACGGCATAGGCACCGCCGCCGACGATCAGCAGGCCGAGAATGCCCAGAATGATGCCGCCGTAATTGCGCTTGCGAACCGGGGTAACGCGATAGGGCTTGGCCGGCGGCGAGAGCAGATCGTCGAACTCGCCTTCCTGGCTCTGCGCCTGGGCCTTCGGTTCGGAGGCAGGCGCCTCCTTGGTATAGCCGATCAGATCCTCGAGATCGCTCCACGGATCGCGGTCGTCCGGCTTGGCCGGCGAAGCTGCCGCCGGCTGGGCGTTGACGTAATCTTCGAAAGGATCGTTGGAGGCACGGTTGTCCGCTACCGCCGCAGGCTGGGGAATGTCACTGGCGGCAGGCATCCGGACCGGTTCGGCGGACACCCTGATCTCCCGATCGAAATGCGCCTCGACGGGCTCGCCGCGCGACCCGACGTCGAGGTTCCGGGTCAGATCGTCGATGTGATCCCATGACGGGGAACTGGCGGCCCGGTTGTCCGCGACCGGCTGCTCCGTCTGCTTTTCGGCGTCCGGCCAGCCCCATTGCTCGGCAGGCGCCGGCTCGGGAGCAACATCGGACGCGACGGCAGCCTGCCGTTCGTCGGGCCAGTTCGTCGATGCGGGCTCGGGCTCGAAGAACCGCGGTGGCTCGCGGTTCGGCTCTTCCGCGGGGCGGTAGTCGTCTTCGGCCGGAGAAACATGCGGATACTGGTCGGCAACGACCGGTTCGGCCTGCTGCGGAGGCTCTTCCGCGTCCGGATACCGGCTTTCCTCGACCGGCACGTCGTCGCGCCAGTCACCGAAGCGGCCGACCGGCTCCTCGTGATGTTCGATCGACGCCGCAGCCGCATGATCTTCGGGCTCGAGCGGCCGCAGATCCTGACGGGGCTCCTCTTCGACCGGCATGGGCATGGGCGCCGTAGCGGGCGGCCAGTGATTCTCGCTCTCCCGCTCGGCGACTTCCGCAGGCGCGGCGCGCCAGTCTTCCTCCGCCTGCAGCTCTTCCGCAGGCGTTTCCTCCTCGCGCGCATCATCCTGGTGCGCGGGCGAAGCGGCGAAGTTATCCTCCGGCGCGCGCTCGTCCGCGGTGACCGGTTCGGTCGCCGTAAGCGGTGCTTCAGGCTCCGAAACCGCGGCGGGGCCGCCTGCCGGCTCCTGTTCGGCGTCCGGCTGGGCGGCTTCGTAGGCATCCGGTGCGTCGTAGGCCGCCGCGTCTTCGGAAGGAAGCGCCTCGGAATGCTCGGTTTCCACGGAAGCGATCGCCGCTTCGAGCTTGTCCATCTGGCGACGGAGCATCTCTTCGGGTGGCTTCGGCTTCATGTTTTCGAGCTGCCGCTGCACTGCGCCGCGAGCCTTCTCATACACTCTCGCACGCGTCTCCGGCGTGTTGGTCGCCAAACCGTCCACAGCGCGGCGGATAACCGCTACAAAATCAGCCATCAGCACTTTCTCATGGTCACCGGCACCGGCCGGCCGAATGGATAATCAATTCCTGACATTAGTCCTCAAATGGATCAGTCACAAGTATGGTGTCGTCGCGCTCCGGGCTGGTCGAAAGCAGCGCCACCGGCGCGCCGATCAGCTCCTCGACCTGACGGACATACTTGATCGCCTGCGCCGGAAGATCGGCCCACTTGCGCGCGCCGACCGTCGATTCCTTCCAGCCCTCGAGCGTGACATAGACCGGCTCGACCCGCGCCTGCGCCGCCATCGAGGCCGGCAGGTAGTCGATGGTCTGGCCGTCGAGCTTGTAGCCGACGCAGATCTTCAGTTCTTCCAGACCATCCAGCACGTCGAGCTTGGTCAGCGCGATGCCGGTGATGCCGTTGGTGGCGACCGACTGGCGCACCAGCGCCGCGTCGAACCAGCCGCAACGGCGCTTGCGGCCGGTGACCGTGCCGAATTCATGGCCCTTCTCGCCGAGGAACTGGCCGATCTCGTCGGTCAATTCCGTCGGGAACGGACCTTCGCCGACACGCGTCGTATAGGCCTTGGTGATGCCGAGGATGTAGCCGAGCGAGCCGGGTCCCATGCCGGAACCGGCGGCGGCCTGACCGGCAACCGTGTTCGACGAGGTGACGAAGGGATAGGTGCCGTGATCGATATCGAGAAGCGAGCCCTGCGCGCCTTCGAACAGGATGCGCGATCCCTTGCGGCGCTCCTTGTCGAGAAGCTGCCAGACGCTGTCCATGAAGGGCAGAACGCGCTCGGCGACCGAGGTCAGCTCCTCCATGATCGTCGCATGTTCGACTTCGGCCGCGCCGAAGCCGCGCCGCAGGGCGTTGTGATGGGTGAGGATGCGTTCGACCTTGGCTTCCAGTGCCTCGAGATCCGCGAGATCCATGACGCGGATCGCCCGGCGGCCGACCTTGTCCTCATAGGCCGGGCCGATGCCGCGGCGGGTGGTGCCGATCTTGGTGCCGCTGTTGGAGGCGGCATCCTCGCGCATGCCGTCGAGTTCGCGGTGCAGCGACAGGATCAGCGTCGCATTCTCGGCGATTCGCAGATTTTCCGGGGTGACTTCCACGCCCTGGTCCTTCAGGCGGCCCATCTCGGCGATCAGCGCATGCGGATCGACAACGACGCCGTTGCCGATGACTGCCTTCTTGCCGGGACGCACGACGCCGGACGGAAGCAGCGAGAGCTTATAGCTGACGCCGTCGATCACCAGCGTATGGCCGGCATTGTGACCGCCCTGGAAACGCACGACGATATCGGCGCGCTCGGAGAGCCAGTCGACAATCTTGCCCTTGCCCTCGTCGCCCCACTGCGAACCCACCACGACCACGTTCGTCATTTCAGCTTCCTGCCCTTCGGGCGGCCCGCCATCACCTGCACCGACTGCCCGTCGGCGCAGGAGGCGAGCCCGCCATCAATCTTTCTCGACACCATCGGCCTAGCAAAGGCCGCGGCACACAAACGCGCGCATCTATAATGCCTTGCCGTGAGGAAAGCGACCTGTTTGTGACTTGCCCGAGGTTTTTGCGTGACAAACGATAAAAACGGATTGTATTGCCGATCCACAGCATGCCGGGCCGCATGCATCAGCCCGAGAGACCGCATTGCAAAACAGAGCCTATCTTTATCTTGTTCTCGCAACGCTTGCCTGGGGAGGCAATGCCGTCGCCGGCAAACTGGCAATCGGCCATATCAGCCCGATGATGCTCACATTCTGGCGTTGGCTTTTCGCCGCGGCGATCATTTTCGCCATCTCCTTCCCGCAGCTCGTCAGGGACTGGCCCGTCGCCCGGAAGCACCTGCCCATCCTGGTGTTCTTCGGCGTCGTCGGCTTCACCACCTTCAACGCGACGCTCTATACGGCGCTGAAATATACGACGGCGATCAACGTGACGATCGAGCAGTCGGCGATCCCGATGCTGATCTTCCTGATCAATTTCGTGTTGTTCCGGATGAAGGTCTCCTGGGCGCAGATCGGCGGCTTCTCGCTGACCCTGGTCGGCGTGGCGCTGACCGCATCCCACGGCGATCTCGTTTCGCTGCTCGAGCTGGAAGTCAATTTCGGCGACGCGCTGATGATCATCGCGCTTGTCGCCTACGCGGTCTACACCGTGTCGCTGCGCTGGAAGCCGCCGGTTCACTGGCGCACGCTGATGGCGCTTCCCGCCTTCTTCGCCCTCGTCACGACCACGCCGCTGCTCGGTTGGGAGATGGCGAGCGGGAACGCCATCTGGCCCGATGGCAGGGGCTGGGTGATCGCGGCCTATACCGGCATATTCGCCTCGCTGCTGGCGCAGACGCTCTACGTCTTCGGCGTCGAACGCATCGGCGCAAACCGTGCCGGCCTGTTCATCAACCTCGTCCCCGTCTTCGGCACGCTCCTGTCAGTCGTCATCCTCGGCGAAGACCTGCAGACCTTCCATGTCCTCGCCCTGGTCCTAGCGCTCGGCGGGATCGCCATCGCCGAACGCGGAAAACCGGGCGTGTCACGCCCGGTTCGCGAAAGCGGCGTCGAATAGCCGTCGATCAGATATCGTAGTAATGGGAGGCCGGGCCGGCAGGCCGGGCAATTTCCAGACCCGGCGCCTCGGACGCGAAGACCGGGCGGCCATCGCCGACGACGAGATCGCCGAGCGCGGTCTCGAGCACCAGGACCCGTTCGATACGGCCTTCCGCCGAGATCGCATAGGCGATGCGCATCTGCTCCGCCGCCCAGCCGCTGCCAGCAAGCAGGTCGCGCTTCACGTCGGCGCAATCGAAACATCCCTGCGGCGCTGCGGCCTTCGTTTCCTCGTCCGCGAACATGTCGAGATAGGCATCGACATTGCCGACGGCCTCATCGACGGCCGCGCTGATGCGGATGACGTCCTTGCGCTTCTGTGCGGTGAAATCCGCCGGTGTTTGTGCCGGGGATGCCAGGCCGGCGATCTGGACCTGCGCGGCCGTGCCGACCAGCGATCGGGCAAAGCCTGCCGGACCGGCGGCATGAGCTTCCTTGCCGGCGATGAGAGCCGCCAGAACGACTGCCGAAATGATGAGCTTCTTGATCATTGCCTGCACCCTGTTTCTGGGCGGCTCTTTTTTCTGCCGCCTCGTTTCTTCATGGCACGACCATAGACCGCCAGGTTTTCGGCGGCCTTAAATGGATAGATGCAATTTTATTGAAATCGATTTTTTTCCCGGCTTGGTACAGAAGCCTGTGCCGGAGGGAGACATGCCTTATTCGATCCGTTCCTCGAATTCGGCAAGAGCCGCTCGGACCGCATCCGGGCCGTTCGCGTATTTCATCTTCAAAGCGGCCAGGCGTGCGTCGCTGCCGGTGCAGTAGCGATCAAGCGCCGCGTCGATCTCCGCCTGCCGCTGCGGATCGTCCGAGCCCTCCCCGCGAAAATGATCGCAGGTCTGCCTCTCCTCGACGAAGGCACCGACATCGGCCGGCAGATCGGCCGCGCGGACAACACCGCCGGCCAGCAGCAAGATCATCACGGCCGGCGCCGGAACCCGGCAAATGCTCGACAGGACAGCCCCGCAATTCGTCCACAGGCAAAAGCACATCAAACCGTCTCCACCAGCCTCCGCGGCCATCGATTAAACTTTTCCTTAATTTTTAGGGGTCATTGCTCTTCCGAATGCAAGAGAGTGTGCGATGCGTATAGCGTTTTTCATCGCCCTGTTGATGCTGTCCCTGACGGCCTGCGCCTCGGCCCCGAGCCGGATTACCAATGCCTGCGCGATTTTCGATCAACGGGACGGCCTTTTCGACAACTGGAAGCGCCAGGCCCAGGCGGTGGAACGCGAATACGGCGTGCCGACCTCCATCCTGATGGCGACGATCTACGTGGAATCGAGCTTCCGTGCCAACGCGCGCCCGCCGCGCAAATGGTTCCTGGGCTTCATCCCCGGCAAGCGCGCCTCCTCCGCCTTCGGTTATGCCCAGGCGCTCGACGGCACCTGGGAAACCTATCAGCGCTCGACCGGACGCTGGGCTGCGAGACGCAACGATTTCGGCGATGCGATCAAGTTCGTCGGCTGGTATCACTATCAGAGCCACCGCAGGAACGGCATCGCGCGCAACGACGCCTATAATCTCTATCTCGCCTACTATTCGGGACAGAGCGGCTACGAGCGCGGCCGGTTCAGCAGCAGCCTGCGACAGACGGCCCGCAAGTCCGCGGCGATGGCGGCGCGCTATGCGGGCCAGCTGAAAAGCTGCGGCTACTGATCTTCGGCATTCAGTTCCTGACGACGATGCGCGTATTGGCAAGCCCGTGCCGGCTCGCCAGCGCAAAGAAGGTGGCGGCATTGTCCGGATGCAGGCGGATGCAGCCATGCGAGGCGGGGCGCCCCAGCCGCTTCGTGTCGAATGTCGCGTGCACCGCATAACCGCCGTTGTAGAAAACGGCATAGGGCATGGGCGCATTGTCGTATTTGCGCGAGCGATGGTGGCGCGACAGCCACTTCGCGCTCCAGCTTCCCGTCGGAGTGCGATAGCCCGAACGCGCGGTCGAGACCTTCCAGGAATAGACCGGAACGCCGTTTTGCAGAACCGTCATTTTCTGGTCCGCCAGACTTATGGATGCGACGAGATTGGCAGAAGATGCAGGCAAGGCAAAACCCTGCGCGCAGACGAACGCGATTGCCCCAATCAGTAATGACCGCATGAAATCCCCCTTGTACCCGGCAGTATAACAGCACCGGACACGGGAATGTTCAAGTCGCCGAAGGGACACGAGATTGCGAGTTGCTTGACGCGTTACTTCGGATCTTGGTCCATGGGGCGCCTTTAGCGCTGGCTGCCGTCCGAATGGACTATTCGCGGCCGGCTCGGCTCCCAGGCGCGCACGCCGTCACGGCCGTCCCTCTTGGCGGCATAGAGCGCTTCGTCGGCACGGGTGACGAGACGCGCGGCATCCGCGACCATCGCACCCGGCGCAAGGGCCGCCACCCCGACGCTTGCCGTAACGATCAGCTTGTCGCTTGCGAGATGCGGTATGCGCAGGCCGCGAAGCCGTGCGCAGAATTCCTCCGCCACCGCGAGGGCGGTCTTCTCGTCCGTATCGGGCAGGATGAGCGCCATCTCCTCGCCGCCGTAACGCGCCGCGCGGTCCACCGGATGCCGGGCACCGGCACGGAGACAGTCGGCGACCGCCCGCAGACAGGAATCGCCGGCGCCGTGGCCATAGGCGTCGTTGAAACGCTTGAAGTGATCGACATCGACCATCAGCAGCGCCAGGGTTCCCTCGCCCTGGCCCACACGCTCGACCTCCGCCGCCATGATCGCGTCGAACGCGCGGCGGTTGAGCAGGCCGGTCAGGCCGTCGGTCTCGGCAAGCACCGACAGCTTGTCGTTCAGGTCCTGCAATTCGAGTTCATGCCGCTTGGAGGCGGTAATGTCCGAGGAGATGACGAAACAGGAGCCTTCCGGCGTCGGCCGCGTGCGCGATTCGATCCAGCGCCCGTCGGCAAGCGGGAACTGGACCGTGCCGGCTTCCCGAAGGCGGGCGAGCGCCGCATCCACCCATTGCGTGACCTGATCCTGCGGGATGCCGATCAGCTCTCCCCGCGCGATCGACGCATAAAGGATCGCCGCTGCGGGCGTTCCCGGCACGCGCAGATCCGCCGTGACCGAAAACATCGACCGGTAGCGCTCGTTGCAGAAGACGAGGGTGAGGTCCCGGTCGAACATCACGAGACCGTCGGAAATGCTGGAAAGCGCCTCAGCCGCCCGGCGGTCGCTCTGGGCAAGCGCTGCTTCGAGGCGCTTCTTGTCCGTGACGTCGCGATTGTGGGTGATGAGACCGATGCAGCGGCCCTCGGCGTCGGTAAACGGCGCCTTCAGGGTCGAGAGATGGGCCGTGCTGCCATCGAGATGCGATACCGCCTGTTCCTCGACGATCGGCACGGCGGCCTTCAGCGCCTTCTCCTCGTCAGCCTTGAACACGGCGGCGACATCCGGCGGATAGAAGTCGAAATCCGTCTTGCCGATCAGCGTCGCGACGCTGTCGACATGCATCAGCGATGCCGTCGCCGGGTTGGCCATGACGAAGCGCCCTTCCCGGTCCTTGACGTTCAGCGCCTCGGGCAGGCTGTCGATGACGCGACGATACATGTGGTTGCGCTGCTCGGTGTCGCGCCGGCGCAGTTCGTTCGCGATCGCAGCACATGCCATCAGCGTCGCCATGAACACGAGCGTCATGAACGGCAGGCGGATCTGCGGACTGGACGTGGGCCCGAAGGACAGAACGAGCGACGGCACCGCCGCACATACGGCGAGGACGAGGGAGAAGAGCACGCTTTCCTTCAGCGTCGGCGCGTCGCCGGATTTCAGCCTGTAGCCGATGATCCCGGCGCCGCCGGCAAGCACCATGCCCAGAAGGCCGATCGAGACGCCGGCACCGCCGAGATAGATGCGGAAGGCCGCCGCGATCGCCGCGGCGAGGATGCCGGCGATGGGACCGCCGATGAAGGCTGCGGTGCCGATCATCGTGCTGCGGAGATCGATGAAGAAGCCTTCGCTGATCTGGAAGGGTATCAGCATGACGCCGATCGCGCCGAAACCGAAGAGCGAGCCGAACTGCCAGCCGTGCAGAGCATCTGTCCGCTCGAGCGTCGTCAAGCGGACATTGGACCACACCGCTATCACCAGCGCCACGACCGCCGTATTGGCCAACAGGCCTACCCAGAGACTGCTCAATTCATCGATCCTCGCGGCTGTAGAGAGCAAGCCGTTTCCTGCCAGGGTAACGCGACGGCCCGTAAATATGGGTTAGCGCGGGCCGCGGGCGGCAGGGAAAGCTGCGAGCAGGGTTAACCATCTCTCTCCTCGATGGACAAGCCCTTCAATAGGAGGCCCCGTCCCGATCGACAACCCGCAAGAAATCGGGGGACGGACGGTCCCGGCCGCCGCATCCGTCCCGCTCCGTGACGGACCCGGCATCTACCGCCGATGGCGTTGGCCGGCTTGCCTTTCAACCTTCATGTCGTATCCTGCACGACTCATGGGGGTGAGGATATGACACGAAGCACGATTCCGTGGTGGCGTCTCCCGAGCTTTGCGCTCGGAGTGGTGGGAAGCGAGAAGTCGTTCCGCAAGAACCCGATCATCGGCAGTCCGCGGTTCAACGAGATGGGCCTGCACCGGGAACGGGTCCGAATTGCAGCGGCGATGGCGGACTACCGCCGCCGGTTCCTCTCCCGCGGCGTTCTGCCGTCCGAACGCGAGGCCTTCGATCGGGACGGTTATGTCCTGCGCGAAAACGCCCTTCCCGAGGACGTGTTCAAGCGCATTCGCGACTACCTGACGAACAACCCGCTGCCCGCCCGCGAGATGCGCCAGGGCCAGGCGGTGACCCGCATGACGCCGATCAACCCGCAGGCGCAGCGCCAGCTGCCGGAGCTCGCGGCCTTCGCCTCCGATCCGTCAATCGCCGGCCTCATCCGCTACGTTGCCGGTGTCGGGGGCGACCCGATCTATTTCATCCAGACGGTGATCGCCGAGCCCGCCCTGCTCAAGGCCGATCCGCAGACGTCGCTGCATGCCGATACCTTCCACTCCACCGCCAAGGCCTGGCTCTTCCTGCAGGATGTCGGTCCCGACGACGGCCCCTTCGTTTTCGTGCCGGGCAGCCACAAGCTGACGGAAGCGCGTCTCGACTGGGAATATCGCCAGAGCATCATAGCCGCCACCGACAACCGCCTGAACCATGCGGACGGCTCTTTCCGGATCAGGGAAGAGGAACTCGCGCAGATCGGGGATTTTGCGCCGCGCAAGGTGACGGTGCGCGCCAACACGCTCGTCGTCGCCGATACCTATGCCTTCCATTCCCGCGCGGTCAGTCCCCGTCATACGGTGCGCGTCGAGCTTCACGCATACCATCGGTCCAATCCATTCACGCCGCTGCCCTTCTCGCCGGTCAGCCTCGTGCCTGGTCTCAAGGACCGTCGTCTCGACCTCTACCTCGCCCTCAGCGACAGGAAGGCGAAACGCGGCAACCGGCAACCCGTCTGGAGGGACGTGGGCGCGGTCACCGCGTTCTCCGAACCGCATGTCTGAGGAAATGAGCGCCGCCGTCAGCCGCCATGGCCGACGACGCTCTTGATCTCCAGGAAGTCGTGAATGCCCCAGTCGGCATATTCGCGGCCGTTGCCGGACTGCTTGTAACCACCGAAGGACGAGAACAGGTCCCAGTCCGGGTAGTTCAGATAGACCGAGCCGGCCCGCAGCCTCGGCGCGATCTTCCTGGCGGTTTCCGGCTTGCCCTGCACATAGGCCGCCAGCCCATAGGGCGTATCGTTGGCGATCTCGATCGCCTGTTCCTCGCTGTCATAGGGCAGAATGGACAGGACCGGTCCGAAGATCTCCTCCCGCGCGATCGTCATGTCGTTGGTGACGTTGCCGAACACGGTCGGCCGGATGTAGTAGCCGCGATTGAGGTTTTCCGGCCGGCCTGGGCCGCCGGTCACCAGCGTCGCGCCTTCCGTTATGCCGGCTTCGATCAGCCGCTGGATCTTGTCGAACTGAACCTTGCTGACCACCGGTCCGAGATCGGTGCCTTCGGCGCGCGGATCGCCGGTGACGAGCTTTTCGGCGGCCTCCTTCGCGACCGCCAGCGCTTCGTCATGCCGGTCGCGCGGCACCAGCATGCGCGTCGGCGCATCGCAGGACTGGCCGGAATTGCCGAAACATCCGGTCACGCCGTCGGCGACCGCCTGGGCGATGTCGGCATCGGGAAGGACGATGTTCGGCGATTTGCCGCCGAGTTCCTGCGCCACGCGCTTCACGGTATCCGCCGCCGTCTTGGCGACGATGATGCCGGCGCGCGTCGAGCCGGTGAAGGAGACCATGTCGACATCCGGGTGGCCGGCCATAACCTGCCCGACATCCGGCCCGGTGCCGTTGACCATGTTGAAGACGCCCTTCGGCACGCCCGCCGCTTCCATGACTTCGGCGAAGATGACACCCGAGATCGGCGCGATCTCCGAGGGTTTCAGCACCATCGTGCATCCCGTCGCGATCGCCGGACCGACCTTGCAGGTAATCTGGTTGAGCGGCCAGTTCCACGGCGTGATCAATGCGCAGACACCGACAGGTTCCCTGACGATCAGCGTCGTGCCGCGTTGTTCGGTAAATTTGTACGTTTCCAGCGCCGTGATCGTCGCGCTGAGATGGCCGTGACCGGCGGCGACCTGCGACCCCCGCGCGAAGGCGAGCGGCGCGCCCATCTCCCGGCTGACGGCCTGTGCGATGTCTTCGGCACGCTTCTCGTATTCCGCCAGAATGCGCTTCAGGAGCGCCAGCCGCTCGGCCTGCGACCACTGGGAAAAGGCTGCGAAGGCCGCCCTGGCGGCGGCGACAGCCTTGTCCACATCGGCCTTGGAACCGAGGGCGATCTGCGTGAACGGCTCTTCGGTGGACGGATCGACGACATCGAGCGCGACCGGGATCGCCGGCTCCACCCATTCGCCATTGATGAAGAATTTCAGGTGATTGCTCATGAACTCCTCCGGACCTGCAGGCAGCGGTCACGGCACTATCGGCCATGACCGCGCCCTTCCGCAAGTCCGGAAGATGGACGCAGTGCGATCACTCGCCCGACGGATGGCCGCCATAGGGGGCGAGAAACGTCTTGACCGCCTCGATCTCGTTCGGCCGGATCTCGTGGCCGCCCGCATGCCATTCGATCGAGACCCGATCGCCCTGCCGCCTGTAGTATTCCGCCAGTTCCAACGTCATCGGCACCGCGCAGATCGGGTCGCGCTCTCCGGCGGTGATCAGCACGTGGGCCTTGTCGCCGACCACCCGATCCTTCGGCTTGAAGGGGATCAGCGGATGCATCAGCACGCCGGCTTCGAAGACCCCGGGCTTCTCGATCATGATATTGGCGAGAATATTCGCTCCGTTGGAAAATCCGAGGCCGAGCACGGTCGAGGACTCGTAGCGCTGCCGGTTGGCCTCGACGAATTCCCCCATGCGCTCGGTGGCGCGCGCCAGGTCATCGCAGTCGTAGACGCCTTCCGCCTTGCGCCGGAAGAAACGCGCCGCGCCGTGTTCGGATACGTCGCCACGCGGCGAGACCACCGTGGCGCCCGGCAGCAGCCGGCTGCCGAAATCGAAGAACTGGTTTTCGTCGCCGCCTGTCCCGTGGAAGACGAACAGGATCGGCGAACCGGGCGCACCGGGCCTTACCCGATGCAGATAGCTGTCATGGCTCATGTCTTGCTCCTTGCGTGCGCGAGGACGGGCCGCCCTCGAAAGGCGGCCCACCGCCCCGCTTTCAGGCCAGCGGTTCCAGATGTTCTTCGAGGGCCGACCGCAGATGGGCATGCTGCTTCGGCAGCTTCAGCGCCTCGCCGAGATGCGCGGTGTCCTCGTCACGATCGAAACCGGGCTCGTTGGTGGCGATCTCGAACAGCACGCCGCCCGGCGTGCGGAAATAGATCGCCCAGAAATAATCGCGGTCGATGACGGGCGTGACCTGGTATCCGGTATCGAGCAACGCCTTGCGCACTTCGAGCTGCGTGGCGCGGTTGTCGACGGCGAATGCGATGTGATGGACCGAACCCGCACCGAGACGCGCGCTGGAAATATTCGGCATGGTCTCGACGTCGATGAAGTCGGCGCCGTTGCCGCCGGCAATGCCGAACCGGGTGACACCATCCCTGGCATCGACCTGTTCGTAACCCATGAACTTCAGCAGTTCCGCCGTCGCCCCGTCGTCCCGCAGCCGCATCGTGGCCGAATGGAAACCGCGGATCGCCTCCTCGGCGCCGACACCGTTTCCGGTCCAGGGCGTGCGGGCATCCTCCTTGACCTCGACGAGCGCAAAACCGTCGCCGTCGGGACCGGCGAAATGCAGCCGCTTTTCACCGAAGGCCTCGTCCGGCTTGAGGCCGTCGACGCCTGCCTTGGTCAGCCGGTCGCTCCAATAACCGAGCGTACCCTGGGGAACCGAGAACACCGTCGCGCCGACCTCGCCGGTACCGGGACGGCCCTGGGCGATATGGGGAAACGGAAAGTAGGTCATGACCGAACCGGGGGTACCGACTTCGTCGCCGTAATAGAGATGGTAGACATCCGGCGCATCGAAATTCACGGTCTTCTTGACGCGGCGCAGGCCGAGCGTATCGGTGAAGAACCTGTTGTTCGTGGCAGCACCGGACGCCATCGACGTGATGTGGTGGAGGCCCTTGATCTGGGTAAGCATTTCAAACCCCTTTCTGGCCCATGGTTGCAATCGGCGGGCCGTCTTTCTGGGGCAATATTTGGTTGATGGGCGGGGATTTGGATAGACGATCAGCTCCGAACGGATTGTTCGCTTTTCATTGACGAAGAACGCCACGCGTTCACCAATCAAGCGCCTTCCGGCAACTGCCAGTCGACCGGATCCTTGCCGATCGACTGCAGGTAATCGTTCGCCTTCGAAAACGGCCGCGAGCCGAGGAAGCCGTTATGGGCCGAGAGCGGCGACGGATGGGCCGATTTCAGCACCAGATGCCGTTGCTGATCGACGAAAGCGGCCTTCTTCTGGGCATAGGAACCCCACAGGATGAAGACGATCCCGTCGCATTCGTCGTTGACGGTGCGGATCACCGCATCGGTGAACCGTTCCCAGCCCTTGCCCTGATGTGCGGCGGCCCTGCCTTCTTCCACCGTCAGCACGCTGTTCAGCAGCAGCACGCCTTGTTCCGCCCAGTGTTCGAGAAAACCGTGTCTGGCGGGCGCGATGCCGAGATCGCTCTCCATCTCCTTGTAGATGTTGACGAGCGAAGGCGGAATGCGCACGCCGGGCTGGACCGAAAAGCACAGCCCATGCGCCTGCCCGAACCCGTGATAGGGATCCTGGCCGAGGATGACGACCTTCACCTCGTCGAGCGGGGTGAGGTCAAGTGCGCGGAAATACTCGGAACCCTTTGGGAAGATTCGCTTTCCCGCCTGTTTCTCGGCGACGAGGAAACGCTTGAGATCGGCCATGTACGGATCGGCGAATTCGCCTTCGAGCGCCTGCTTCCAGCTCTCCTCCAGCTTGACCCCGTCTTCCGCCATACCGTCTCTCCCGCTTACTGGAAACGTCCGCCGCGCTGGATGACTTCCGTCTTGTAGCCATCCGGATCGGTGACGAAGAAGAAGCGCGCGAACGGCTTACCCTCATGCGGCATCTCGACCAGCTTGCCGA
Source organism: Neorhizobium sp. (assembly GCA_052038935.1). Classification (GTDB taxonomy): domain Bacteria; phylum Pseudomonadota; class Alphaproteobacteria; order Rhizobiales; family Rhizobiaceae; genus Neorhizobium. The sequence continues at coordinate 1,613 of JBQGDG010000028.1, read as the reverse complement.
CCGTCAGGCCGAGGCCGGTGAAGCGTTCGTATTCCGCATCAATGTCATCGACCGTCACAGCAAGGTGGCCGTAACCGTTGCCGAGGTCGTAGGCTTCGGTGCGTCCTGCATTGACGGTCAGTTCCAGCTCGAACCCGGTTTCCGGATTGGCGAGATAGATCAGCGTGAACCCGTCGAAGGGCACGCGGCTCGCGACCTTCAGGCCAAAAGCCTTGTCGTAGAAATCGACCGAGCGCGTCTCTTCGAGGACGCGGATCATCGAATGAACCATCTTCGCCATGTCTGAATGCCTCTACTGCATCACGTGGTTGGAGCGCGAATGCCAGTCCCATGCGGACCGGATGATGTCGGCCAGCGTATATTTCGGCTGCCAGCCGAGCACGTCGCGCGCCTTGTCGTTGTTTGCGACGAGCGAGGTGGAATCACCCTCGCGGCGGCCGACATATTCGACCGGGAAAGGCTTGCCGGAAACGTCCGAAATGGCTGCGAGCAGTTCCTTCACCGTCGTGCCGGTGCCGGTGCCGAGATTGAGCTCCACCGTCTCGCCGCCCGCGAGCAGATAATCCACCGCGCGGACATGGGCGTCCGCCAGATCGAGCACATGGATATAGTCGCGCACGCAGGTGCCGTCGCGCGTATCGTAGTCGTCACCGAATACCTTGAACCCCTGGCGGCGCCCGAGGGCGGCCTCGATCGCGAGCGGGATCGCGTGGGTTTCAGGCGTGTGCCATTCGCCGATCCGGCCCTCGAAATCCGCGCCGGCGGCGTTGAAGTAGCGCAGCATGACCGACTTGAGGTCCTTGTAAGTGCCGTAGTCTTTCAGCGCCTGTTCGATGATGAACTTGGTGCGTCCGTAGGGATTGATCGGCGCCTGCTTGTGGGTCTCGTCCATCGGTACGCGATCCGGCAGGCCGTAGGTCGCGCAGGTCGAGGAGAAGACGAAGGCCTTCACGCCGGCATCCATGGCGGCCGACAGAAGCGTGAGCGCGCCGACGACGTTGTTGTCGTAAAAGCCGACCGGATTCTTGACCGATTCCCCGACCTCGATCAGCGCCGCGAAATGCAGCACCGCATCCGGCCTGTGTTTGGCGAAGACCTCGTCCAGCCGCGCCCGATCGCGGATATCGCCCTGCTCCAGTTCGCCCCAGCGGACGAATTCCGCGTGGCCATTGGAGAGATTGTCGAAGACGACCGGTTCATATCCCCTGTCCGCCAGCACCAGGCACGTATGCGATCCGATATAGCCGGCCCCGCCCACGACGAGCACTTTCTTCTTCGACATCATGTCCTCAAGCCCTGTTGAAGTCGGCGGCACTATAGCTGGCGCAGATCAAATGGGAAGGGCAATCCGATTACATCTCATGTGCCTAAACCGTTGCCTGCCCTCGACTTTCCCAGGCACGGGGAAATCCGGCCCCGACCGTGAGATTGATGCGAGACGCTGCGTACCAACTTGTCTATCATGCTCAGGTTTTCTGCATCGGGTTCATCATGCGTCTGCTCTATCTCTGTCTCGGCTGGCTGTTCGTCGCTCTCGGCGTGATCGGCGCCTTCCTGCCCGTCATGCCGACGACGCCGTTCCTGCTTCTGGCCGTGGCCTGTTTCGCGCGCTC
>JBQGDG010000027.1:0-8485 GCA_052038935.1 Neorhizobium sp. | reverse complement strand
AGCATCAGGATGACCGCCGCTACGAACAGAAGATAATAGACGTGGACCATGGGTGAATGTGTAACGAGCCCGGCGATGAAGACCGGCGTCACGCCACCGTAGAACGCGTAGGACACGTTGTAGGAGAATGATACGCCGGTGAACCGCACGCGGCTCGGGAACGCCCGGACCATGATGAGCGGCACGACCCCGATGACGCCCACCGACAGGCCCATGGCGCCGTAGAGGGCGTAGAGCAGTTCCGGGGACGTGCCCGCATAGGTGTAGAAGAAGTAGGTCGCCGGTGCGAACAGGCACGCTCCGACGATCAGTGACGGACCGATGCCGAAATGATCAGCCAGGGAACCTGCCGAGGTCACGCCGAGAAACACGAAGACCGTCCCGAACGATGTAGCCGAGAGCGCCGTCTCGGCCGAATAGCCGTAGACGCTTTCCAGCAGCCGGGGCGTCATCAGCGTCGTCACCACGACGCCCGCCGAAAGCACCCAGGTGCCGATCATCGAGATTGCGATGCCCCGCAAATGGCTACGGAGCACGACCTTCAGGGGCATCTCCGGCACAAGCTGCTGCTCGTCGCGCGTTTTCAGGAAGATCGGCGTCTCGCTCATCAGCCGCCGGAGCAGGACACCCAGCATTCCGAGAATGCCGCCAATGAGGAAGGGGATGCGCCACGCGAAATGCAGCACCTGATCATCGGAGAACCAGCGATGCAGGACGGCCGAGATCAGCGCACCGAGCAGGATCCCCAGCGTCAGCCCGGAACAGAGGAAACCGCAGGCGAAACCGACCTGGTTCGAAGGCACCTGCTCGGCGACATAGGTCCATGCGCCCGGGACCTCGCCGCCGATCGCAGCTCCCTGCAATGTGCGAAGCAGAAGAAGTGTCAGCGGCGCCAGGATGCCGATCGACGAATAGGTGGGCAGAAGCGCCATGCCGAGCGTCGAGGCCGCCATCAGCAATATCGAGAAGACGAAGACCCGCTTGCGCCCGAAAAGGTCGCCGAACTGCGCGAGGATGATGCCCCCGAGCGGACGGAAGAAATAACCCGCCGAGAAAATCCCGAAGGTGGTGACGATCCCCAACCATTCCGGCACTTCCGGCGGAACAAAGAGCTTGCTGATGATCGGCGCGAGAAAGACGAAGACGACGAAGTCGTAGAATTCGAGCGCACCGCCGAGGCTTGCGATAAGCAAAATCCGGCGCGTCTCGCATCGCCATCTCCGCAGGATCATGGTCTGTCCGTCCAAGTTCGTTGAAGTACATCACGTTATGCTCGAAATGACATTTCCGGATGCGGGAAAGCGCGAGTTCGGCTTCAAATGTAATCTAGGCATCCCGGTCATCCCTTCTGCGCCTCGCGGTACCGTGATGCGGTTTGAGCCGCGACGCGATCGCATCGGCAAGCAGGCGGGAATTCAGTGGCTTGGACAACAGTTGGCCGTACTCGGCCCGTGACTGATCAAGGCTCGCCATCGGATCAAGCATGTAGACGACCGGGAACACGCCTTGAGCCTGCGCCTCCGAGACCCAGTCGGCATGGCCGCTGGTGGAAACCGCATCGGCGACGACCAGATCGGGCTTCAGCCCTTCGTTGCGGACAGCATCGAGGAAAGCCTCGACGGACGAAAACCCGGCGGGCTCGTAGCCCAGGGCGGCAAGCTTGTCTTCGAGCATGGCGAGAAGCTGCGCCTCCTCTTCGATGGCGACGATGAGCTCGCCGTTACCGATCGGAACCGCCCTCTCGGAGAAGAACTCTTCGAGCGGCAGCGGCCGTTGCTGGCTCTGCGGGAAATAGAGCGTGAATCGCGTTCCATTCCCCGGCGCGCTGACGATATCGGCGACGCCCTTCAGATCGACGAGATTGCCGTGCACGGCGGCGAGGCCGAGCCCCGTCCCTCCTTCATGGGCCCGGGTCGTATAGAACGGCTCGAATATCCGATCGACGGCATTCGGATGGATGCCCGCGCCCCTGTCTTCCACGGTGATCGCGACATACTGCCCCGGACGCAGGACACCGTGCGACAGGCGGGTGACCCGCAGAACGGCGACGTGTTCCGCGGTCAGCTTGACCGTCGCATGGCCGGAGGACGCCTCGACGGCGTTCTTGCACAGGTTGATGAGCACCTGTTGCAGCCCGACCGGGTGCCCCACGATCGTCAGCGGAGATGGCGGCATGACGGCGCTGAGATCGAGGTCGCGGGAATGCGAGACGCGAAGCAGCGGCATGAGATCGGTGATTGTCTCGACCACATCGAACGGCAGTCCGACGCGTTCCCGCTTCCGCCCGAGCGTGAGGATCTGGTCGACGATATGTTTGGCGCGTGCACCCGCCGCGACGATCTGATCGACATAGTTCCGGCTCGCGGATCGCCGCGCCATGTGCCGGGACGCCATTTCCGCATAACCGAGCATCGCTCCGAGAATGTTGTTGAACTCATGCGCAATGCCGCCCGCGAGCGTGCCGACCGCCTCGAGCCGCTGCGCATGCTGCAGCCGGTGTTCCAGCGCCTTGCGCTCGATATCCGCATGCTTTTGCCGGACCGCCGTCGTTAGGGTCTCGACGCACATGCGGTAGAGATAGAGATCGTCCGAGGCGGGTCTTGGCCGCAGTTCGTCGAAACTCGCCAGAAGCACGGCCGCCGACCCGTCCTCGAATTTCAGGCAAAGGCCGATCCCCGCACTCATCGCATCGTGGACGAAGGGGATGACGTCGCTGCGCCGGAGGTTCCGGTAGAAGAAGGGCTCGTTTTCCCGCTGCGACGTCTCCATGAGCTCGTGGATCAGCGCCTTTATCGCGGGAAGCTCCTCGTGGCGACGGTCATCGGAGGCGTAGACCTCGCTAGAATGACCCTGTGCATCGCGGAAGATGGCCAGCATGAACCATTCGACCCGCAAGAAGGCGGCATATTGCTTCAGGGCGGTCTCGATCAGCCCAGCGTCCCGGTCGTCGAGTGCTACCTCACGCTTTATGTCGGCCGTCAGTGCCTCGAAGTTCAGCCGGCGTTTCAGCCTGTCGGTCTGCGCCCGCAGACGGAAGACGAGAAAGGTGACGTAACCGCTCAGCAGGACCGAGACCGAACCCAGGAAAAGCCGTCCCCAGGCCGCCCTCGTGGCCCTCTCGCTGTAGACGACGAGATAGAGATTGCGAACCGAGTGCACACGCTCCCCGGTTCTCGAGGACAGCAGCGCAAAGAGCGTGCTGTCTACATCCGGCAGGGTATCGACGATCATGCGCCCGTGCCGCACAAGCGTATCGAGATTGCGGTAACGGGCCGGGTTTGCCATATGAAGACCATCGAGCTCGCGAGAAAGCTGCTGGCGGCTTTGCGAAGTCGGATCCATCGCAAAGCGCATCATGATATTGCCGAGATCGCTCGAACTTCCGATCATGCGCTGGACCTCGGCATTGGGGCTGCGGTGCAGTTCCGCGAGCAGGCGCACGAAGACCGATACGGAATTCTGAAAAACCGCATTCCGCGTCTTGAACTGCTCGACCAGCCTCTCGTCGCTCAGGATCGAGGCCGCCAGCGGGTCGAGCCCCCCCTGCAAGGGCGTTTCGTCCTCGCCGCCGCTCGCCAGCATGGTTTTCAACTGGCCGAGGCTCTGCAGCAGCCCGGTAACCGACGTCATGATGGGATCATAGTTTCGCAGAAGTCCGTTTCGCGCCTGCAGGACGTCACGCTGAAGAGCCGCATGGTCGTTGTCGATCGTCTGAAATGCATTGAGGATGGCTTCGTGACTGGCCGTTCCCACGTCACCCCGAGAAATGATGAAGGCGACGATCATCGAGCAGATGATCATCACCACCGCGATCGAGCGGCTCATCATCATCGACCTTCCTCCGGCGGGCCTGCCGTGATGGGCCGTCCCTCGAAGCGACCGGTCAGCGTCTTCAGGAATTCGACGATGGAAGCGGCGTCATCGTCGTCGATTTCACGGCCGAGTTGATATTCCGACATCAGTCTCACGGCCTGACCGAGATCCGGCTCGCGACCGTCGTGAAAATAGGGACTGGTAACCGCAACGTTTCGCAGGCTCGGCACCCTGAAGACACCGATATCCTCCGCTGATCTGGTGAGCAGATAGCGCCCGAGATCGATATCCCTTGCCGTGTCCGTCGCCGCCGGCGCGAACAGGCCGAAGCGTTCGACGAGATTGCCGCCGATATTGGCCCCTTGGTGGCAGGAGGAACATCCGAACTCCTTGAAGAGGCCATAACCCTGTTTGGCCCGGAACGAGATCGCCTCCTCGTTGCCTCCGAGGAACTCATCGAACGGCGCCGGGGTCGACAGCCTGCTCTCGAAGCGCCGCAGTGCATCCAGCACCGATCTCTGATCGGCCTCGTGACCATAGAGGTCGCGAAACAGGCGGCTGTACTGCCGGTCCTGGGCCAGCCGCATCTGAAGCGTCTGCCAGTCGATGTTCATCACGAAGGCGTTCGTCAGCGCATCCTCGTTCGACCGGTCGATGGACGTGAATTCGGCCCGCCAGCCGAAGGCGAAATTGGCGCTCACGTTGAAGATCGTGGGAATATCGAACGGCAGGGGCGAAGGACGATGCGTGGTCGGACGGCGCGCACCCGTCCCGTTGCTTTCCAGATCGTGGCAGGAACTGCAGGACATGTTCTTGTTGCGCGACAGCAGCGGGTCGCGGAACAGCCTCTCACCGAGGCTTGAACGGGGATCGGCCACGAGCGGTGCCATGCCGATCGGCGTGATTGGCTCCCTGGCCCGATGGAGGACGTCGCCCTCGCCTGCCCCCGGCTCTGCTGCGAGCTGAAGCGGCCCGGTCAGGAGAGCGATCGAAGCCATGATCACGAACCGCACCGACGCGGCAGTCATTTTTTTATCCTCGGCTTCTCCTCGACCTCCACCTCGGCGTCGAAAATATAGCCGAGCCCGCGCTCGGTCCGGATCAGCGTGGGATTGGAGGGATTGGCCTCCAGTTTTCGCCGCAGACGCAGGATGAGAACGTCGATGCTGCGGTCGAAGACCTCTTCGTTATGTACCCGGCTGGCGGCCAGCAGCTGCTCGCGCGACAGGATCTGCTTCGGCGACCGCAGGAAGGCGTTCAGCAGATTGAACTCGCCGGCTGTGAGCTTGATGTCCTCCCCTTCGGCCGATTTCAGCGTTCGCAGCCGCACGGACAGCGTCCAGCCGCGGAAACGATAGGCCCGGCGATCCCGTTCGATCTTGGGCGCCGGCTTTTCGCGCAGAACAGCGCGGATCCGCGCCAGGAACTCCCGGAGGCCGAAAGGCTTGGTAATATAATCGTTCGCCCCGAGTTCGAGGCCGATCACCTTGTCGGCTTCCTCGAGTCGGTCGCCGCTGATGATGAGGATCGGCGCATCGGAGAGGGTGGAGAAATTGCGCACGATCTCGAGCCCGTCCTCATGGCCGAGATTGAGATCGACCACGATCGCATCGACGATCTCGGTCGTGATGACCCGGTTCATCTGATGGCTGTCGCCGACGGCCGTGACGCGAAACGCGTGCTGGGAAAGATAATCCGCGATCAGCGACCGCATGTTTGGGTCGTCGTCCACGACCAGAATGTGCTTCAAGACACGCTCCAATGGTTCGATGCGGCCGGGGATCCGCTTTGCATATCCATGCCGCCCGAACGGGATGGCCTTTCGGCAAGCCCCGGTCGAAGGCCTTGTCGGCCTGCCGCTGGTCCGGCGTCGCCACCATCATCACCTGCAGGCCGCCGGCATCGGCCTTCCCGACCGTCGCAGAACTCGACTTCCGGGTGATCGCCACGTTCCAGCGCCCGGACTATTCAGGCTTTCGCTTCGACATTGCCAGCACCCGCCGGGGGCCGATCGATAACGGGCAGTTTCAACATTCCGGATCCGGGGCTTCGCCGGCGTGCCGCCACCTCGGCGGCCCCGCGACCAAAAATCCCCCGGCCGCAGCGCGGTCAGGCGGCGCGCCTTTCGCCGGCATTCGCGCTCCTGTAGCGGGCAAGGGCGGCAATCTGTCGGGTAAGAGGCATGTCGAGCCCCCGGATCGCCGCAAGTTCCATGACGGATTCGCAGATCGCACCGAGTTCCAGCGGCCTGCCGCTTTCGAAGTCCTGCAGCATGGAGGTCTTGGCGTCGCCCATATTTGCGCCGAGTGCGATCAGCTGATCGGGCGTCAGTTCGCATCGCGCGCCGAACGACGCGGCCGTCAGCAGCGCCTCATCCATCAGCTGCCTTGTGATGGACGACAATGCGTCCGAACCGCACACGTCCTTCAGCGGCGCCTCGGCAACGACCGAGAGCGGATTGGACATGAGGTTCGCAATCACCTTGGTCCAGAGCGGATCGCGGATGCGCTCGCTAACGCGCGCCTCGATCCCCGACCGGTTCATCCTTTCCGCAAACGCCTGGCTGCGCTGCTTCGGGCTGTTGTCGATTTCCCCGATCACCATCCGAACCGGGTTCAACGCCCTGGCGACTCCTGGTCCGAGGCGTTCCGCGGTAAAGACCGCGATCGCGCCGACGACCTGCTCCGGTGGCAGGAGCCGTGCGATATCGCCGCGCGGATCGACCGACCGCACTACCCGCCGGGCAAGCGGACCGTCCTCGCCATGGAAGTACCACCATGGAATGCCGTTCACGACCGGCAATAGCATCGTGTCGGGCCCGATGGCCTTCGACGACTGCTCGGCCAGTCCGGGCAGATCCTGGGCCTTGCCGCACAGAAGTACGACATCCTGCGGAGATATGTCGCTGCCGTCGGTCACATGGACCGCGGCTTCGATCTGCCGGTCCGCGGTGATCAGCCGGATACCGTGCTTCCCGATCGCCCTAAGACTCTCTCCGCGTGCGATCACCGACACGTCGTCTTGCCGGCTTCCCAGGAGCGCAGCCAGCGTCGTTCCCACCGCACCGGGGCCGGCCACGCATATCTTCATGTTTTCGGTTGGGGAAAAATCGGGAGATGCCATGTGAATCCTGCGACAAAATAAACGGAGCGTATCGAAATGGGCGGCCCCGGTTGCGTCTATGTTTCTCCGCCGGGTCCGACGGCTACAAATGTCATGGCCCGGCCGTAAGCCGGAGAATGCCGGGCGAGCCGCCTTTTGGGCGGCGCGAAAGGCGCGAAATGGCTATGATGGAGGCGTCTCTCTCCTGTATATTCCCGGCTCGCCGCAGACGCTGCAGCTCCACGGTCAATGCCGAATAACATATATCAAGAATATTTCTTTTCAAGCTGGAATCATGCCGCCCTCGCCGTCGCCTGCAGCGGGATTGGCCGGCCGGGCCGCGGACAGGTAGCCGCGGGTGCCGGGTCCCTCTTGAAAAACATCTAAATCTGATGCATCTTTCAGTGGACAGGGACGGTGCAGATGCGGCTCACGCAATATTCGGATTTCGCGCTTCGGGTGCTCATGTATGCAGCCTCGAAGCCGGAAAAACTTTTGACGATCGAAGAGACGGCTCGCGCCTACGGCATTTCCCGCGCGCACCTGATGAAGGTGGTCAATCAGCTGATCCGCGAGGGTTTCCTGACGGCGGTCCGGGGTCGCTCGGGCGGCTTCCGGCTGGGCCGCGATCCCGCCGATATCAGGGTCGGTCAGGTCATACGGCTGACCGAGCCCGATTTCGCCATGGTCGAATGCTTCACATGCGACAATCATTGCGTCATTACCAGAAGCTGCGGCCTGAAGAGGCTTCTTGCAGAAGCACTCCAGGCATTTTTCGCCAAGCTCGACCAATCCACCCTCAAGGATCTCATGCTCGACGCCTCCATGGTGGCCGAACTCGACGCAATGGTCGAACGGCCGGCCGCCGCGGGGTGACACCGGTGGCGCAGATGGAGCGCGCATCGGCCCACCCCGTCGCCTGCCTCAGGCTGCGCCGAGCTTGGCGACGGTTTCCTCGGTCGTCCACAGCCCGTTGGCTATGAAGCGGAAGTTGATGAGCGCGGCCAGATAGCCGTCTCCCTCCGGAAACTTGGCGGCGGCGATGGCGTCGCGTACCACCGCCACTTCGAAACCCTGTTCGAGGAAATGCCTCAGATGGGATTCGACGCAGAGATTGGCCGCCATGCCCGCCAGGATGATCTGGTTGACACCCTGTTTGCCGAGTTGCAGCACCAGATCGTTGGCCTGCGGGCCGTAAAGCTTGTGCGGCGAGCAGATGATTGTCTGGCCGTCCTCGATATATTCCTTGAACTCCGGCATCCATTCCGACCCCGAGCCTGCAAATCCCTCCAGGGTCAGCGGACCCTTGCGGTCGAACATGCCGAGCTTGTGCTGGAGGATTTCCAGCGGCCCCTCGACCTTCCACTTATGGTCGTGGGGATAGTAGTAATGGGGTGAGATGACGACCGGGATACCGCTTCCCTTCGCGGCCTTGAAGAGCTTGACGAGATTGGGAACGGTGTTGTGTTCGGTCACGCTCTCGCCGACGACCGGCCATGCCGGGCTTTTCGGGCTCATGAAATCGACCTGCGGGTCGATCACGACGAGTGCCGTCCGCCTCAGATCGAGC
>JBQGDG010000026.1:0-2290 GCA_052038935.1 Neorhizobium sp. | reverse complement strand
ACGTAGAGCGTCTTGCCGGCGGCATGCGCCAGCATGTCGGCCTTCAGCACCGCGAAATGTTCGGGCGACAGGGGCTTGTTGTTGTCCCACCAGATATTGTTCTCGGTGCCGGCATCGCGCACCACGAACTTGTCCTTCGGCGAGCGGCCGGTGTGCTGGCCGGTCACGGCGCGCAGCGCGCCATCGGCCGTCAGGTCGGCCTCGCCGTGGCGGATCGCTTCTTCGTAAAGCTCGACCTCGGAAAGGTTGTAGTTGACGCGCGCCGCCTTCTCCAGGCCGATTTCCGCTAGCCCGTTTGCCGGGTTGTGAAGTCCAAACTGCTCCATACGCGCCTTCCTCCATCTACCATTGATACGATTGGCCGTGCGCCGGAACCTAGATGCTGTTTTTTAAAACGGCAAGCGGCAAGTTTTAAATTAGCCAATAATATCAATAAATTAATCGATTTAAAGAAATTTATTTCTTTTTAAATCGGTTTATTGAGCGTTTTGATGCAGGCGGAAAGTGCGGTTTTGGCAGGTCTTCAACCGCTCTGGAGGTGCTTATGAAGTGCCCACCTCTTTAACTTTGCCACAATTTGTTCCACCTTTCTACCCATGAAGCGCGTGGCGAGGGCTGGGAATGGACTATGGTCATTCCACGGAGATGCGCACGAAATGGCAATGGAGATGGACGGTATGCAAACGATCGCGCTCGTAGACGACGACCGAAATATTCTCACCTCGGTGTCGATCGCGCTCGAGGCGGAGGGCTACAAGGTCGAGACCTATACGGACGGCGCGTCGGCGCTGGACGGTCTCGTCGCCCGCCCGCCTCAGCTCGCCATCTTCGACATCAAGATGCCGCGCATGGACGGAATGGAGCTCCTGCGCCGCCTGCGGCAGAAATCCGATCTGCCGGTGATCTTCCTGACGTCCAAGGACGAGGAGATCGACGAACTGTTCGGCCTGAAGATGGGCGCCGACGATTTCATCACCAAGCCGTTTTCGCAGCGTCTGCTCGTCGAGCGCGTCAAGGCGATCCTTCGCCGCGCCGGCAACCGCGACCTGCAGGCGACGGGCGGGGTCAAGCCCGGCGTCGACCAGCCCGCGGCGCGCACGCTCGAGCGCGGCCAGCTGCTGATGGACCAGGAACGCCATACCTGCACGTGGAGAGGCGAGCCCGTCACGCTCACCGTCACCGAATTCCTCATTCTCCATTCGCTGGCGCAGCGGCCGGGCGTGGTGAAGAGCCGCGACGCGCTGATGGATGCGGCCTATGACGAGCAGGTCTATGTCGACGACCGGACGATCGACAGCCACATCAAGCGCCTGCGCAAGAAGTTCAAGATGGTTGACACGGATTTCGACATGATCGAAACCCTCTATGGCGTAGGGTATCGCTTCCGCGAAGCGGCCTGAACGACCGGATTGCAACCACTCAACGCGAAGCCACGCCCGGGTCAGCGATAGACTGGCCCGGCGGAAGGACAGAACGTGGCAGACAGACTGCTCGAAAATCAGGCGATCCAGGCCGCGCCGGCCAAACGGCCCGGCCGGCGCTTGTGGCCGCGATCGTTCACGCTGATCCGGCGGCTGTTCGGCCATGCGGTGTTTTCGAGCCTCACCCGGCGGATCCTGTTCTTCAACATCGCCGCGACGGTCGTCCTCGTCGCCGGCATCCTCTATCTCAACCAGTTCCGTGAAGGGCTCATCGACGCCCGCGTCGAAAGCCTGCTCACCCAGGGCGAGATCATCTCGGCTGCCGTCTCCGCTTCCGCCTCGGTGGACACGAATTCGATCACCATCGATCCGGAAAAGCTTCTCGAGCTGCAGGCCGGGCAGAGCATCACGCCCGTCCCCAACGACGAGGACCTCGACTTCCCGATCGACCCGGAGCGCGTCGCGCCGGTGCTGCGGCGATTGATTTCGCCGACCAGGACGAGGGCGCGCCTGTTCGACGCGGACGCCAACCTGCTTCTCGATTCCCGTCATCTCTATTCGCGCGGCCAGGTGCTGCGCTACGATCTGCCGCCGGTCGAAAACGAGACGCAGACCTGGAGCGAATGGATGGCCGGGCTCTTCAACCGCCTTCTGCAGCCGGGCAACCTGCCGATCTACAAGGAAGCGCCGGGCGGCGACGGGTCCATCTATCCCGAGGTCATGAACGCGCTGACCGGGGTGCGCGGGGCGCTGGTGCGGATCACCGATCGCGGTGAACTGATCGTCTCGGTGGCCGTCCCGGTCCAGCGTTTCCGCGCCGTGCTCGGCGTCCTGCTTCTCTCCACCCAGGCGGGCGACATCGACAAGAT
>JBQGDG010000025.1:0-44172 GCA_052038935.1 Neorhizobium sp. | reverse complement strand
TAGAGCCGGCGGGTGAAGACGTCGCGTTCGCCGCGCTGGTAACGGCGCCAGAGGTCGACGGAAGCGTCATGGTCGATGGCGCGGGCGATATCGACCGACAGCGAGTTCAGCGATTCCACCATATGCCGCGGATTGCGGTTGTCGCCGTTGGCGGTGCGCGGCGCAGCCGCGGGCTCGGCGGCCCGGGCCGGAGCGCGCGGTGCCTGATCGCCAGCCTCGTCGCGGGACGCACCGCGCAGCAGGTCGCTGATCCAGCCGCCCTGGCCGGAAGGAGCAGCGGGCTCGGCCGGACGGGCTGCCGCCTGTACCGGAGCGGCCGGAACCGCGGTCGGTGCAGCGGCCTGCACCGGCTTTTCGAGCGGCAAGCTGCCGCGCAGGAGGCCGGCGGAATAGGGGTCGTTACGGGGTGCCGCGGCGACCTGGGCCGGCTGCGGCTGCGGAGCCGGCTGCTGGGGGCGGGCGATTGCTGCCGTCATGGCGGCCGGAGCCCTGGCCTGGGTCGGTTCGGCCACTTCCAGCTGCTGCGACGAGCGGCCGACGAGCTGCGAGATCTCCTGCAATGCCTTGATCTGTTCGCCGACTGCGCGGCGCATGGCGGCGGCGCTTTCCTTGGCTTCTTCAGGCAGATCGAAGGCGCCGCGCTTCAGCTCCGTGCGGGTCGCGTCGAGCTCCTGACGGATATCCTGCGCGGAACGGCGGATTTCGTCCGTCGCGCCGGCAAAACGACCGACTGCTTCCTCGACCGACTGGCGCAGCGTTTCGCGCAGGCTCTGCGCTGCCGTGTCGGAACGCTTGGACGCCTCGCCGAGCAGGCGCTCGACATCGGAAAGCGAACCCGAGATGTTGCCGCGCATCTGTTCCGCGAGATCGCGGGCGCGCTTTTCGGCCTCGGAAAGGGTCGTCTCGATCGCACGATTGGCTTCGCTGCCGGCATCGAGAAGAGCAGTGCGCATGACATGGGCCGTATGCTCGGCACGCTGCTGGGTCTCGCCCAGATGGCGCCCGATATCGGCGAAGGATGCATGCAGGCCGTCACGCAGCTTGTCCCCGACATGCGCCGTACGTTCTTCGACCCGCTCGAAAGCGCCATCGACGAGAACGGTCAGGTTCTTCAGCGTGTTCTCGATCTCGTCGGAACGCTTGACCAGACCGGCCGACAGGCTGCGCAGTGCGTTCTGCCGTTCTTCCAGGGTGCTCGCGAGGTTCGACTGGGCGGCACCGAGAAGCTCCGACGCCTGCGCCAGCACCTTCGAGTGATCCTCGAAGCGGCCGACGATTCCGCCGACCTGGCTGAGCGTCTGGCCGGAGACGGTGACGAGCCGGTCGATGTTGTTTTCCAGCAGACGGCTCGAACCGGATACGAGATCCGCGGCGGAGCCCGCCGAATGGGCGAAGCGGGTAGCCGTTTCGTCCAGCTTCTGGTCGGCCGAGGCGAGTTGCTCGGCGGCGCGCTCGACGAGCGAGGCGATGCTGACATTGCTCTGCGACAGGCGCTCGACGATACCGTCGACATGAGCGAGCAGGCTCTGCTCGGCGCCGCGCATCATGGTGGCGGCGGTTTCCGTGCGCTGGCCGATGGCCGCGAGGGTCTCGTTGGTGCGCGAGGCGATCGCATCGACCAGGGCGGCGTTCTCGTCGCGAATCCGCGCGCTGGTTTCGGCCGCCGCGCTGGTAAGCCGCTCGGCGCCCTGCTGCGCCGCAGCCTCCATCCGCTGAGCACCGTGATGGGCCGCCGATTCCATCCGCTCGGCCGCCGAACGGCCCGTCGCGGCATAGGCTTCCACCATCGGCTTCGCCTTCTCGTCGATCAGGCGCGCCAACTCTTCCGAGCGGCTCGACAGCATCGAGTTGAGGTCGCGCGAACGGGAATCGAGGGCGGAGCGGATCGCATCGCCGCGCGCTGCCAGGGCACGGTCCACCGCGTCGAGCGCCACGTCGAGCTCGCCGGCCGTTTCGGACAACGTCGAACGGATGGACTGTCCGCGGCTGTCGAGCACCTTTTCGGCATCCTGCAGGGCGACCGAGATGGCGTCGACCTGCTGCTTGACCAGCCTGTCCGCTTCCGAGACCTTGTTGACGATCACGCTGCCTGCTTCCGAGAAGGCGTGGGCCACGGTGGCAGCCTGACCGGCGAGCCGGTTCTGCGTTTCGGAAATGCGGCCGACGATCTCGTTGGAACGATCTTCGATGGCCTGCGTGAATTCGCTGTTGCGGTCGTTGAGCTGCTGGGTGAATTCGGAACCCGCGCGCGCCAGCACGCTGGCGGAGCGATCGGCTTCCTCGTTCATGCCCTGGGCAGCCGAGGCGACGGCGTCACGCAGGGAGGAGGCGAGGCCGACGGCCTTGCCCTCGATCGTCCTCGAAACGCTGTCGAGGCCGATCGACAAGGCGCGATCCATGGTGCCGAACCGCTCCTCGATATGGGCCGTGCGGCCATCGAGAGTGTCCGCGATACGCCCGGCTGCATCCGCCGTGCTGCGTTCGAGCGCGCTCGTGCGGTCGTCGATCGTCCGCGTGATGCGGTCGGCCGCTTCCGTGCTGGCACGTTCGATGCCGGTGCTGCTGCCGCTGACGGCTTCGGAGACACGCTCTGCCGCCGCATTGGAAATGCGCTCGAGTTCGGCCGTACGGGCGCCGAGCGCTTCCGCCAGGCTGTTGCCGGCATTGTCGACGAGCGTGCTGACATGGCCGATTTCGCTGTGGATTCGCTCTTCGAGACCGCCGAAAGTAACCTCGATGCGGTTGCCCGCGGTATCGAGCGCGGTCGAGACGCCGCCCACCGTGCGTTCGACGCGGGAGGTAAAGGCGTCGGTCGACCGGTTGATCTCCTGCGCTGCGTCGCTGATCTGGCCGGCAATCGTTCCGACATTGTCCCGCAGACGGCTTTCCAGCATCTCGCCGGCACCGTCGATCGTGGCGCGCAATGCTTCCTGCTGCGTTTCGAGCGACATCTCGAGCATGCCGGCGCTGGTGGCAACCGTCGTGCCGATGGTCGTGGCCTGATCCATGAGCAGATTGCCGAGCTGGTCATGGGCATCGGCAAGCGTGCCGGCGATCAGACCGGCGCGGTCGTCGAGCGTGCTGCGCATCTGCTGATAGCCGCTGTCGAGTGTCTCGGACATCTCGCGATTTGCCTGGTCGAGGACGCTCGACATGCGCAGATGGGCGGAACCGACGGTCTCGCGCATCTCGCTTCCGCTCTGGGACAGGACGTCGGCAATCTGGCGATGGCCGGTTTCCAGCGTTTCCGAAATCCGTTCGTGACCCGTCCCGATGGACGCGGCCAACTGTTCGTGGGCGCCGCCGAGCGAGGCATCGATGCGCTGGAGACCGTCGCCCATCGTCGCGTCGAAACGGTCCGTACCCTGTGTGATCGCGGTCTCGATGCGAGCCGCCGCACCGCCGACCGTCTGTTCCAGCCGGTCGCTGCCGCTCGTCAGCAGCTGCGCCAGTTCGGAGGTCCGGCTTTCGAGCGAGATGTCCAGGTTGAGCTGGTTGTCGGCAAATGCGTCGCGGATCGCCTCGGCGCGCTTGGAAAATGCCTCTTCGAGGCGGGTATCGGCGTCAGCGACCGTACCGACGAGATGCGTCGTATGATCGTTGAGTGTCGTGGTGAGGCGATCTTCGTGCAGCGACAGCGATGTCGCGAATTCCATCGACTTGTCGTCGAGCATTTCCGACAGCCGCTCGCGGTTGGACGAGAGCGTCGTCTCGAGCGCGGCCGCACGCCGCGTCAATGCTTCTTCCAGTCGGCTGTCGGCATCGGCGACCGAACCGACCAGGGTTGCTGTGTGATCGGTCAGCGCAGTGGTGAGACGATCCTCGTGCAACGACAGGGAGTTTGTGATCTCCATCGACTTGTCGTCGAGGATTTCGGACAGTCGTTCGCGGTTCGAAGAGAGAGAGGCTTCCAGGGCGTTCGCCCGCCGTGTCAGCGCCTCTTCGAGACGGATATCGGCATCGGCAACGGAGCCGACGAGATGCGACGTGTGATCGATAAGCGCGGTGGTGAGGCGATCCTCGTGCAGCGACAGGGAGGTTGTGATCTCCATCGACTTGTCGTCGAGGATTTCGGAAATCCTGTCACGGTTGGAGGAAAGTGTCGTCTCGAGGGCGTTCGCCCGTTTTACCAGGGCCTCCTCCAGCCGCGAATCGGCATCGGCGACCGAATTGACGAGGTTGGCAGTATGGTCGGTCAATGCCGTGGTGAGGCGATCCTCATGCAGCGACAGCGACGTGGTGATCTCTATCGACTTGTCGTCGAGGATCTCGGAGAGCCGGTCGCGGTTGGAGGCGAGCGTGGAATCCAGCGCCGTAGTCCGCCTGTCCATTTCGTCCGTCAGGCGAAGTTCGCTTTCGGCGAGCGCGCGGGCAATGGCGTCGCTCTTGCGTTCGAGGATCGATTCCAGCCGTTCGGGGGTCTCCGCCATCAGCGTCTGGAGCGCGCTCGCCTTTTCGTCGACGGTGCCGGCGAAACGCTGGTGGCTTTCCGTAACCGACTCGATGATGGCGGACGCACGGCTCGATATACTGTCCTCGAACCGCTTCTGGCTGTCGGCGAGGCTTGCGGATATCTCGCCGCTGCGGGCGGCCATGACGGTATCGATCTTGCTGTGGGCGTCGCCGAAGGCACCGCTGATCTCGCTCGTGCGGGCGGTGAGGGCGTCGGAGAACTGCTTCGAGCGGCTCTCCAGCATGGAATCGAGGATTTCCTGGCCGGCTCCCAGGGTGGTTGCAAGCGCCAGCTGCTGGTCGGTCAGTGCATTGCCGATGCGCTCGATGCTGGTGCTGAGAATGCCGTCGATGGCTTCATGACCGCCGGCGACCGTCTCGTTGATGCGCGCGAGGCTGTCCATGAGCTTGCTGTCGAGGCTGCCGGCGCGCTTGTCGAAGGCCGTGGTGAATTGCGACAGGCCTTCGTCGAACGTCGTGCTGAGCTGGCCGACCGTTGCCTGCAGGCGTTCCTCGAACAGGCCCGAACGAAGGTCGAGATCCATGACGGCGTCGTCGGCCGCCGTCTGCAGGTTCTGGCGGAAGGAGGCGCCGCGCTCGTCGAGCGAGCGGTTGAGCGCGGAAAGCACGCCGTCGAGCGAGCCGGTGAGCGTGCGCTCGCTGTTCGCCAGTCCCTCGGTGATCTCGCGTGTCCGCGCCAGCAGCGTCTCGTTGAGCTGCCGTGTACGGTCCGCCAGCGCGGCGTTGAGCTTTTCCGTATTCGCGTCGAGGCTCGATGCGCGGGTCTCGAAGTCGGAGAGGATCGCGTCGCCGCGCTCGGAAAGCGTCGATCCGAGCGAGTCGAGCCGGATGTCGAATTCCGTCGCGAGGGCTATGCCCGATGTCGTCAGCGTGTCGATGAGGTTTTCGGTCTTGGCGGAGAGCAGCGATGCCAGGGCTTCGCCGGCGGCGTCGGATTTCTCCATCAGCGCTGCCGCCCGCGTGTCGATCATCGAGGCGAAGGCTTCGCCTGATGTGGCGAGGCGGATCGAAATCTCTTCCGTGGCGAGAGCCAGCTCTTCCTTCAACTGATCGTGGGCGCCGACGATCGAGGAGCGGATGCGTTCGGCATGATTGACGATTGCATCCCGTTCCGAGCCGAGCTCCTGCACGAGGCCGCGTACCCGCAGCTCGTTGTCGGTATAGCTCCGTTCGAGTGCGTTCACTTCCGAATGAACGAGCGTTTCGAGTTCGGAGGCGCGTGCGATGGTCCGCTCGATGCCCTCGTTCATAGCCGAGACTTCGCGGCGGACGGCCTGTCCGACGCTCATGATCCGCTCGGATGCGATCGTTTCCGGCTCCGAGAGGCGCAAGGCCACTTCCGCCATCGAACGGGCGGCGTTTCGCAGATCCTGCGCGCGCGCCATCATGATGGAGAAGGCGAAGAAAAGGAGGATGGGTACGAGAATGCCGACCGCCAGGGCGACGATGCCCGGGGCGGCCAGAACACCCGCGACCGATGTGACTTCCCAAAGCTGGCTGCCGTAAATGAGCTGGCCGAGGCCGATGCCCGCGACGGCCCACAGCGCCGACATGATCAGCGCGTTGCGGATCGCGCCGCGCATCGAGCCGCCGTCGAGCGCACGCATGATCGAGGTGGTGTTTCGGCGACCGGCGTCGTTTGCCGGTTCGAAGCTCGGCGAGCGCGGCACGGCGTCGCTCGATGGCCTCGATGCTTCGGCCGGGTTTTCCCGGCGGCCGGGGGAGGGGCGATTACGTGGCGTGTCGGACACTCTGGTCTCCGAGGCAGACGCTGCGGTGTTGTCGCGGCGCGGCGGTTCATCGTTGAAGTCGATCTTCAGCGCATCTTCCAATGCCTGGAAAGCAGTCTCGTCGATCGATTCATTGCTGGTATTCTTCGCCATGCGGTTACGCCTCGTTACATACTCGCCCGGCACCCCGCCCACCTAAACTGCCGCCTGCAGACCCGGGGATAGCGGGATACTCTGCGGGAGATCGCGGCGCCTCGCGGCAGGCCCGATCGCCCATTCACATTCCAGTCCGACAGCCGTTCTTTCAAATGGATGATAATGAAAGCTTACCGGTTGCCCTATGCCGGCTACCGGATGGATCCAGTGGCCGATTGAACCGTACTGTAGTGGCACAATCGGGCATCAGGCACAATTGATACGCACCGCCGCGCCGCCGATGTGTCTCGCTTGTTAACAGCTTTTAAACCATACGAATGACCAAAAGATCAAGTTTCCCGGCACTTTAACCGAAATTAACCATCCGCGGAGAAATGCGCCGCGATTGTGCCGAAATTTAACGGGATAGCGAAGCCCTAGACGGACAATTCCGCTCCAGGATCACTATAAAGCAAGGAAACAACGAGATGGCAATGGCCGCAGCCACTATCGCTTTCGGGGCGCCCGACAGTAACCGAGCAGCGTCTCCCTCGCAGTGCCGACCGATAGACCTCGTCCATCTCGCCAACCAGACGATGGGTGACAAGGCGCTCGAAGCCGAAGTGCTGCAGATGTTCGCCCGCCAGACGCGCCGTCTCGTCCACGAAATGGCGTCTGCGGAGGCGCCCGGCGTATCGGCGCTCGCGCATCGCCTGCAGGGCGCGGCCAAGGCCGTCGGTGCGTTCAAGGTGTCGGCCGCGGCCGAACGCGTGGAGGCAGATCCCTCGGATGCGGGCTGCATGGCCTCGCTGCACGCTGCCGCCATCGAGGCCGACAATTTCATCACCGGCCTCTGCCGCTGACAAACGTCGCGCCGACGCCGGCAGCAAAGCCGGCGTCGTCCGCGCGATTGACGGACCCGGCGTTTTGGTGGCAGACACGGCGCTTCACCAGGGCAGCGCCCCAACCCGCGGATTTTTCCCCATGACCAAACTGACCATCGTAGCCTTCGACGGAACCCGCTTCGACATCGACGCGGACAACGGTTCGACGGTGATGGAAAACGCCGTACGCAACTCGGTGCCCGGTATCGAGGCCGAATGCGGCGGCGCCTGTGCCTGTGCCACCTGTCATGTCTATGTCGATGAGGCATGGACGGAAAAGGTGGGGCCGCCGGCTCCGATGGAGGAAGACATGCTCGACTTCGCTTTCGACGTCCGTCCGACGTCCAGGCTCTCCTGTCAGATCAAGATGAAGGCGGATTTCGACGGTCTCGTCGTCAACGTCCCCGAACGGCAGGCATAATCCGCGTCGATCCGCGCGTCCGGCCGGCAAAAAAATGCCTCGCGTCGCGGGGGACGAGCGAGGCAAGGTGGGCGCCGCGCAGCAGGCGAGGGAGGGGAGCACCCGCGGCTCGATTACGCGCCTGAATCACGCCATCACGACGAATGTTCGAACCCGCCGTCGGTGATGTATACCGGCGTCCGGCGGGCCATTCCTGACACGGGAACATGCACTCGGAATATAAGATTAGCAATATCTAATATGTAATCGACCGTAGCCCGCGAGCAGGTGTCGCAAAAATTGCGTCGAATTTACTTCTGTCGCTGGTCGATGCGGTATTGCAGCAGCCGCATCATGCGGGCGTCGAAGTTTTTCGATTCGATTTGATCGAAGCGCATCTGCTGCCGGTCGTGTTCAGCCAGCACCCTGCGGGTGGTGTCGGCGACGAGCGTCTCGAGGTCGTCGCAGCTGGCGCGGGACGGTAACGCGAGCAGATCGCGTTCGAGAAGCCGGGCATGATTGCGGGCGATCTCCGCATGCCGCTCCTCGTGCCGCTTGATGTCTGCCGACAACGTGTCCCAGATGAAGCGCAGATCGCCGGCCGCCTTGCCTCGGTTGCTCCAGCGGGGCAGGATGATGTGGGTGCGCAACGTCACCTTGGCGCCGCCGACCGTGCATCGGCCGCTGCGCTCGACATAGGTGACTTCTCCGCCATACTTGATTTCGGTCGCGCCGGGATGGCGGTGGCCGGTCGTGCGCGTCAGTGGCCCGTTGCGCTCCAGTTCCTTGTCGAGATCCTCGGCGGTGCGGCCGCCGATACGGAAATAGGAGTAGGACTTGGTGATGACCGGTTCGGCTTGGCTCGGCACCGACATCACGCAGAGGAGACAAGCTGCACCGAGAAGCCGGTGGACTCTGCGCATCAAATACATTCTCGGACCTGGCACGTTGAACTTGGACGGAGCTTGGGGCATAGCCACCGAGAGCGCAACACGAAGGCGGCAAATTTTGCGTTACTTTCAGAAAGATGGATGGCCGGTGACATCGGTGCGCAACATAAGCTGGCGGCTTGCCCATGGTCGCAGCCTCCCTCTCGGGGCGGCCGGCCACATCATGGCGATCGTCAACGTGACGCCGGACAGTTTTTCCGATGGCGGACTGTATGAGGATGTCGGCGCGGCCGTGGATCAGGCGCTGGCCTGCGCCCGGGACGGCGCGGCCATTCTCGATGTCGGGGGCGAATCGACGCGACCGGGGGCAGCCCCCGTGAGTGCCGCGCAGGAGCAGGACCGCGTCCTGCCGGTGATCGAGCGGCTGGCGCGCGAGACGGACGCGCTGATCTCGATCGATACCTATCGGGCGGAGACGGCGAGACTGGCGATTGCGGCCGGCGCCCATATCGTCAACGACGTCTACGGCCTGCGCCACGATCCCGGCATGGCCGATGTCGTTTCTGGAAGCGGAGCAGGCCTCTGCATCATGTATACCGCCCGGGGCCGGGATGATCACCACGCAGATATCATCGAGGACGAACTGATGTTTTGCAGGCAGTCGCTGGCTATGGCCGAGGCGGCCGGCATCTCCGGAGATGCGATCGTGCTCGATCCGGGCTTCGGATTCGTTCGCGACCGCGCCCAGGATGTGGAACTGATGGCACGCTTTGACGAACTGCTCGGGCTCGGTTTTCCGCTTCTCGCCGGTACATCGAGGAAGCGCTTCGTCGGATCGGTCGCCGGGCGCGACATTCCAGCCGACCGCGATTTTGCGACGGCGGCCACGACGGCGATTCTCCGGCTGGCGGGGGCTTCGATCTTCCGTGTCCACGAGGTGGCGGGAAACCTCGACGCATTGCGGATGGCCGACGCGATCCTCGACAATCGCCGTCAGGCGGCAGCAGCGGGAGCGATGTGAGAATGGCTACCTACCGGATCACCCTCAGCAACTGCGCCTTCTTCGCCCGCCACGGGGTGCTGGGCGAGGAGGCGGCGCTCGGCCAGCGGTTCTTCGTCGATGTCGTCATGGACGTCGAGGCGGGCGACGCGCTTTTGTCCGATGATATCGCTGCGACCGTTCATTACGGCGAGGCTTATGCAGTGGTGGAGGGCATCGTCACCGGCACCCGCCGAAACCTGATCGAAACCCTCGCCAAAGACATCGCCATGGCCCTATGCGGATGGTCGGCGCTGATCAGGAGGGTGGAAGTGGCGATCCGCAAGCCGAGCGTGCCGATTGCCGGCATCCTCGATCATGTGGAGGTGCGCGTTGAGCATCACGCCTGAACGGACTTTCGAGACTGCGGCGCTCGGCCTCGGCGGCAATGTCGGTGATCCGCCGGCCGCCATGGCGCGGGCCCTGCGCATGATCGACGGGCGCGGCGACTGTCGCGTGGCTGCCGTGTCGCGGCTCTATCTCACCCCTCCCTGGGGCAAGACCGATCAGGCAGATTTCTTCAACTGCTGCGCGCTTGTCGAGACCGAGCTCGAACCGGGCGAATTGCTCGACCTGTGCCTTGCGCTCGAGCGTGAGATGAAGAGGGTTCGCAGCGAACGCTGGGGGCCGCGGACACTGGACATCGATCTGCTGACCTATGCCGAAAAAAAGCAGAAGACGCCGGAACTGGAATTGCCTCATCCGCGGATGACCGAGCGCGCCTTCGTCATGCTGCCGCTCGCCGATATCGCGCCGCAGATGATGATCGCCGGCCGCAAGGCGGAAAGCTGGGCGGGCAGCCTGAATTCGACGGGGATAACGATCGCCAGAGGCGACGGCCTGTGGTGGAGAACGGCGGGCGCCGCTCCCGATTGATCATTCCTTGATCGAGCCGACCGCGATCGAATCGAGGTCGCGATCGAGCGACAGGCCGATCACCGGCACCATCTGGTCTTCGACCTTGACCGAAATGGTGATGTTCATCTTGTTCTCGCCGCGCAGGCTGGCCACCATCGCGCCATTGAGCTTGGAGCGGTTGATGCCCATCACCACCTTGTCGCCATTGACCGAGCCGGAAACGATGTCGAGGCCCTTTCCTTCGGCGCCGTCGAGAAACTTGCCGCTATAGCCGCGACCGTTCTGGGTGATCACGGCCGACATCGGCTGCTGGAAGACACCGACCCGGCAGGTACCGTCGAGCTTGATTCCGGTGTCTCCGCCCGGCGACGACGTGCCGGTCAGATTGCAGCTGAACTTGGTGCCCTTATATTTGCCGGCGACGATTTCGCCCGGACCTTTCCAGACACCCGCGACGGACTGGAAGAACTTCTGGTCCCTGGATGCGGCTTCGGCCTGCGGCGCGAGAGCTGTGCCTGCAGTCGCCAGCGTCAGGGCTGCGAGGCCGCCGAAAAGCGAAAAGAAGCGCGAATACATAGGCATTCCCCTTGGGACATGGGGCCGACAAAAGGCACCGTTCAGTA
Source organism: Neorhizobium sp. (assembly GCA_052038935.1). GTDB lineage: Bacteria > Pseudomonadota > Alphaproteobacteria > Rhizobiales > Rhizobiaceae > Neorhizobium. Next base: position 33,140 of record JBQGDG010000025.1, on the reverse strand, counting down.
GCGCCGAAACTACGGGAGAATGGTTAACCGATCGTATCTTTCGTGCCTCGCGGGCTGTCCCGGAACGGTCTACTCCTTCTCTCCGGTACGGCCCGCGGCGACGATATCGGAGAGAAAATCGCCGATTCCGGGGCGGGGAAGGGCGCGGAACGGCAAGGGCCGGCAGAGGTCCATGGCGGCGATACCGATTCGTGCCGTCAGCAGCCCGTTGACGACGCCTTCGCCGAGGCGGCGCGAAAGGCGCGAGGCGAGACCGTGGCCGAGGACCTGCTGGGCGAGGCTGTCGCCGACGGCGATCGAGCCGGTCACCGCGAGATGGGCGATGACGTCGCGGATCAGACGCAGCAGCCCGAGCTTGCCGGGGCGGGCGCCGTAGAGCTCGGCGATGGCACGCACGAGCCGCGTCACTTCGAAGAGGACATAGGCGAGATCGACGATCGCCCGCGGGCTGACCGCGGTCACGATCGATACCCGCTTGGCGGCATTGAGAACCAGCCCGCGGGCCTTTCGGTCGAGCGGTGTCAGAAGTTCCCGTTCGGCGAGGTCGAGAAGCTGCGGACCGTCGATGATGTCGTCCCTGGTGCCGTCGAGCGCGCTCCTGCCCCGGGCAGTCTCCGCCCGGTGACTGAGCAGGCCCGCGAGCCGGTCGACGACCTTTCTCGCCGCGGTCGGATGGACGGATGTCGAGGCCTCCTCGGCTTCGGCCTTCAGGCTCTGTACAGCCGCGAGTTTCGCGATACCGGCGATCTCGCGCCCCACGACCACCAGAAGGCCGAGGGCGGCCAGGGCCAGTGCCGCGAGCGCTGCATAACCGAGCCAGTCCGCCCGCGCGAAGAGATCGCGAACGATCTGGTCGGCCCAGAGGCCGAAGGCGAGCGACAGGAATGTGCCGAGTGCCGCTGCGGCAAGACCGGCGAAGGAGAATTTCCGGCGCGGGCGGGGAGTGGCGACGGGCAGGCTGCCGGCATCGAGATCAGCGGAACCGGCAAACGGATCGTCTTCGTCCGGCGTCAATGTCACCGGCCGGTCGAAACTCATCGGGCGGCGCGCGCTTGGCGCTGAAGCCTCGGAAGGGCGAGCCTCCTCCTCGACGGAAAAGGCGGATGGCCGACGGGCGCGGTCCGGGTCTCTCGTGTTGGTCGGTCTCATGCCAGTCGGTCCCCGAGCAGAAACTGCAAGGCTCGATCGAGCCGGATATGGGGCACGGCGAGCGTCAGGTTGCCCGCGCGCTCCTCCAGTGCCGGCGGACGGAACCGGACGAAATTGATATCCGGCAGGTCGGGCGAATCGCTGTCCAGCGTCATGAACATATGCGCGGGATCCTCAGGAAGGTCGCCTGGGAAAACCGCCGTCGTCTTGCGGCCGTCGAACACTTCGCCATTGATCCTTTCGCCGGCGATCGGCGTCCCAACGATGACCGGCAGGACGTGGTCGCCTTCCTTTACCTGCGCCTCGCGGGTGGCCCGCACCGAAGCTATCGCCATGACCTCGAAACCGGCGCCCGAGAGGCCGATGCGGCGGATAGCCCGATCCACGAGCCGGCTCGTCAGGCGTTCCAGCCGGTCGTGGCTCTCGTGATGGAGGTGGTCGGCCTTGGTCGCGGCGATCAGGACCTTGTCGATCCGGCGGCCGACGAGCGAGGAAAAGAAGCTGTTATGGCCCGGACGGAAGCAGCCGAGCACGTCGCCGAGCGCGCGCTCGAGATCCTGCAGGGCTTCCGGCCCGCGATTGATCGCCTGCAGCGCATCGACGAGGACGATCTGGCGGTCCAGCCGCGCGAAGTGATGGCGGAAAAACGGTTTGACCACGACGGATTTGTAGGCCTCGTAACGCCGTTCCATCATCGCTCTCAACGACCCTTTCGGGGCATGGCCTTCCGGAATGCCCGGCAACGGGGCGAAGGTCAGGGCAGGCGAGCCCTCGAGGTCGCCGGGCATGAGGAACCGGCCAGGCGGCAGGGTCGACAGCGAGCGCTCGTCGGATTTACAGGCGCGCAGATAGAGCGAAAAAGCCTCGAACAGGCGACGCGCCGTCATCTCGTCCGCTGGCGCATCCATGTCGAGTGTCGCCGAAAGCTGCAGCCATTCCCGTGCCAGCTCCTGCCGGATTCCGGTTCCCGCCAGCTCGACCGTCGCCTGGCTGAAGGCGCGGTAGTCCTGGGTCAGCAGCGGCAGGTCGAGCAGCCACTCGCCCGGATAATCGACGATGTCCACCGATAGTCGTCCCGGCGAAAAGAGACGGCTCCAGCCGCTGGCGCTCTGATAGTCGATGGTAAGCCGAAGCTCGGAAACGGCGCGGGTCGAATCCGGCCATATGCGTTCGCGAACGAGCGCCTGTATGTGATCCTCGTATTGGAAGCGCGGCACTGCGTCGTCGGGCTGTTCTTCCAGCCGGACCGACGATACGCGGCCGGACCGCAGCGCTTCGAAGAGGGGAAGTCGCCCGCCGTTGAGCAGGTTGTGGACGATGGAGGATATCAGCACCGTCTTGCCGGCACGTGAGAGGCCTGTCACGCCCAGACGGATGGTCGGATGCACGAGGCCCGAGGCTCTGTCGGCGAGATTGTCGAGGGCAATGCGTGCGTCGTCGGTAAAGCTGGTCAGCGAAGGCGCCAAGGCGTGATCCCGAGAAAGTGTTTTCCCAGATATAGGAAGGCGACGGACGCCTGCAACGGGCTTTGCTCAGCCGGTGATGAAATCGACGAGTGCCCAGTCGCCATCGGCATCCGCCCGGCCCGGCGCGTGATCGAGGACGGCGATCGCGCCTGTCGGGTAGCCTCCAGGCAGCGCCACGCGGCGCTTTTCGCTGCCGATCAGCGTTTCCAGCGTCTGATCGATCGTCGGATTGTGTCCGACGAGCATCACCGATCCGAACGCGTTCTGACCACCGATGATGGTGGCGTAGGTCTCCGGCGTGCCGTTGTAGAGCTCGTCGACGAACTGGATTTCCAGCGTTTCCCGCATCGCCTTGCGAACGATTTCCGCGGTTTGCCGGCACCGGACCGCCGTCGAGCTTATGAGGCAGTCGGGAGCATAGCCTCGGTCGGCCGCCCGGTCCGCCGCCAGTTCGGCCTCGGCATAGCCGAGATCATCGAGAGTGCGATCGAAATCCCGTGCGCCGGCCGCAGGCGACGTGGCCCGGGCGTGGCGCATCAAGTAAATCCTGAAAGGTGGCGGCTTGATCATCGCAGTCCCGATAGAACAGTTCCTGTCAGGAAGGGGTAGCTTTGCTGGTGCCCCAAGGTCAACCAGGAATAGGCGCCGGCCTCCCTGAAGTTCGACAGCCGGCTATGGCCAGGCACGCATGTAAAAGCATAAAAAATAGTCACTTAGACGATTTTTGTGACAATTTTAAAACTTCTGCGAGCCATGCCACAAGGCTTGAACCAAGGCTGGCTAATGGGGTATAGGGGCCGCACGAGATGTTCTTCAGGAGAATCGCGTTGAGTGAGAAGATCGATCTTAGCAATTATGTGCTCTCGGAAAACGACGAGTTCATGAATGCGAACCAGAAGGCATACTTCAGGGCGAAGCTGATCGCCTGGAAGAATGACATCCTCAGGGAGGCGCGGGAGACGCTGGACCATCTGGCGGAGGAAAGTGCCAACCATCCGGATCTTGCCGATCGTGCATCCTCCGAGACAGACCGGGCAATCGAGTTGCGCGCCCGCGACCGTCAGCGGAAGCTGATCTCCAAGATCGATGCGGCGCTGCAGCGCATCGACGACGGAACCTACGGATATTGCGAAGAGACCGGCGAGCCGATCGGCTTGAAGCGGCTCGACGCCCGTCCGATCGCGACCCTGTCGATCGAGGCGCAGGAACGCCACGAGCGGCGCGAAAAGGTCTATCGCGACGAATAGGCGGTACGCCGCCGACGTCGATCCGGACTTGCGGCAGAGGCTGCCGGGCGCATGCGCGCAGCCGAACCGCTTGAGGCATGCTGTCGCGAGCCTGCATCGCGGCGACAGCAGTCATGAGCGCCGTTTGTAGAGGCTGGCATCTCTCGCTCACCCTTCCGATGGAAGGGTGGTTATGCGGCCGGCGGCGCCAAGGCATGCGAACCGGAACGTGTCGAACCTCGCAGGTCCGCCAGCAGGCTATCGGCCGGCTGCGACGAAATGCTGCCTCACGACGAACTCCATTTTCGGCGCCTACGGCTTTGCGCGCGTATACCATCAGGCGATGGGGCAGGCGAGGCCCCGCGAGCGCGGTTACGGCAAAGCCCGCATTCCACTCCGACGGCAGGTCATCACGAATTCAGGACGGTTTCCGGCAGTATCGGGCGGCGAGCGTCATTTTTTCGGCCGGCGGACGATGCCGGCCGTCGGCCTTACTTGTCGCGGCTGGCCGACATCTCGCCGAAAATTCTTGCGACTTCGGACTGTAGCGAAGGGTCGTTCCTGGTCGCATCCGGAATGGCTACGGCCGGGCCGCTCTGCGGCAGGGGGCGGACCGTACGGCCGATAACGGCGGCGTCGCGCGCGGCGAGATTGTTCGCCATTTCAGCTTCCAGGATTTTCTCGAATTCGCTGCCGAGGGCCTTCGAACTGTCGCCGACGGGGGCGGATGGGCGCTGGGCAACCGGGGCAGCCGGAGCCCGCTCGGCGAAGACCCGCTCACGCGCGGTGTCGAGCAGTTTCGAGGCATCGTCGAGCGCCGGCCCCTTTGCGGTCGAAAGGTCCGGCCGGCGGATGTGGTCTGCCACCGCCATATCGGCGACCAATGGTGCGGCAGGCGCCTGTGCGGCCGCCGGAACCGGTGTCGACGCTTCGCCCATTTTCGGTTCGGGGCGCGTGGCGGCGATGGTCCTTGCCGGGGGCGCGGCCACAGCCGGCTGCTGCGGGATGGAGGGGGCGGATGGTGTCGGTGCCGGAGCGCGCGGCTCGGTCGACAGCGGTGTGCGTTCCATCTCCGCTCTCGCCTGGAGGGCCGGCTGCGCGGCAGGGTGGACGACGGGCTGGGCCGGCGGCGCAATCGGTTTCGTGGCATCGCCGGCCACAGGTTTCGGCGCCGCGGGCAGCGTCGCGGCTGCAGGAGCCTGAGGCTCACCCGGGCGGGGAGCGGAAGCCTGATGCGAAGGCGGGATGCGGCTCTCGATGACGATATCGGTCGGCCCGCCGATCATGATCAGGTGTTCGACATCATCGCGGCGGACGAGAACGAGACGGCGGCGGGTATCGACGGCGGCGGCATCCAGGACCTGGAGGCGCGGCTGGCGGTTGCGGCCGCCGCGCACGAAGGGCGAGGGGCCGTTGCGGCCGCGGACTATCCACAGGATTCCGACGAGGCAGAGGAGTGCGAGGCCGACGCCGAGGACCGCCACGACGAGCCGGCCGCCGAATGCGCCCATCAGTTCTTCGAACATGTCCTGTAACTCCTCATGCGAACTATCCTTCTGAACAGACGATTTTTTTTCCGCCGAGGCAAGGCTGCAGACTGCCTGTCACCGTCAAAAAGCATCGTGTGGGCGTGACACATAGGGCATCTTGCCCGACTGTCCCGCGTTTTGTGGCTTTGCGGAGCTTTTTGCTTCCCCTGCAAATTGCTAAGTAGAGAATCGCGGGCGTCATTCGGCGTATCCGCAACTTCGGCGCTTGCGCCGCGGAACGTGAGGTACCGATGACGAGCGCGCCGAAGGCCGGCAACGACGCAGCCCCCCTGGTCAATCGCGGAGCGCGTGGCGGCACCGTTTTCCGCATCATTCTGCTGGCTGTCGTTCTGCTCGGCGTGGCGATCGCCTTCGTGGTGTTCCAGCGGGCGCTGGACAACGAGGTCGTGCTCGGCCTGCTCGGCATTCTGGCCATGGTCGGCATCTTCTTCATCGTCTCGTCCCTCATCGGGCTGGTCGAAGTGATGCCGCAGTCCCGGTCCGACGAACTGGCCCGCAGCTTCCTCGCCAATCACCCGGACGGTATCATCGTCACCGATGAGAAGGGGCGCGTCGTCTACGCCAATGCGGCCTATGGCCGGATGACCGGAGCCACGAGTGCCCGCGGCGTCCAGTCGCTCGAAGCCCTGCTGTCGAGGACGCGCGAATCGACCGAGGCGCTCTATCGCCTGACCGCCGGTCTGCGCGAAGGGCGTGAAGGGCATGAGGAATTCCGGTTGCTGCAGCCGCTCGGCCGCAATACCGGCAACGGTTCGGATGCCCACTGGTACCGCCTCAAGGCGCGGCTTCTCGGCAGCGCCGGCAGAAACGCGCTCGACATCTGGGAAATTACCGACATCACCTCCGAGCGCGAGGATCAGGAACGGTTCTTCCGCGAATTGCAGAACGCGATCGACTATCTCGACCACGCGCCCGTCGGGTTCTTCTCCGCCGGCAAGAAAGGCGAGATCTTCTATCTGAACGCCACGCTGGCGGAATGGCTGGGCATCGATCTCATCAGATTCTCCCCGCGCACCATGTCGATATCGGATCTCGTGGCCGGCGAAGGCATGGCGCTGATCCATTCGGTGCAGGCGGCGCCGGGCCTGAAGCGGACCGAAACGCTCGATCTCGATCTTCGCCGCACCAATGGCCAGAGCGTACCGGCAAGGCTCGTGCACAATGTCAGCGCCACGCGCGACGGTGCGCCGGGCGAAAGCCGGACCGTCGTCCTCATGCGCGCCAAGGGCGCCGAAGGCGATCAGTCCGCTTCCGCCATGCGTTTCACCCGGTTCTTCAACAACACGCCCATGGCGATCGCTTCCGTCGACGGATCCGGCCGGATACTGCGGATCAACGCGCCGTTCCTGCGTCTCTTCGCCGGCGTGGTCTCGCGCGATGACGTGGATGCCGGCGCCGATCTGGAGCGGATCGTCCATGACGGCGCCCGTCATTCGCTGATGGAGGCTTTGGCCGCCGCGAAGGACCGGCAGGGCGATATTCCCCCGATCGACACCCGCCATCCGGCCGACGAAAACCGCTATGTCCGTTTCTACGTCAACGCCGTGATCGACGAGAGCGACGAGGCGCCGGAAGAGGCCGCCATCGTCTACGCCGTGGAAACGACCGAGCAGAAGGCGCTCGAGACCCAGATGGCGCAGACGCAGAAACTGAATGCGGTCGGCACATTGGCAGGCGGCATCGCACACGATTTCAACAATGTGCTGACGGCGATCCTTTTGTCTTCCGACCATCTCCTGTTGCAGGCGCGGCCCTCCGACGCGAGCTTCGCCGACCTGATGGAGATCAAGCGGAACGCCAACCGCGCCGCCGTCCTGGTGCGCCAGCTGCTCGCCTTCTCGCGCAAGCAGACGATGCGGCCGGCCGTCCTCAATCTGACCGATGTCGTGGGCGACCTGCGCATGCTGGTCGATCGCCTGATCTCCGGCACCAACGTCAAACTGGAAGTCGACTACGGCCGCGATCTCTGGCCGGTCCGCACCGACCTCTCGCAGTTCGAGCAGGTGCTGATCAATCTCTGCGTCAATGCCCGTGACGCAATGCCGAGCGGCGGCACGATCCTGATCAAGACCCGCAATGTCACCGCCGACGATGCGGGCGGGTTTCACCAGGCCGACCTTCCGTCCGAGGATTTCGTCATGGTGGAAGTGTCCGATACGGGTACGGGCATACCGCCGGAAATCATGGACAAGATTTTCGAGCCCTTCTTCACCACCAAGGAGGTCGGCAAGGGGACGGGGCTCGGACTTTCGATGGTCTACGGCATCGTCAAGCAGTCCGGCGGCTATATCTATCCCGAATCGGATGTCGGCAAGGGAACGAGCTTCCGTATCTTTCTGCCGCGCCACGTGCCCGAGGTGCAGCCGGCGACCCAGCCTCACGTCGCAGCCGAGACCATCCCCGACGGGACGACCAAGGCGCTGGCCGCCGCTGCGACGACGCCTGCGGCCGAACCGGTCGACCTTACCGGCAAGTCTGCCGTCGTCCTGCTCGTCGAGGACGAGGAGGCGGTGCGGCGTGGCGGCAAGCGCATGCTGGAAACGCGCGGCTATACCGTCCACGAGGCGGGCTCCGGTACCGAGGCGCTCGACATCATGGAAGAGCTCGAGGGCAAGGTGGATATCGTCGTCTCGGACGTCGTCATGCCCGAGATGGACGGGCCGACGCTGCTGACCGAACTGCGCAAATCCTATCCCGACCTGAAATTCATCTTTGTCTCCGGTTACGCCGAGGATGCGTTTGCCCGCAATCTTCCGGCCGATGCCAAGTTCGGCTTCCTGCCCAAGCCCTTCTCGCTGAAGCAGCTGGCGGTAGCCGTCCGCGAAATGCTCGATTCGGATTAGGAATCGCCCGTCGCCCATGGTCGGGCCGTTTTGCCGCAAGAGCTCCCGTGGGAGCATTATCGCTGATATTTCCACAGGTTGCGGTACCGTGAACGTTACCGGAACGAAAGTGAAATAATGATTTTTCGGCAAGGGCTTGGAGACGTCTTGCCAGATGAGAACAAAATGAGTACAAAACACCCATCGGCTGCTTCATTGCTTGCGCGGCGGCAATAACCTAAAGGTGGGATCTCATGGTACAGAACACATTGCGGCTCGTAGAGGAAAAAGGCGTGGACAAGAGCAAGGCCCTGGAAGCGGCACTGTCGCAGATTGAGCGTTCCTTCGGAAAAGGCTCGATCATGAAGCTCGGGCAGAACGAGAATGTCATCGAGATCGAAACGGTTTCGACCGGATCCCTCAGCCTCGATATCGCGCTCGGTATCGGCGGCCTGCCGAAGGGCCGCATCGTCGAGATCTACGGCCCGGAAAGCTCGGGCAAGACGACGCTCGCGCTGCAGACGATCGCCGAGGCGCAGAAGAAGGGCGGCATCTGCGCCTTCGTCGACGCCGAACACGCGCTCGACCCGGTCTACGCCCGCAAGCTCGGCGTCGACCTGCAGAACCTCCTGATCTCGCAGCCGGACACGGGCGAACAGGCGCTCGAAATCACCGATACGCTGGTGCGTTCCGGCGCGGTCGATGTTCTCGTGGTCGACTCGGTCGCAGCCCTGACGCCGCGCGCCGAAATCGAAGGCGAGATGGGCGACAGCCTGCCGGGCCTGCAGGCCCGTCTGATGAGCCAGGCGCTGCGCAAGCTGACCGCCTCGATCTCCAAGTCGAACTGCATGGTCATCTTCATCAACCAGATCCGCATGAAGATCGGCGTGATGTTCGGCTCGCCGGAAACCACGACCGGCGGCAATGCGCTGAAATTCTACGCGTCCGTGCGTCTCGACATCCGCCGTATCGGCCAGGTGAAGGAGCGCGAGGAAGTCGTCGGCAACCAGACCCGTGTCAAGGTCGTCAAGAACAAGATGGCGCCTCCCTTTAAGCAGGTCGAGTTCGACATCATGTACGGCGAAGGCGTATCCAAGACCGGTGAACTGGTCGACCTCGGCGTCAAAGCCGGTATCGTCGAGAAGTCCGGCGCATGGTTCTCCTACAACAGCCAGCGCCTCGGTCAGGGCAGGGAGAATGCCAAGTCCTTCCTGCGCGACAATCCGGAAGTCGCCCGCGAGATCGAGATGTCGTTGCGCCAGAATGCCGGCCTGATCGCCGACCGCTTCCTGCAGAACGGCGGTCCGGACGCCAATGATGGCGACAGCGCCGACGACATTTAATCCACCATATGTAAGCGGTTCCGCCGCACTCGGGATGCCCTTCGGGTATTCCCGGCCGCTTACGGTTGCCGGCCGCCATCGACAGATGCGCGGCCGGTTTTTTTCGTTCGGCTGGACAGCCGCGGATACGGGCTATACAAGCCTCTGGATTTCAGATGACGGTACTGCATCGGCGGTAAAAAAGGGCGTAGCATGAGCGGCGTGAATGACATTCGGTCGACATTCCTCGACTATTTCAAGAAGAACGGTCACGAGACCGTGGCCTCCAGTCCGCTGGTGCCCCGCAACGACCCGACGCTGATGTTCACCAATGCCGGCATGGTTCAGTTCAAGAACGTCTTTACCGGCCTTGAGAAACGTCCCTATTCCACGGCGACGACCTCGCAGAAATGCGTGCGGGCCGGCGGCAAGCACAACGACCTCGACAATGTCGGTTATACCGCCCGCCATCTCACCTTCTTCGAGATGCTCGGCAACTTCTCCTTCGGCGACTATTTCAAGGAACGGGCGATCGAACTCGCCTGGAAACTGGTCACCGAAGGCTTCGACCTGCCGAAGCACCGGCTGCTGGTAACGGTCTATTCCGAGGACGAGGAGGCCGCGACGCTTTGGAAGAAGATCGCCGGTTTCTCCGACGACAAGATCATTCGCATCCCGACCTCCGACAATTTCTGGCAGATGGGTGATACAGGCCCCTGCGGTCCATGCTCGGAAATCTTCATCGACCAGGGCGAGAACGTCTGGGGCGGGCCTCCCGGTTCGCCGGAAGAGGACGGCGATCGCTTCCTCGAATTCTGGAACCTCGTCTTCATGCAGTTCGACCAGACGGCGCCGGGCGAGCGTTCGCTTCTGCCGCGGCCGTCGATCGACACCGGCATGGGCCTGGAGCGCATGGCCTGCATCCTGCAAGGTGTCCAGAGCGTTTTCGACACAGACCTCTTCAAGACGCTGATCGGGACGATCGAGGACGTGATGGGCGTCAAGGCCGAAGGCAGCGCCAGCCATCGCGTCATCGCCGATCACCTGCGCTCTTCCGCCTTCCTGATCGCCGATGGCGTCCTGCCCTCCAACGAGGGCCGCGGTTACGTGCTTCGCCGTATCATGCGCCGTGCCATGCGCCATGCGCAGCTTCTGGGCGCCAAGGAACCGGTCATGTACAAGCTCCTGCCGACGCTCGTGCAGGAAATGGGCCGGGCCTATCCCGAACTGGTGCGCGCCGAGGCGCTCACCTCCGAGACGCTGAAGCTCGAGGAAACCCGCTTCCGCAAGACGCTCGAGCGCGGTCTCTCGCTGCTGTCGGATGCCACCAACACGCTTGACAAGGGCGACATGCTGGACGGCGAGACCGCCTTCAAGCTCTACGACACTTATGGCTTCCCGCTCGACCTGACCCAGGACGCCCTGCGCGCCCGCGAGATCGGCGTCGATATTGCCGGTTTCACCGACGCGATGGAGCGCCAGAAAGCCGAGGCCCGCTCGCACTGGGCCGGTTCCGGCGACAAGGCCACCGAAACAGTCTGGTTCGAGATCAAGGAAAAGTTCGGCGCGACCGAATTCCTCGGTTACGATACAGAAACGGCCGAAGGCGTGGTGCAGGCGCTTGTCGTCGACGGCAAGACCGTCGAGAGCGCCACGGCAGGCCAGCAGGTCCAGGTCGTGGTCAGCCAGACGCCGTTCTACGGCGAATCGGGTGGCCAGATGGGCGATGCCGGCGTGATCTCGACCGATCATGCCAGGCTCGAGGTCTCCGACACGCAGAAGAAGGGCGAGGGGGTCTTTGTTCACTCCGCGACCGTGGTCGAGGGCACGCTGAAGTCCGGTGAACCGGTCATGCTCGCCGTCGATCATGCACGTCGTTCGCGGCTGCGCTCCAACCACTCCGCGACGCACCTCCTGCACGAGGCGCTGCGCGAAGTGCTAGGCACCCACGTGGCCCAGAAGGGCTCGCTGGTCGCACCGGAACGCCTGCGCTTCGACGTGTCGCATCCGAAGCCGATGACGGCCGAAGAGCTGCAGCGGGTCGAAGAGATGGCCAATGCCATCGTCGTCCAGAATGCGCCGGTGACGACACGCCTGATGAGCGTCGACGATGCGATCTCCGAAGGCGCGATGGCGCTGTTCGGTGAAAAATATGGCGACGAGGTTCGTGTCGTATCGATGGGCACGGCCATCGACGGTCCGAAGGCAGGAAAGCCTTATTCGCTCGAACTCTGCGGCGGCACGCATGTGAATGCGACGGGTGATATCGGCCTCGTACGGGTTCTGTCGGACAGCGCAGTCGGCGCCGGCGTCCGCCGTATCGAAGCGCTGACCGGCGATGCGGCGCGCGCCTATCTTTCCGAACAGGACGATCGCGTGAAGACGCTTGCCGGAGCACTCAAGGTTCAGCCCGCCGAGGTCGTCTCCCGCGTGGAAGCGCTGATCGACGAACGCCGCAAGCTCGAGAAGGAATTGGCCGACGCCAAGCGCCGGCTCGCCATGGGCGGCGGCGGGCCGGGCGGTTCGGCGGACGATGTCCGCGAGATTGCCGGCGTCAAGTTCATGGGCAAGGCGCTGAGCGGCATCGATGCCAAGGATCTCAAGGGCCTTGCTGACGAGGGCAAGGTAAGCCTCGGCTCCGGTGTCGTGACGCTGATCGGCGTATCCGAAGACGGCAAGGCGAGCGCCGTTGTCGCGGTCACAGCCGATCTCACCGATCGTTTCAGTGCCGTGGAGCTGGTGCGTGTCGCTTCCGCCGCACTCGGCGGCAAGGGCGGTGGCGGTCGCCCGGACATGGCCCAGGCCGGCGGTCCGGATGGCGCCAGGGCCGAAGAGGCTCTGGCAGCCGTGGCCGTAGCGCTCGGGGCCTGATCGAACTTCCCGAAAAGCGGGCATTGCCCGCTTTTCCCTTGAAAGGGGCGCATATGGGCGTGAATGCCAAGATCGAGGACGAACTGGACGGCGTGGCCGAAGGCCTCGTACCCGCCTTGTTCAGGGATGCCCCGGATTCCGTTTCCTTCAACAAGCTGCGCAAGCGCCTGCTCCGCCAGGTGCGTCAGGCCTTCGACGATTTCGCCATGCTGAAGGACCAGACGCGCTGGCTGGTCGGCCTCTCCGGCGGCAAGGACAGCTATGCGCTGCTGGCCGTGCTCCTCGACCTGCAGTGGCGGGGACTTCTGCCGGTCGAACTGATCGCCTGTAATCTCGACCAGGGTCAGCCCAATTTTCCCAAGCATATCCTGCCGGAATATCTGAGTTCGATCGGCGTGAAGCACCGCATCGAATACCGCGATACCTACTCGATCGTGACGGAGAAGGTGCCGGCGGGCGGCACCTATTGCTCGCTCTGTTCGAGGCTGCGCCGCGGAAACCTCTACCGCGTTGCCCGCGAGGAAGGCTGCCAGGCGCTCGTGCTCGGTCATCACCGCGAGGACATACTCGAAACCTTCTTCATGAACTTTTTCCATGGCGGCCGGCTCGCCGGCATGCCGGCCAAGCTCGTCAACGACGAGGGAGACCTCACCCTGCTTCGTCCGCTCGCCTATTGCGCCGAAGACGATCTGGCGAAGTTTGCCGCCGCCATGCGGTTCCCGATCATCCCTTGCGACCTCTGCGGCTCGCAGGATGGCCTGCAGCGCAATGCGATGAAGCAGATGCTGGCCGATATCGAGACGCGCATGCCCGGCCGCAAGGACACGATGCTGCGCGCGCTCGCCCACGTAAATCCGTCACATCTGCTTGATACCAAGCTCTTCGATTTCGCCGGACTGACCCCTGGTCCGGCCGCCGATCCCCTCGATTGATTCCCGTCCGATTGATTCACAAGACAGGCTGAACAGATGACTTTGCCGCTCGACGTTACGAAGCTCGCCGATATCCTGCGCCTTGCCGCCAAGACGGAGATCCTGCCGCGATTCCGCAGGCTGGGAGGCGACGACGTGCGGGCAAAGAGCGAGCCGTCCGATCTGGTCACCGAAGCCGACGTGGAGGCGGAACGCCTGATCCGCCGTGAACTCGAGGCGATGTCGGTCGGCGCGCTGTTCGTCGGCGAAGAATCCGTCGCGGCCGATCCGAACCTGCTCGGAAAGCTTGCCGATGCCGACTTTGCCGTGATCGTCGATCCGGTCGATGGCACCTTCAATTTTGCCTCAGGTATCCCGGCCTTCGGCGTCATGGCCTCGGTCGTCTGGAAAGGCGAAACGGTCGCGGGCATCATCTATGATCCCATGGGTGACGACTGGGTGATGGCGGAAAAGGGTGCGGGCGCTTTCCTTCGCCGCCCCGATGGAGAGGCGATCAGGCTTTCGGTCGCGTCGCCGAAACCGCTCGGGGAGATGGTCGGCATGGCTTCGCCCGGTTACTTTTTCGGAGAGGAGCGCGAGCGCATTCTCGCCAATCTCGCCAAGGTGCGTTTCTTTGCCAATTACCGATGCTCGGCCCACGAATACCGCACCTTCGTCAGCGGCCACGTTCAGTTCATCCTCTACAACAAGCTCATGCCCTGGGACCATCTGGCCGGCACGCTGATTGCCCTGGAGGCGGGCGGCCATGTCGCGCGGCTGGACGGTTCGCCCTATCTGCCTAGCCATGTCGACGGCGGGCTGCTCGCGGCGACCGACAAGGAGAGCTGGCAGATGCTCCGCAGCGAGATCATCGGGCACTAAAAAAGGCCGGGGAGACCCGGCCTTTTCGCTGCGTATATCTTTCCGACGGTCAAACGCGCGGATTGTGCGGCTGGAAGAGTTTTCCCTTTTCCCCGATCAGCACGAAGACGAGGCCGATCACCGAAACGGTGAAAAATCCCGCGACCATGGGCGTCGCGGAGCCGTCGAAGGCCTGCCCGATCGAGGCGCCGATGATGGCGCCACCCACCGTGCCCATGAACCCCAGAACCGAGGACGCCGTGCCGGCGACATGGCCGAGCGGCTCCATGGCGAGCGAGTTGAAATTCGACGCGATCAGGCCGAACAGGAACATCGCGAGCGCGAAGAAGGTGAGAAACAGCAGGAAGGGCATCGGCTCGGCCGATATCAGCTGCACCGTAAGCCAGAAGAACGTCACCGCGACGAAACCGACGACAGCGCCGTGGGAAAGCCTGCGCATGCCGAGTTTGCCGACCCACCGCGAATTGAGGAAGGCGGAGATCGACATGAACAGCGCGACCGCCGCGAAGGCCACCGGAAACCAGACGCCCAGTTTGTAGATCCCGACATAGACCTGCTGGGCGGAGTTGATGAAACCGAACAGGGCGCCGAAGATGAAGGTGCTCGCGAGCGTGTAGCAGAGTGCGACGCGGTTGGTGAGAACGATCATGAAGCCGCCGATGATCGACGAAGCCGTCAGCGGTCTGACGTCCTGCGGATCGAGCGTCTCGGGCAGGTTCTTCGTCACCCAGGCGGTGACGATGATCGCGACGATGGCGATGAAGACGAAGATCAGATGCCAGTCGCCGACGAACAGCACCAGCTGACCGGTTCCCGGCGCGATGATCGGAACGATCATGAAGACCATCATGATCAGCGACATGACTTCCGCCATCGCACGGCCGCCATAGACGTCGCGAACGATCGAGACGGAGATGACGCGCGTCGCCGCGGAGCCGACGCCCTGGATGAAGCGCAGGATGAGCAGACCCGCGAAGGAAGGCACGAAGACGACGGCGATCGCGGAGAGGATATAGATGCCAAGCCCGATCAGGAGCGGCTTGCGACGGCCGAACCGGTCCGAGATGGGACCGTAGAACAATTGGGCGACACCGAAGCCGAAGAGATAGGCCGAGACGACATATTGCCTGTGATTCTCGTTTTCGACACCAAGCGCGGCACCGATCTGCTGCAGCCCCGGCAGCATGATGTCGATGGCGAGCGCATTGAGCGCCATCAGCGCCGCCATCATGGCGATGAATTGCGCCTTGCCCATGCCATGCAACTTGTCGGGAGTAATTTGTGAAGAATTTGTCACAGCTATTTCCTAAACAACGGGAAAGGCGCCGCGGGGGCGGCGCCTTCGAAACTTGGCGAGCCTTGTGAACTGGCGGAAACGGTCAGGCCGCGCCGCGCACGCTCACGCCCTGTCCTTCGAAATGGCTCTGGAGCTCACCGGACTGGAACATCTCACGGACGATGTCACAACCGCCGATGAATTCGCCCTTAACATAGAGCTGCGGGATAGTCGGCCAGTTCGAATAGTCCTTGATGCCCTGCCGGATCTCGGCATCCGCGAGGACGTTGACGCCCTTGTAGTCGACGCCGAGGTGATCGAGGATCTGGGCAACCTGGCCCGAGAACCCACACTGGGGTGCCTGCGGGGTGCCCTTCATGAAGAGGACGACGTCGTTCGTCTTGACTTCGTTGTCGATGAAATCGTGAATACCGCTCATTTGTTTTCCTTTCACATGCGGTTTCAAGGACCGCTGCGCTGCGTTCTGTCCTAGATAGCAAGGGAGACTTATTAATTCCAGCGCAATTCGGCTGGAAGCGAAACTACCGCCTTGACGGCTGCGGCAGTCTGTCGCCGATCGCCGTCGCGCGGCTGGTGAACCTTAACGCGCCCGCTGTTTGCTGCGGCTGGCGGCCGTACGTTTTCGGCTGACCTGTTTCCTGGCCGGCTTGGCAGCCCGGGGCTTTGCAGCCTTGCTGGTGAAGCGCCCGCTCGTAGACGATCGGGCCTGACGCTTCTTGCGTTTGCTCGGCGTGCGGCCATGCGATTTGCCGAGAAGTTCCTTGACGACGCTTTCGACGACGCCGGTAACGATCTGCCTGATGAGATCGCTCATGACGTCAGTCCGCCGGTGCGGAAGTTTGCAGCGCGAGCGCGTGGAGCACGCCTCCCATATTTCCCTTCAGCGCGTCGTAGACCATCTGGTGCTGCTGGACACGGCTCTTTCCGCGAAATGCTTCCGCTACGACTTCCGCAGCATAGTGATCACCGTCGCCGGCGAGATCCCTGATGGTCACTTTGGCACCGGGAATGCCCGCCTTGATCATGTCTTCGATATCGCCCGGTCGCATAGGCATGGTGTTTTCCTCTTCCTTCGCCGCGGACTCATGCCGCGGCATTTTCTTTCCGGAGACTGCCCTAAACGGGCAGGCCGGTCAAAGCGGTTGAGCGCCGCGATCCACAATCATCAACGAACGTGATCGCGGCTGGAAGGGCTCAGGCCATGAATTCGGGGAACCAGCCTTCGTGGGCCGTGACGAGGTCCGAAACCGCGACATTGACGATGTCGTCGACGATGAGGCTGTCGCCCACGACCTTTCCGAGGGTCCGGAACGGCACACCGGCGCTCTCGGCGCTCGCCATGACGAAATTCGCCAGATCTGCCGACACCGCGACGACATAACGCGCCTGGTCTTCCCCGAAGAGAAGGGCATGCGCCGGACCCTGCTGGTCCGCGAGGCTGATCGTGGCGCCCTT
This sequence comes from Neorhizobium sp., assembly GCA_052038935.1. Taxonomy (GTDB): domain Bacteria; phylum Pseudomonadota; class Alphaproteobacteria; order Rhizobiales; family Rhizobiaceae; genus Neorhizobium. The sequence continues at coordinate 16,189 of JBQGDG010000025.1, read as the reverse complement.
GCCGGAAGCCATCGCCATTTCCGCCAGCGCCACGACGAGGCCGCCGGAAGAAATGTCGTGGCAGGCGGTGACCTGCGCGTTGCGAATGATGGCGCGTACGAACTCGCCGTTGCGGCGTTCGGCGACGAGATCGACGATCGGGGCGGGGCCGTCGATCGTGTCGAGCACGTCGCGGAGATAGACGGAAGAACCGAGATGGCTACCGTCGGTTCCGATCATGATCAGCGTGTCGCCGTCATTGGCCGAGCCGATCCGGGCCATCTTCTGCCAGTCGCCCAGCAGGCCGACGCCTGCGATTGTCGGGGTCGGCAGGATAGCAATGCCGTTGGTCTCGTTGTAGAGCGACACGTTGCCGGACACGATCGGGAAATCGAGCGCCGTGCAGGCCTCGCCGATACCTTTGATGGCGCCGACGAGCTGCCCCATGATTTCCGGCTTTTCCGGGTTGCCGAAATTGAGGTTGTCGGTCGCGGCGAGAGGTTCGGCGCCGGTGGCGACGAGGTTGCGCCAGCATTCGGCGACCGCCTGCTTGCCGCCCTCATAGGGATCGGCCTCGACGTAGCGCGGGGTGACGTCGGAAGAGAAGGCGAGCGCCTTCGTCGCATGGCCTTCGACCCGCACGACCCCGGCGTCACCGCCCGGGCGCTGCAGCGAATTGCCCTGGATCAGCGTGTCGTATTGCTCCCAGACCCAGCGACGGCTGGACTGGTTCGGCGAACCGACGACCTTGAGCAGGGCATCGTTGTAGTCCGCAGGCGCTGCGACCTGAGAGGCGGGCAGGGGAGCGCGGCTCGCATGCTGAACCCACGGCCGGTCGTATTCCGGCGCCTCGTCGCCGAGTTCCTTGATCGGCAGGTTTGCGACTTCCTCGCCCTGATGGATGACGCGGAACCGCAGATCGTCGGTGGTCTTGCCGACGATGGCGAAGTCGAGGCCCCATTTGACGAAAATCGCCTTGGCGACCTCTTCCTTTTCCGGCTGCAGGACCATGAGCATACGCTCCTGGCTTTCCGACAGCATCATCTCATAGGCGGTCATGCGCTCTTCGCGCACCGGTACCTGGTCGAGATAGAGCTCGATGCCGAGATCCCCCTTGGCACCCATTTCCACCGCCGAGCAGGTGAGGCCGGCGGCGCCCATGTCCTGGATGGCGATGACGGCGCCGGTACCCATCAGTTCAAGGCAGGCTTCGAGCAGGCATTTTTCGGTGAAGGGGTCGCCGACCTGCACGGTCGGACGCTTCTCTTCGATGGACTCATCGAATTCCGCCGAGGCCATGGTCGCGCCGCCGACACCGTCGCGGCCGGTTTTCGCGCCGAGATAGACGACCGGGAGGCCGACACCCTTCGCCTGCGACAGGAAGATGCCGTCGCTCTTGGCCAAACCGGCGGCGAAGGCATTGACGAGGATGTTGCCGTTGTAACGCGAGTCAAATTCGACTTCGCCGCCGACCGTCGGCACGCCGAAGGAATTGCCATAGCCGCCGACGCCGGAGACGACGCCCGAGACGAGGTGCCTCGTCTTCGGGTGATCCGGTGCGCCGAAGCGAAGTGCGTTCATCGCCGCGATCGGGCGCGCGCCCATGGTGAAGACGTCGCGCAGGATGCCGCCGACACCTGTCGCCGCACCCTGGTAGGGCTCGATGTAGGACGGGTGGTTGTGGCTCTCCATCTTGAAGACCACGACGTCGCCGTCGTCGATATCTACGACGCCGGCGTTCTCACCGGGTCCCTGGATGACGCGGCGGCCCTTGGTCGGCAGCGTGCGCAGCCACTTCTTCGACGACTTGTAGGAGCAGTGCTCGTTCCACATGGCGGAAAAGATGCCGAGCTCGGTAAAGCTCGGTTCGCGTCCGATCAGGTCCAGGATCCGCTGGTATTCGTCGGGCTTCAGGCCATGCGCTGCGATGAGTTCCGGGGTGATCGTGATGGAATTGGAGATCGTCATCTTCTATCCTGAAAGAGCTGCCGGTAGGGGCTTTGCGGCCTCTTTAACCTAACTATTCCGTCAGTGCGACAGGAAAATCTGAGGCGGTCGGCAATGGCCGTGGATGGGGCGGAGGCAGGTACCTCATGCCCCCGCCGGGACCGCTAGCCGAGGCTGTCGTAACCGGCAGAGCCACTGTCCAGCAGGCTCTTGACGATGCCGAGACCTTCCCGCACCTCTTCCCGCGATCTGGGCGAGGAGAAACCTAGCCGGATGCGATGGCTTATCTTTTCGGAGCGCCCGGCCTTGAACTCGTCCTCGTCGTCGACGAGCACACCCTCGGTATAGACCGCGTTCTTGAATGTCGCGGAAAGCCAGGGTTCCGGCAGCTTCAGCCAGATAAACGGGATGTCGGGATTGGAGTTGAGCTCGTAACCGGCGAGGATTTCGCGCGCGAGTGCCTCGCGGGCGTTGATTTCGACGCGGCAGCGCTCCCAGATTGCTTCGGCCTCGCCGCTCAGCACAAGTCTGGCGCTCAATTCCGCGAGCAGGAAGGGGAGGCCGCCGGTCAGCATCTTGTGGGCGATGCGGACGCGCTGGGCAAAATGCGGCGGGCAGGACACCCATCCGCCCCTGATGCCCGCCGCAACCGACTTGGACAATCCGTCGATGACGAATGTCCGCTCCGGAGCCAGCGAGGCGATGAGGGGTATATTCTTCTTGTCCATGGCTCCGTAGAGATTGTCCTCTATCAGCCAGACATTGTGCCTGCGGGCGATCTCGGCGATCGCTTTTCGCCGTTCGAGCGGGATCGTGGCCAGCGTCGGATTTTGCGCCGACGACATGAAGAATGCGATCTTCGGATGCTGCTGCACGCAGGCGCGTTCGAAATCCTCGGGCATCACGCCGTGCTCGTCCGAGGCGACGAGGGATATCCGCCGGCCGACAAGACCGGCAGCGCGGCTGACCTGCGAATAGGTCATGTGCTCGAAGGCGATACGGTCGCCAGGATTGGTGAGTACGGTGATGATCGCCATGATGCCTGCATGGGCGCCGAGCGTCGGAACGATCGCATCCCGGTCCGGCACCCAGTCGCCATAGCTCAGCCAGCGAACGCCCGCTTCCTGCCAGTGATCGGGAAAATTGCGGGTATAGCCGGCAACGTCCTGCGGGCAGTCGCGCATGATCTGCGCTACGAGCGTCGACAATATCGCGCTCTGGCCCATATCCGGGGCGGCCGTGCTGTCGAAACGGATCTTGTCCGTCGGCGTATGCAGCGGCCGGGTGCCGGCGAGGCTTGTCGTGACCGGATCCTGACCGGCCTGCGGCTCGCCATTGTTTCTGGAGAGCACATATGTGCCGCGCCCAACCTCGCCGCTGACGAGGCCGCGTTCGTGCAGGAGCGAATAGGCCCGGCTGATCGTTCCGATCGTCACGCCGACGTCATAGGCGAGATTGCGTTGGGGAGGCAGCTTCGCCCCTGCGGGCAGGTCGCCGTTGCCGATCGCCTGCTCCAGCTGGTCTGCGAGGCGGATATAAAGAGGGCCGTCACCCTCGGTCAAGTTCGGAAGCCATGTTGTCATAGTGACAATTAACTACATTGTACCCCTACATGAGTCAATGTACCTGTATTGCATCGAATTCAACCCCGAGCAAAAAGGTGCGATATGCGCAGGTATGACGAGTATCTCGCTACAATCGATACAATTTATCCGGACCAGTATCGGCGCGAGGCTGACGTTTATGTCGCCGCAGATCTGCTGGCGCCGGCGTCGATGCCGGTGAGAGCGGGGCTGGTCGCAGGATTTATCGACGGTTTGGCCAATTGGCTGGCGCGTCGCAGGGGACGGCGTGCCTTGACGGAGATGAGCAGCGAACAGCTCGCCGATATCGGCGTCACGCGCCTTGCCGCGAACAGGGAAGCCGCCAGGTCACGTTTCCTGGCATGACATTCCGTTCGCCTGCGTGACCGCAGGCGAGTGCGGCCCGTTCGGCAGTCCCAACCGCCGGATGGGCCGCTTCTTCAGCAGCTGCTGTTGCCGGCCGCCCATTGCTGAACGTTGCTGTTGATACGTTCCGCAATCGGCTCGTTCATCAGCGGTCCGAAGGCGCTCAGACGCGCCGGCTTGCCTTCAGCCTGCACGACCAGCAACGGGCGGATATCGGCGGATCCCTTGCGGGTGAGAAGAATGCGCGGCCGCCCCGAGAAGGACGTGAGTTCGGGCGCGAAGGCGTAGGACTTGAACGCCGCATCCCCCGACTTGAACCAGCAGCGGTTTGCCGCGACTGCGACCTTTTCCATCACGTCCAGCGCCGATGGCGTCGATTGCACCACCGGCTTCGACTGGCAGGCGGCCAGCGCGGACCCGATCACGGCGAGGGAGAAGGCAGTCGAAAGACGGCTGAAGGTCCGCATGGGTGTTCCCTGGTCAGGCGCTGGGGTTGCGAGGGCGAGTGTGTATCAGGCCGCGATGACGTCGAGAGCCGATGCGAAGATGCCGCGGCCGTCGTTGCCGCCATGGGCTGCCTCGATCAGGTTTTCGGGATGCGGCATCATGCCGAGCACGTTGCCGCGCTCGTTGATGACGCCTGCGATGTCGCCCAGCGACCCGTTGGGATTGGTGTCCTCGGTATAGCGGAACACGATCTGGCCCCGGTCTTCCATCGACGACAGGGTCTGCGCGTCGACGAAATAGTTCCCGTCGTGATGGGCCACCGGGCAACGGATGACCTGACCCTTGGCATAGGCGCGGGTGAAGTCCGTCTCGGCGTTGACCACTTCGAGCTTTACTTCCTTACAGACGAACTTGAGCGACGAATTGCGCATCAGGGCGCCCGGAAGCATGCCGGCCTCGACGAGAATCTGGAAACCGTTGCAGACGCCCAGAACCTTGACGCCCTTCTCGGCCTTGTCCCTGATCGCCTGCATGATCGGCATGCGCGCCGCGATTGCGCCGCAGCGCAGATAGTCGCCGTAGGAAAAGCCGCCCGGAATGACGATGAGGTCGATATCGTCGGCGATCGACGTCTCCGTCTGCCAGACCGTGATGGGGGCCTGGCCGGAAATCTTGGTAAGGGCGGCGATCATGTCGCGATCGCGGTTGAGGCCTGGGAGCTGGACGACGGCTGACTTCATGGCTTTGATTCAAACCTTGCTTGGGCTTCCTGAAACTCGCGCAGTTCCAGGCGGTTTTCGATACGGTCGAGGCGAAAGAGAACCTGAGCCGTTGTCGTGTGGAGATTATTCAAATCACCCTGCATGACATGCATGTGGTTTCTCAGACTTATGAAGTCTTGCCGAAGACCTCTGTTGTCTTCGCGCGTATTCGACATTTCGCCATATACGCGCTTCGACAATTCATACATCAGTTCACTCGTGACTTCAGTCATCACGCGCTCCGCAACCTTTAGTCGATTGCGATAGTGTAATTCTCAATCACTGTGTTCGCCAGAAGCTTCTCGCACATGGCCTTCAGGTCGGCTTCCGCCTTGTCCCTGTCGGCGCCGTCGACCTCCAGGTCGAAGACCTTGCCCTGGCGGACCTGGTGGATGCCGTCGAAACCGAGGCTGCCGAGCGCGCCTTCGATAGCCTTGCCCTGCGGGTCGAGAACGCCGTTCTTGAGCGTGACGGTTACGCGTGCCTTGATCACTTCATTTACCCCCAGGATTACTTGACCAGAACCGGACCCGTTCCGCGGATCGGTTCGTTCTCGTTGATGATGCCGAGACGGCGCGCCACTTCGGAATAGGCTTCCAGCAATCCGCCGAGATCGCGGCGGAAACGATCCTTGTCCATCTTTTCCTTCGTCTCGATGTCCCAGAGACGGCAGCTGTCCGGCGAGATCTCGTCGGCCAGGATGATCCGCATCATGTCGCCCTCGAAGAGGCGCCCGCATTCGATCTTGAAATCGACGAGCTGGATGCCGACGCCGAGGAAGAGGCCGGAAAGGAAATCGTTGACACGGATGGCAAGCGCCATGATGTCGTCGAGTTCGGCGGGGTTGGCCCAGCCGAAGGCGGTGATGTGCTCTTCCGAGACCATGGGATCGGCAAGCTGATCGGACTTGTAGTAGAATTCGATGATCGAGCGCGGCAGGACGATGCCTTCCTCGATGCCGAGCCGTTCCGACAGCGAACCGGCGGCGACGTTGCGCACGACGATTTCGAGCGGAATCATTTCCACTTCCTTGATCAGCTGCTCGCGCATGTTGAGCCGCCGGATGAAGTGGGTCGGGATCCCGATCTTGTTGAGATGCGTGAAGAGATATTCCGAGATTCGGTTGTTCAGCACACCCTTGCCGTCAATGACGTCATGCTTCTTCTTGTTGAAGGCTGTAGCGTCGTCCTTGAAGAATTGGATCAGCGTGCCCGGCTCCGGACCTTCGTAAAGGATCTTGGCCTTGCCTTCGTAGATACGGCGGCGACGGTTCATGATGTTCTTATCTCGTTATGGGCGGCAGGGAGGCCGCTGTGGATCGTGTTTGAGGCGGTCCCATATCGGAAAAGAATCGTTTTCACAATGCGGGCCTCTCAGAGCAGGCAATTTGCCCGATACGCGGTGCAAGCCGAATCGGCATCGACAGGTTACACGGCTTGTCGGACGTTTTTTGCGAACCCGATCTTTTCCACGACAGATGTTGATCGCCGGTCGATTGCGGCGGGGTGCCCGCGGAGAGCCGAAACCTCGCAAATTTCCTGATCATCGATACTGGACTAGCGGTCTATTGCGTCGTCAATTTGTCATGATCGGCTCGGCGCAGCGGTGGCGCGTCCCTGTGGAGGCTCGGCAGGCGCAAGGAGTTTTCAGGCGACGGCAGGGGCTTCAGGCAATCCCGATTCCCTCGGGGTCTCGACACCACAAAACATGAAATCTGAAGAGGAAGGCAGCGGCGCGAGATTGCGTAAAACCTCAGTTTTGAGGTATGGGGTTCGGGCAAATCAGCGCTAGGGAGAATTGATCAGATGAGCGGTATGAGTGATCGCGAAAAGGCTTTCGAAAACAAGTTCGCCCACGATCAGGAACTGAAGTTCAAGGCGCTCGCCCGTCGCAACAGGCTCATCGGCCTGTGGGCCGCTTCCAAGCTCGGAAAGGCCGATGCCGACGCCTATGCGCGGGAAGTCGTTGCCGCCGATTTCGAAGAGGCTGGCGACGAGGACGTCTTCCGCAAGCTGCGTCAGGATTTCGACGCGGCGGGCGTTGCGATTTCCGATACGGACATTCGCTCGAAGATGGTCGAGTTCCTGACCGAGGCCGTGGCCCAGATCGAAGGCCAGTAAGGATGCCGTGACCGGCCGCCTGGCCGGTCTGGACAAGCCGCGTCGCCGGTTGGATCGGCGATGCGGATCGCCTCAGCAGATCGGCTTCGTCTGCGAGAAGAACACGTGGCGGTTTCGGCCTTGGCGTTTGGCCTGGTAGAGCGCGATATCCGAGTTCCTGAGCAGCTGCCGGACGTCGATGGCCGCACCGAATTCCGTCGCGATGCCGACGCTTGCGCCGACCCGGCATTGCCGCCCCTCGTAGGTCACCGGCCGGCACAGGTCGTCGATGACGCGTTTGGCCACTGTCGATAGGGGCTCTTCCGAACCATCCAGGCGCGACAGGACGACAAATTCGTCTCCGCCGATCCGCGCGACGAAATCCTGGGCGTTCAGGCTTGCGCGCAAAACCTTCGCGGCATGCAGAAGCATGGCATCGCCGGCTTCGTGGCCGAGGCTGTCGTTGATCTGCTTGAACCGGTCGAGATCGATATGGAGCACTGCGATGCCACCACCGCTCGAGCGGCATTCCTCACTCATCCGGTCGAGCATGTCGTCCAGATAACGGCGGTTCGGCAGTTCGGTGAGGTAATCGTGCATCGCGCTGTGTTCGATGCGCTCCTTGGCGACTTCCAGCTCGCTGTTGCGCGCCTCTGCCAGCGTCTTGGCCCTTTCGAGCTCGCGATGGAGCCCGGCATCCTCCGTGACGTCCCAATTCGCGCCGACGGTCATGAGGTGGCCGTCACCATCGACGAATGTCATGGTCCGGGCGCGGATGATCCGCTCCGAGCCATCCCGCAGGATGACGCGGTACTGGTCGGAGAATCGCGTCCCGTTGCCGACATGTTCATCGACCTTGCCGATCACCCGGTCCGCATCGTCGGGATGCAGGAACGTCTCCCACAACCCGCCGACGCGTACATCCTGGCGCCGCGAAAGGCCGTAGATGCGGAACATCCGGTCGTCCCAGTCGACGACGCCGGTCGTCAGGTCGCATTCGTAGGTTCCGACCCCGGAAATCTCCAGCGCCATGTCCAGACGCCGCGACATGCGCCGGGTGGCTTCCTGCGCAAGCTTGCGAGCCGTGACATCGGTATCGGTGCCGATGATGTGGGTAGGCTTGCCGCTTTCGTCCCATGCGACGCAGTCGCCACGGCATTCGATCCAGATCCAGTGCCCGTCCTTGTGACGTTCGCGATACTCGAAAACCGTATAGTCGGGATCGCCTGCATTCTGGCGCTCCATGCAGTGCATCACGTGCGCGCGGTCCTCTGGGTGAAGCAGATCGAGCCATTCCTCGGTGCTGGCCGGCAAGGGATCGTCGGTCGACATGCCGCGTATCCTGCGCCAGGTAGGAGAGTAATATTTCTGGCCCGTCGCCCAGTTATGGTCCCACACACCCGTGGACGAGCCGACCAGCGCATTGTTCCAACGGTCTTCCCACATCGTCAGGTCGGCGATCTCGGCCTTGAGGGCGCTGATGTCGGAAAACGAAGCCGCCAGCACGACCGGCTCGCCCGGGCGTACCGATATCTCGGAGATAGCGATCTGCGCCCACCGCACGGTCCCGCCGGATCGCGGCAGCCGCGCCGCAAGCGACGTCGAGCACTGTTCCCGATGGCGCCGAACCCTATCGATTATGCCTGGACGCTCGTCGGGATGGACAAGCTCCGCGAGCAACGGTGTTGCGGGCGGCCCCCAGGTTTCCCGAAAGGCCTGATTGGCGTGCAGGATAAGTCCTTCCGCATCCACCAGAAGGATCGGGAAGGGGACTGCCTCGTAAATGGCGACCGGCAGTCCAACATCTTGTCGCGGTGCAGACGTGCCGGCGCGGGAATGGAGATTGGATTGCATCGGATCGCCTAAGCTTGCAGCAATAGTCGAACTTTAGACGATGCGAATTAAGCCGCCCTTAAAATTGTCTATCGAAATAAACAGACGCCGCAGGGTTGCGCCTAGTCCGCTTTCAGCCTGCTCAGAAACTGGGCGAAGACCATCGTGCCTTCCGGCCAGGGGCCGTGTCCGGACTCGCTGTTGATGTGACCGGCCTCGCCGGCATCGACGAGCAGCGATCCCCAGGCCGCGGTAATGTCGTCGGCGTGCTCGTAGGAGCCGAAGGGATCGTTGCGGCTGGCGACGGTCAAGGAGGGAAAGGGCAGAGGATCGCGCGGATAGGGACCGAACGTCATCAGGTGCTTCGGTCTTATCCGGGAATTGTCCACCTCGGGCGGGGCGACGAAGAATGCCCCTGCCACCTTGTTGCGGAACAGCGGGATCGCATGGATCGCCGTCGGCACCCCGAGGGAATGGGCGACGAGAACGACTGGCCGCGTGGACGCGTTGACCTCGGCGGCAACGCGCTCCACCCAGTCTTCCTTGACCGGTTTCGACCATTCCGCCTGTTCCACCCGGCGTGCCGTCGTCAGCTTGGCCTCCCAGCGGGACTGCCAGTGATTGGGGCCGGAATTGGTGTAGCCCGGAATGATGAGGATATCGGCTTCGGATGCTTTCATGCGACCAATCTGGTAGTGTCGGGGCCTGATATCAAGCGTCGCCGAAGACGCGACCGAAGATCGTGTCGACATGCTTGGTGTGATAGCCGAGATCGAACTTCTCGCGGATTTCCTCTTCGGAAAGGGCGGCGCGAACCTCTTCGTCGGCAAGCAGTTCTTCGAGGAAGTCCTTGCCCTGTTCCCAGACCTTCATCGCGTTGCGCTGGACCAGACGATAGGAATCCTCCCGCGAAACGCCGGCCTGCGTCAGCGCCAGCAGAACGCGTTGGCTCATGACCAGGCCTTTGAACTTGTTCATGTTCTTCAGCATGTTTTCGGGATAGATCACCAGCTTCTCGATCACCCCGGCGAGGCGGTTGAGGGCGAAGTCCAGGGTGACCGTCGTATCCGGTCCGATGGCGCGCTCGACGCTGGAATGGCTGATGTCGCGCTCGTGCCAGAGGGCGACGTTCTCCATGGCGGGCACGACCGACATGCGCACCAGACGGGCAAGGCCGGTCAGATTTTCGGTAAGGACCGGATTGCGCTTGTGCGGCATGGCCGAAGAACCCTTCTGACCCGGCGAGAAGAATTCCTCCGCCTCCAGAACCTCGGTGCGCTGCATGTGACGGATCTCGATCGCGACGTTTTCGACCGAAGAGGCGATGACGCCGAGCGTGGCGAAGAACATGGCGTGGCGGTCGCGGGGGATGACTTGGGTCGATACCGGCTCGGGCTTGAGACCCATCGCGGCGGCCACATGTTCCTCGACCCGCGGGTCGATATTGGCGAAAGTACCGACGGCGCCGGAGATCGCGCAGGTGGCGATTTCCTCGCGGGCTTCGAGAAGCCGCGTCTTGTTGCGGTCCATTTCGGCATAGAAGCGAGCGAAGGTAAGGCCCATCGTCGTCGGCTCGGCATGGATGCCGTGGCTGCGGCCGATGCGCACCGTGTCCTTGTGTTCGAAGGCGCGGGTCTTCAGTGCGGCGAGCACGCGGTCGATATCGGCGAGCAGGATGTCGGTGGCACGCACAAGCTGGACGTTGAGAGTCGTATCCAGGACGTCCGAGGAGGTCATGCCCTGGTGGATGAAGCGGCTGTCCGGGCCGACGAATTCGGCAAGATGCGTCAGGAAGGCGATGACGTCATGCTTGGTGACGGCTTCGATCTCGTCGATGCGGGCAACGTCGAACTGTGCCTTTCCGCCCTTTTCCCAGATCGTTTCCGCAGCCGATTTCGGGATCACGCCGATGGCGGCCAGCGCGTCGCAGGCATGGGCCTCGATCTCGAACCAGATGCGGTACTTCGTTTCCGGGGACCAGATGGCGACCATTTCCGGTCGGGAGTAACGGGGGATCATGGGCAACTCGCTTGCTAATGTTGGTTGCCCGCCGCTCTATCAAGAAGAACGGCGAAGCTCAATCTTTTAGAGGTCAGTTGCCGCGATCGGAATGCGCGGCAACCGGAAGGCGGCCGTCTGAGACGATCGGGCAGCGGATATGGCGGAGCAGGCCGTCAGCTTCTGGCGGCCGTGACGAGCGCAGCGATGTTGTCCCGGTAGGCATCCTTGCTGCCGCCCTTGTAGACCGCCGATCCGGCGACGAAGACGTTTGCTCCGGCCCGATGTGCGGCCCCGATCGTCTCGGCCGTGATGCCGCCATCGACCTCGATCTCGATCGGCCGGTCACCGGCCAGGGACTTGACGCGAGCGATCTTTTCGAGTGCGGCGGGAATGAACCTCTGGCCGCCGAAGCCCGGATTGACGCTCATGACGAGGATGAGATCGATATCGTCGAGGACGTTTTCCAGAACCGAGACGGGCGTGGCGGGATTGAGCGTCACGCCCACCTTCTTGCCGAGCGCGCGGATCGTCTGCAGCGAGCGGTGCAGGTGGGGGCCGGCCTCCGCGTGGACCGTGATGCCGTCGCAGCCGGCCTTGGCGAAGGCCTCCAAGTAGGGGTCGGCCGGAGCGATCATCAGATGGCAGTCGAAAAAAGCTTCGGTATAGGGCCGCAGCGACTTTATGACGTCGGGACCAAACGAGATGTTTGGAACGAAATGACCGTCCATCACATCGAGATGCACCCAGTCGGCGCCCGCATCGACGACGTCCTTCACCTCCTGCCCGAGCCTGGAGAAATCGGATGCGAGGATGGAAGGGGCAATGCGAAGCGGCAGCGTCATGAGGGAAGGTCTCCTTTGTCAACCGCCGACTAGCATTGCCGCTCGCCGGCGGCAATCGTCAGTCTGTCTCCCGGGGCGTCACCGGCGGGACGAACCCGACGCTTCGCCATTCGAGCAGGCGGTAGGGATTGTCCGCCAGTTCATGATCCCGTCCGAAGGCGATCGCGCCGATGACCGTTTCGAACCGGGAGGAACGCAACGCACGGACCGCCTCCTCGCCGTCCCCGCCCGCTACCCGAGAGGCGATCTGCACCGCTGCATAGGCCGGAAGCACCTGGCCTTCGGGCTCGATGCCGGCCGTTCTGAAGGCAGTCGCGGCCTCTGTCGCCGCCGGCAGTCCCTGATAGTCCGGCAGCGCGGCGGCAAGGACGCCGTCGCGAAGGCCGACGGGCCGGTTGGCGGCGCGCATGACGTCGCCTCCGAGCACGGTCATCGGTACGTTTTCGGCTGCAGCGTCGCGTGCGATGATCGCGACGTCGTTGCGATCGGCACCGATGAGGACATGGGTCGCACCGGCTTTCTGCAGGCGTCTCACCAGCGCGATCTGCTGTTCCTGACCGGGGCGGAGCGTATCGGTGAAGATCGGCGTGATGCCGAGCGGCTCGATCTTCTGGCGCACGGCGCTGACGAGTTCGCGGCCATAGATCGTCCCGTCGTCGACGAAGGCGATCGGCTCCGCCTTCCATCGTTCCGTGACGATGGCGGCGATCTCTTCGGCCTCCGCGCCTTCCGAAGGCGCCATGCGGAAGAAGGGCCAGCCGTTGCGCTGCGCATCCTCCATGAGAATGCGGGAGCGCACGGAAATCGTGATAGCCGGAACCGACCGGGCGGCAAGCGCCGGCATGGCGGCGGCAAGCGTCTCGACACAGAGGAAGCCTATCGCCACCGCGGCTCCGCCATCGACGATCGCCTTCGCAGCCGCGGCTCCTCCGGCCTCGTCGCAGGTCTCCTCTATCTCGACCACGGTGTCGCCGCTTGCGGCCGCCGCAGCCCTCGCACCCTGGAAGACCTGTTCGCCGAGCAGGGCGTAGGGTCCAGCCCTCGGCGCGACGACCCCGATCGTCGCGGCTGCCGCAAGATCAGGACCGCAGGCACATATCGAGGCAAAGGTCAGCAATGCGGCTGAAGGAATACGCAATGGTGGCATGCCCGCTCATGGATTTCGTTGGCTGCACATTTAACGTTCGTGGTGAAACCGTCAAAGCTTTTTACGGGCTTTTGCCGCCTGCCGCGCCGCTCGCGGGCAGTCGGTTCGTGGACATGGCGGCGGTGAAGCCCCATATCGAGGCGAGGGCAATGGGCCTTGCACGCGGAGAAACCGGTGACGGATGAAATCGATCTTGTGGCGAACCCGACCCTGTATCGCGAAGGGATGGCGCGTTATGCCGGCCACGTTCAGATTGTCACCACCAGGTGGCAGGGTCGAAGGCGCGGCGTGACGGTGACGGCGGCGTGTTCTGTATCCGACGACCCGCCCACGGTGCTCGTCTGCCTGAACAACAGCAATCCGAAGAATGCGATCTTCGCCGAGAGCGGTGTCTTCGCCCTGAATGCGCTCGCCTCCCACCATCGGGATCTCGCGACGGCCTTCGCAGGCCTGAACGGCATGGCGGAGGAGGAGCGTTTCGGCCTTGCCTCCTGGGGCAGACTTGCCACGGGCGCGCCGGTGCTGGAAGGTGCCGCGGCCGTTTTCGATTGCCATGTCACCGAAATCAAGGAGATGTCGACGCATTTCGTCTTGTTCGGCAGAGTGGTGGCGGTAGAGTTGGGACAGCATTCCTCGACGCTCCTCTATCACCGGCGCGGGTTTCGGGAATTGCCGTGACGGGAGGAACGGGATGGAGGCGCATGCGGGAAATACCCTGCCGGGATCGATCGACGAGACGATCGCATGGCTGGCGGAACAGGATTATCTGGCGGGCAGGTCTCTCGCGACGGTGGTCTTTCTCGCCCTGAGAATGAAGCGGCCGCTCTTTCTCGAAGGCGAGGCCGGTGTCGGCAAGACGGAAATCGCCAAGACGCTCAGCAGGGCATTGGGCCGACCGCTCGTACGACTGCAGTGCTATGAGGGTCTCGACATTTCCTCGGCCGTCTACGAATGGAATTACCCTGCGCAGATGCTCGATATCCGTCTCTCCGAAGCCGCGGGCATCCGCGATCGTCACCGGCTGGAGACAGACCTGTTTTCCGAGCGCCATCTCATCCGCCGGCCGGTGCTGCAGGCTCTCGGCACACCCGGCGCGCCGGCGCCGGTCTTCCTGATCGACGAGCTCGATCGTGCCGACGAAGCGTTCGAAGCCTATCTTCTCGAAATTCTCTCCGATTTTCAGGTGACCGTCCCGGAACTGGGAACCATCCGGGCGGAAGAACCGCCGGTGACGATCATCACCACCAACCGGACACGCGAGATCCACGATGCGCTGAAGCGGCGATGCCTTTATCACTGGGTCGATTATCCGGATGCCGCGCAGGAACTGGAAATCGTCCGCAGACGGGTTCCGGGCTGTCCGGAGCGCCTGTCCCGCCAGGTCGTCGCCTTCGTGCAGAAACTCCGCGGGCTCGACCTTTTCAAGAATCCCGGCGTCGCGGAAACGATAGACTGGGCGCTCGCGCTTCACGAACTCGATCAGGTCGCGCTCGATCCTGAAATGGTCTCCGACACGCTCGGTACCCTGCTCAAGTATCAGGAGGACATCACCCGCGTCAGGGGCGGCGAGGGCGCGCGTCTCCTGGCCGAGGTTGCGGCCGACATGCGATCGACGGGCTAGACGGATGACCGGTGCCGTCCACGAAAATCTCCAACGGGAACCGGGCGGGAGGCTGGCGGAGAACATCGTTCATTTCGCCCGCGCACTGCGCCGTGCGGGATTGAGAACGGGACCTGCCGACGCAAGCGATGCCATTGTCGCGGTCGAGGCGATCGGTATAGGCCTGCGGCAGGAGTTCCATGCCGCCTTGTCGGCAATCTTCGTCCGGCGGCACGAGGACCAGCCGGTATTCGACGAAGCCTTCGACCTCTTCTGGCAACGACGCGATCTTGTCGGCAAGATGATTGCGCTGATGTCGCCGAAGGCCGCGCCGAATCGTGAAAAGGCGTCACCGAAAGCCGGTGCCGCGCGCGTCGCCGATGCCTTCACCAGGGGAGAGGTGCCGGATGCGCCTCGCGACGGAGGAGAGGAAGTGGAGGTGGATGCGCGCTTTACCGCGTCCGCGCGCGACCGGCTGATGCGTACCGACTTTGCCCAGATGACCGGTGCCGAGCTCGCCGAGGCGCGCCGGCACATGTCCCGGCTCGTCCTGCCGCTCGACCGCAGCCCGACGCGTCGTCATCGTCCATCGGCCCGACCCGGCCGGGTCGATCCTCGGGCAACGATGCGTTCCGCCCTGCGCCTCGGCGGCGACATCATCCTGCCGCGCTTTTCCCGGCGCCGAACTCGACCACCGCCTTTGGTCGTGCTCGCCGATATCTCCGGTTCGATGAGCCAGTACACCAGGATATTCCTGCATTTTCTCCATGCGCTCGGGGAAAGGCGCGGCCGGGTCCATGCCTTCCTGTTCGGCACGAGGCTCACCAACGTGACGCGGCAGATGCGGCTGAGGGATCCGGACGAGGCGATAGAGGCTGTCTCGGCTGCGGTCCAGGACTGGTCGGGAGGAACCCGCATCGGCGATACGTTGCGGGAATTCAATTTCCGATGGTCGCGGCGCGTGCTCGGCCAGGGCGCGATCGTGCTGCTCATCACCGACGGCCTGGAGCGGCAGGACACCGGACAGCTCTCGCAGGAAATGGAGCGTCTGCGTCGTTCCTGCCGGCGGCTGATCTGGCTCAATCCGCTGCTGCGCTTCGACGGCTTCGAGCCGCGGGCCGCGGGCATCCGCGCGATGCTGCCCCATGCCGACGAATTTCGTGCGATCCACAATCTCAATTCATTGTCCGATCTGGCGATTGCCCTGAGCAGTCCCCATGTCACGAACGGTGCCTGCGATACCGACAGGCTCCATTCACATTTTCCCGGAAGGACCTTGCCATGAACCCGACCGACATGCTGGATCCGCTGTCCACCGCGCAGCAGTGGCGCGAGGCGGGTCGCGAAGTCGCGATCGCGACCGTCGTCGAGACCTGGGGTTCGGCGCCGCGCCAGGCAGGAAGCCATCTCGTCATCGACGCGGACGGCAATTTCGAGGGCTCCGTCTCGGGTGGCTGTGTCGAGGGCGCGGTGATCACCGAGGCGCTCGACGTGATCGGCTCCGGGGAGCCGAAGATGCTGGAGTTCGGCGTTGCCGACGAAACCGCATGGCGTGTCGGCCTGTCCTGTGGCGGACGCATCCGC
>JBQGDG010000024.1:0-30997 GCA_052038935.1 Neorhizobium sp. | reverse complement strand
CGTCGTGCTCGAACCCGCTCGTCCGATATCATTCCCGGAAGATTTCGATCGTGCGCGCGAGATCATCGCACGGCACGGTCCGGTAAGCCTTACGATCGGCCTTCACAGCGCCGCACCCGCCTACCAGCGGGTTTCCGGCCTGCTGACGGCGCAGCTCGCCTCCATCGGCGTCAAGGCGACCGCCTATGCCCTGCCGCCGGGAGCGGCATTCGAGCTCAAGGCGGCACCCACGCCGCCCGACATGCTGCTGACCATCGCCGGACCGGATGCCGCGCATCCCGAAAATCAGGCCAGGGCTTTCTTCACCAGGGACGCTCCCATCAATTTCTTCGGCCGATCGCTCGACGAGGCCGATCGTCTCATCGACGAGGCTGGATCGTTGACGGACGTCGCGCGACGGAACGAGCTCTATGAAAGGGCCGGCCAGATGATCTTCGACGCCGGGATCGCGATCCCGCTGGTCGAGGTTCAGGATGTGGTCGTCCACGCCGACGGAATGGAGGACTTCGGCCTCAGACCGGTCTACCCTCCCGGCAATATCGACTTCGGAAATGTCCGGCGATGATCGGGACCACGGCAGAGAGGCCCGGAAGATGCGTTCCGCTCTCCGCCGTGCTCGAAATCGACAGCCTGTCGATCTTGATGAAGCGGGGCGGACGCCACCGACCGGTGCTGGACGGCCTGACTTTGTCGGCGCGCGCGGGCGAGATAACGGCGCTCGTCGGGCCGAGCGGTTCCGGCAAGTCGACCCTGGCGCACGCGATCCAGGGTCTGCTCCCCCGCGACAGCGATCCACTCCTCAGCGGTTCCATCCGGATCGATGGCAAGGAGATGGTGGGCGCTGACGAAAAGCGGCTGCGGCTGGCAAGAAAGCAGCTGGTGCAGGTCATTCCGCAGGACCCTCTCGACGCTCTCGATCCGACGATGACCGTCCGCCGTCAGGTCCTGGAGGCCTGCGACGAGAAGCGTGCCCTCGATCGTCTGCGCTGGGCCGGCATTTCCGATCTGGAGCGTGCCATGCGCAGCTTCCCGCATCGGCTTTCCGGCGGCGAGAGACAGCGTGTGCTCATCGCCATGGCGACGACCGCGAACGCCAAACTGATCGTCGCGGACGAACCGACGACGGGGCTGGATCCGGCCAACAAGGCGAAGGTCATCGAACTGCTCCGCAGGTTGGCGGCGGAGGACGACGTGGCCGTGTTGCTGATCACCCACGATCTCGGCATCGCCGAGGCATCGGACAGGATCGTGGTCCTCGACGAGGGCCGTGCGGTGGAATCCGGAAGGACCGGGGATATCCTCGCCAATCCCGCTCATCCGCTGACCGCGGGGCTCATCGGAATTCGCTACGATCTGAAAACCGACCGCTCGAGGCCGCTGCCGGTCCTCGCACGCACCGACGAAGATCTGCCGGGCAGCGAACCTTTGGCCCTCGTCGTGGACAGCGAGCCGTGGTCCCGGCCCGCGCCCCCTTCGGGAGAGGTGGTGCTGGAGATGCGCGCCGTCGGCAGGGGCTTTCGTCTGGCGGGACTTCTGCGATCGAAGCCCGTCCCGGTGCTCAGGTCGGTCGATCTGACCGTCAGGGCCGGAGAATGCGTGGCCATCGTCGGCGAGAGCGGGGTCGGGAAATCCACGCTGCTCAAGATCGCCGCCGGATTGCTCGCGCCGGACGGCGGAACGGTTTCGACCCGCACGGAAGGCCGCCCTCAGCTCGTATTCCAGGATCCGAAATCCTTTCTTACGCCCTGGCTTTCGATCGGCGAGCAGATAACCGAGGGGCTGAGATCGCAGAAATTCGCCCGGGATCTTCGCAACCGCCGCCTGGACGAGGCGATGGACCTCGTCGGGCTCGACCGATCGCTGGCACGAGCCCTCCCCGCCGAGCTGTCGGTAGGACAATGCCAGCGGGCGGTGCTCGCACGGGCGCTTGCCGTTTCACCCCGGCTGCTTCTTTGCGATGAGCCGATCAGCGCACTCGACACCTCGCTTGCGACCACGGTGCTGAACATTCTTGGCCGCGTCCGCCGCATCCGGGGCACCGCCATCGTCATGGCCACCCACGACCTCGCGGCGGCCCGGATCGCCGCCGACAGGGTCTATGCCCTGCACGATGGCACCCTGCGGGATCTCGGCGACCTCGAAACGCTCGATCCCGAGACCTCCGGCGGCTCTCGCGAAACCGGATTTCCGTCATGAGGGGGCTCGGTCTGAAACGGACTCGCGACCCTGCCCCGCCCCGGACCGCGGCTCCTCGCGGAACCGTCGATTTCCTCGGACTGGCCGGGCTCCTGGGCACGCTGGCGATCACCTTCGTCGCCCTGTTTCCGCACTTGTTCATGCCCTTTGATCCGCAACTGCGTGTCGGCGCCCCGCTGCTGCCGCCGTCGAGCGAGTATTTTTTCGGAACGGACGATATCGGCCGTGACCTCTTCTCCCGCGTCATCCTCGGCATAAGGTTCACCTGGCTCCCCGGTCTGGTGATCATCGCCGTCAGCTTTGTTTTCGGCTCCGCGGTCGGAATGGTGTCCGCCCTTGCGGGGGGATGGGTCGATACGGCGCTCCAGCGGATAACCGACATCTTCTTCATAATGCCGTCGACGCTCCTGGCCATCGCCGTCGCTGCCGTGCTCGGACCGGGCATCGAGCATTCCATCATCGCCATCGCCGTCTGCTGGTGGCCCTGGTACGCCTGGATCGCGCGGGGCGAATTCCGCAGGGTGCGGGCATCGCCCCATTTTCAAGGGGCTGTCGTAGCCGGTGCCAGCCGTTCGAGGCTTCTGTTCCGATACAGTCTTCCGGGTGTCGTCCCGGCATTGATCGTCGCGGCCGGCGTCGATGTTTCGAATGTCGTCATGACGCTTTCGCTCATGTCATTCCTCGGTCTCGGCCAGCCCGATCCGGCTCCCGAGCTCGGCGCCCTGGTCTCGCGCTCGCTCGACAGCCTCACGGCCTTCTGGTGGTTGCCGATCCTGCCGTCCGCCGCCATCTTCTGCATCTGTTTCTGCGCCAACCTTCTCGGCGACGGCCTGCGTCTCGCCCTGCGCGGGCGCTGACCCATGGGATATCTCGGCCGAAAGCTCGTCCATGGATTGATCGCCCTGCTGGTCGTGACCTTCGTCGTCTTCTGCCTGCAGAGCGTGCTCCCGGCCGATCCCGCACGCCTCATCGCCGGCCCCGCGGCGCCGCGCTCGACGATCGAGGCTTTGCGGACGGAGATGGGGTTGAACGAGGACGTCCTGACCCGTTACGGGAAATTTCTCGGACGCCTGGCCCATGGCGACGTCGGCATGTCCGTCCGGACGAGACAGCCGGTGCTGAGCGACATGGCGAGATATCTCCCCGCCACCCTCGAGCTTGCGGCCGCAGCGATATTCCTCGGCATCTCGGCGGCGGTCGCGCTGGCCGTCCTGCAGGCCGCGTATCCTTCGTTGAGGTTCCTGCGCCTGCTGTTTGTCGGCTTCGGATCCTCGCCGGTTTTTCTCACCGGCCTGCTGCTGATCTATTTCGCATGGTTCCGGCTCGGATGGCTGCCCGGATCGGGCCGCCTCGACGTCAGGGGCTTTGACGGACCGACCGGCCTCCTGCTCGTCGATACCTTATGGTCCGGCGACCTGCGCCTCTTCGCCGATGCGCTCGCCCATCTGGTGCTGCCCGCCTCGGTACTTGCCATTCCGATCGCCGTGGCAGTCGGGCAGGTGCTGTCGGGCTCCCTCCATGACGTCATGCGGCAGGGCTATATCCGGACCGCCCGCGGCAGGGGTATCGGAATATTGCCCGTCATCCTTCGACATGGCCTGCGCAACGCCGCCAACGGCGCGCTCACCATGACCGGGCTTCAGGTCCGCCTCCTGTTCGGCAACATGCTTGTCGTCGAGCGCATCTTCGGCTGGCCGGGTCTCGGGATGTACATGGTGCAGGCACTGTCCTACGCGGACCTGCCCGCCATCCTCGGCGTCGCCCTCCTCCTCGGAGCGATCTACATCGCTGTCGGTGTCCTGGTCGAGGTCGCCCAGCACGTCGCCGACCCGCGCATCGACCTCGACTGACCTGGTTCGGGCCGACCGCGACCTATACGGCGGGATAGGTGGCCGCGACGTCTGAATACGTTTCCAAGACGGTCCCGCCGCTGCATTGTCGCAGGTCTATGGGCTTTGCTTTGCCCTTCAGCGGACGGAGAACGGTGATGACCCTCGATCGCAGCATTCGCCAGATGGACCGGGGCCGTCCGTCGTCCGGCGTTTCGCGGCCGGTCAGGGATTTCGCCCGCGGCAGAAGCGGCCTTACCGACTGGCAGTGCCATCGCGTGCGGAACTATGTCTCGGAGAATATCGCAAGCCCGATCCGGGTCGGAGATCTCGCATCCCAGGCGAAGATCAGCGTCGGGCACTTCGCACGCGGCTTTCTCATCGCTTTCGGCGTATCGCCCTACTGCTTCATCATGGCGGAGCGCATGACCAAGGCGAAGGCTCTCATGACGAATTCGAACTGTCCGCTGTCGTCCATCGCCGAGCAATGCGGCCTTGCCGACCACGCGCATTTCTGCCGCCTCTTCCGCCGTTTCGAAGGACTGTCGCCCAGCGAGTGGCGCCGGCAGCAGATGGAAGTACGGGCACTGGCCCGCACCTAGGTCAGGCGCTCAACTTCATCCGTTCGCCGTCGCGGGCGGCCAGGCGGTCGAACATGCGCACGACATCGACGACCGACTTGGCGTCCATTTTCTTCATCATGCGGCCGCGATGCAGCTTCACCATGATTTCGCTGATGCTCATCTCGAAGGCGATCTGCTTGTTCATCAGCCCCTGGGAGACATATTCCCAGACTTCGGTCTCACGCGGCGTCAGTCTGCAAAATCGCTGCCTTATACTGTCTGCCTCGGCCTTCTGCGCTCTCGCGTTTCTGTCGAATTCCATGGCGCGGACGATGGCTTCCACGACGGCCTGCGAATTGAAGGGCTTCAGCAGGAAATCGAACGCTCCGGCCTTCATCGCCGAGACGCCGACCGATACCGTCGCATTGCCGGTCATGAAGATGATCGGCATGGGATTGCCGCGTTGCGAAAGCTCCGCCTGCAGTTCGAGGCCGGTCATGCCCGGCATCTGGATGTCGAGGAGAATGCAGCCCGCGAGCCCCTCGTCGGTCTCGGCCAGGAAATCCTCGGCGCTGCCGAAACCGGCGGCCTCGATCTGCATCGAGTCGAGGAAATTGAGCAGCGAGGCCCTGAGATTGGGTTCGTCGTCGATAATATAGACCTTTTGCAGGCCATTGGGTTTAGCTCCAGGCAAGGGTTTTCTCCTTATGCTTGAATGTAGCTTTGCGACACCGGGGGCTGTTCGCCCCTGGCCTGGTCGATCGACGGCGGGTCGACGGCGACTGATGAAGCCTGCAGCCCCGAAGTTCTGGGCAGCTTGATCCTGAATAGAAGCCCGGTCTCGCCGGGATATATGTCCAATATTCCTCGATGCGCTTCGATCACGGCTTTGCAGACGGCGATGTCGGGGCCGAAGGAAGCACCGGCGCAGGGGTCGATATCCTCTCCGGCACAGTCGCACGGGCCATCCGGACCGCCGTTCAGGCCGATCGTGAGGATCACCTGCGCTTCGTCGTCCACGGTAGCCAGTACCACGGCACGCTTTCCCGTATCCGCATTCGCCGACACCTGTATCGCTTCCGTCAGGAGAGACGCTATCACCTGATGAAGCTGGACTTCGTCGCCGAGCACGCCCGACTTGGAGAGAAGGGAAAAACGGAGCGGGATGGACCTCGAGAAACTTTCGCACTGCACGAACTGCAGAGCGCCCTTTCCGATCGAGTTCAGGTCGAGATCGCTGCAGATCGGGGCTCGTCTGGTCACCATCCGGTCCACGCGCCCGACGACATCGTCCGCCCAGCGCGCGCAGTCGGCGATACGCGCCAGCAGGCTGTCGATCCGTTGCACGCCATCGTCGCAGGATGTCAGGATTCGCTGCGCCGTTCCGCAGTCGGTGACGATGACGGCCAGTGGCTGGCGCATGTCCAGAACGAACGAGCTCGACATGCGCCCCAGCATTCTCAGCCGGGCAGCGTGGCCGCCATTGTCCTCGAGCATCTGGAGTTGCTGCTCCAGACTTCCTTTTTCGAACAGATGGTCGGCACGCACGGCGGTATCCATGACAGCTCCCCTTCACCCGATGGCTGCAAAAAAACGCGGCTTTGTCGCTGGCCTTCCTGTATGGCGAAACTCTGATCTGCTCGGCAATTTACGCTGCCGGATCGGGCGCCGCTACCGCGCTTGTGGCCGTGGTCGACCTATACGGAGGCATAGGTTCGGTCGATGCGGGTTGACCTGCATGACCCGGCCTGCGCGATCGACGAGCTGATGCAGTCCGCCCCGGCATCGGTACCTTCAGTGCAGGGCCGCTGCCACGGGGAGCGTGAAGCTCACCCTCGCGCCAGCCTCCGTATTCTCGGCCCACAGCCTTCCGCCGTGCGAGGTGACGATAGACTGGCAGATGGACAGGCCCATTCCCATCCCGCTTTCCTTGGTGGTGAAGAAGGGCATGAAGATCTTCTCGATCTCCTCGATGCCGCCGCCGTTGTCCGTGACCTCGACGACGATGTCCTTCTCCACCGCTGCGGTCCTGACGGCGATCATTCGGTCGGCACCACCCGTAGCCCGGACGGCCTCGGCGGCATTGCGGACCAGGTTTACCAGAACCTGCTGGATCTGGATGCTGTCGACTTTCGCGGGCGGCAACGGTTCGCCGAGGTCGAGCTTCACGCGGATGCCGCCGGCGGCCATTTCCTCCGCGATGAGGTCCTTGAGCCTGCGCACCAGCTTGTTGACATCCACCGTCTCCCGTTCCTCGGCCTTGTGCTGGAACAGCGCCCTGATGCGCTTGACGACCTCCGACGCGATGGCCGCGTCCCTGACGACACATTCGGCGCTCGCCTTCGCCCGAACGATGTTGGGCGGCGACATCTCCAGCCATCGCCTGCAGGCCTCGGAACTGACGACGACGGCCGCAAGCGGCTGGCTGAGCTCATGCGCGATCGAGGCGGACAATTCGGCCATCCCGGCATATTGGGCGGCACGGGACAACTTCTCCTGCGCGATCCTGAGTGCCTCCTGTCCGCGCATTTCGTTTTCGATATCGAGCTCCAGTCCGTACCATTGGATGATGGCGCCGTTGTCGTCCCTCAGCGGTTCCATGCGGGCTTCCACCCACCGCCACGTTCCATCGACATGGCGCTGCCGGAAACGGTGATACCAGGGCTCTCCGGACGAGTAGCTCTCCCTTATCGCGGTCTCGACCACCGCACGGTCTTCCGGGTGGACGGTCAGCAGGATGGCGGAGCCGAGAAGGTCAGGGCCTGCGCGCGCGAGATCTTCGATGGTGATCCCGGCCCATTCCTCCAGGCGCTTGCTGAAATAGGTCGGCATTCCTTCCGCGCTGGACGCCCAGACGAGACCCGGCATCGTGTTGACGATCAGCGCAAGACGGGCCTCCCGCTCCGCGAGAGCCAGCCGGGCCGCCACTTCTTCGTCGATGTCGTGACATACGCCGAACCAGCGGATGATCCGCCCGCTCTCGTCACGGAGCGGTTGCGCTTCTCCGCTGATCCACCCATATCTCCCGTCGGCGCGTTTCTGCCGGTATTTGAGCTTGAAACGGTCTCCGCTGGCGAAGGACTTCATCAACGCTTCCGCCACCATAAGCCTGTCGTCGGGGTGGATCGCCTGGAAGATGGCCTCGCCGAGAACTGTCCTGTCCCCGCCTTCCAGGTCGTCGATCACGATCCCGGTCTGCACCGCCAGCGCGCGGTTGATGGCGGTCGGCTCGCCGCCGGCATCGGTTGACCATATCGGCGCGGGGACCGTATCGATCAGCGCCTGCATGCTCCTTTCCCGCTCCTGCGATGCTTCCATGGCGGAGACGGCTTCATGAATGTCGAGGGACGTTCCGAGCCAGAAGGCGACATTCCCCTCGTGATCCAGCTGCGCTCGGGCCGTCGACCGCAGCCATCGGTATTGCCCGTTTGCATCCTTGCGGCGATGGGTGACGTCGTAGGCGGTCCTGCGAGCCATAGCCTCGATCCATCCCTTGGCCAGCCGCTCGTAATCGTCCGGATGGAGCGTGTCCTTCCAGGCGAAATCGCCCTTCTCGTCCCGGGACGCGAGATATTCGGTTGAATAGCCGACCTCTTCCGCCAGCGCGTCGCTGAAGCAGATGAAGTCACCGTTCGGCCATGCCGCCCAGCCTGTCCCCGGCATGGCGTTCACCAGCGCCTTGATCTCCCCGAGGGATAGTTTCGGGGCGCTTGTCGCGTCAGCCAATCCAACCTCCGTCAACGGACTGCCCGGACCCGCAACGGTCTCAGGCGGCCGGTCGAGACCTCTTCTTTGCCCGCCCTTACCGAAGCTGATGCAGGGTCTCGAACTCGTGGGGAAAGCATAGCCCGTCGCTCGGTTTTTGAAAATGCGCCTTGCGAAGTAGGAGGAGCGCGCCGCTCACCGCTGTCTGGCTTCTGCGGGAGTGGCGCGTCTCCGTCCTTCGAAATGCGGGATCGGAGGCGCGCGAAGGCGCCCCCCGTCAGATCCGAACGCCGCACATCGCCGACATGATGACGACGGAGAGAAGCGCACCGCCGGCGGTTCCGGCCCACCAGATCCGGTTGGCCAGTTCGATATTGCCGGAATGGGCGATCATCACGACCCGCAGTCCCGAGAAGAGATGACCGATGACGAGGAACACGGCCAGCGCGTAGTGAACGATCAGGCGGGCGCTCCACCAGTCGTGGATCAGGCCGTTCGGAGCCCCGGTGGCGAAATCCCATCCTGTCGGGATGCCGAAATAGGCTCGCGCCAGAACGAACACGGCATTCATATGACCGAGAATGTAGATGGAAAGGAAGACCCCCGAGGCCACCTGGAACGTCTTGTAGAAATCCAGTTTACGGGAGCTCCACCGCCAAGCCAGAACCAGGCCGGATATCGTCTGGAAAAGCATCGCGGCGACGAGGATCGGCTCGCCGACCGGCGATCTGTAGACCTTGCGGCCCATATCCATCACGGCGGCATGCGCATCCTGCCCCGCGAGGGCAAACAGGTGGTTGGCCAGATGGAAGGCGACATATGTCAGCACGACGAGAGCCGAAACGCCGTGAGCGACCCGCAGCCACGGGATGGGGCGCGCGGCGACCGGGGCTGCCGCTGCGCCGTCCTTGGGCGTGGCGCGCAGCCATAGGATGCCGAGACACCAGACGATTATCCAGGTCACCTGATCGGGGATGGGACTGGACGCCAGAATCTGGAGGACGCCGACCATACAGTATATCGTCGGAGCCGCGACCACCGCATAGGCCATCCGCCTGGCGCGGGTTTCGAAGGCCGCAGAGGCCGGCACGCCCAGGCCACGCACGGCGAAAAAGAAGCCGGTCAAGGGTACGGAGAACATCAGAACGAGCATGAGCGCCGCAACCAGCCCGCCTGCCGGCGAGACCGGATTGCCCGCGTCTCCGACGGAATAGTGGAAGATGTCGATGAAGCCCGGATAGATGAGCGTGTAGATCACCGGCGCGGCAGCCCGCAGCATGGGACGGTTCCGGACATCCGGCATCGCCGGATTGCCCGAGAATCTCTCGGAATAGGTCATGGGGTTCCTCCTGGATTCCACGATCGCTCAAGACGCAGGATCGTGTGGCCGGAAAAGACTGCCACAGGAGCAGGCACACCTTCGCCTATACGATGGTGTGCCTGTCTGAGCCGGGGTCTCGCGGCATGCAGGTCGCCCGACGGCATCGGCCTGCAAACGTTCGTATATCTGAAGCCGAACGCCCGGCCACTCTAGGTTTATCCGGTGATCCGCGACACGCGGACAGGGCAGATCCAAAGGAGACCCAAATGCTGAAGAAACTCGCCATCGCCGCCGCCTTCGCTGTTGCGGCGGCCTCGCCGCTGAGCGCGCACGACTCCTCGAAGAACGCAAGCGTGACCCTCGTCTTCGATCACGTGCTTCCGAACGTTCCGGGCAAGAGCATGCGTGGCGTGCTCGTCGAATACGGCCCGGGCGGCTATTCCCCCTCGCATACGCACGCCAGGAGCTCCTTCATCTACGCGACCGTTCTCGAAGGAGAAATCCGCAGCAAGGTCAATGACGGCGAGGAGAAGGTCTACAAGGCCGGAGAGAACTTCGTCGAGAACCCGGGCGATCATCACGGTGTCAGTGCAAACGGCAGCGACACCAAGCCCGCCAAACTGCTGGCGGTCTTCGTGGTCGATACGAACGAGACCGAACTGACGACGCCGGACAAGAACTGACGCGCCGGTCGCCGGCCCTCCGGCGAAGACCCGGCATCGAAGAAGCGCCGGCGTGTCGGCGCTTCCTATACCGAACTCCGAAGGATGTCTTCTTCGGCGCGGGCCGCGACGTCCCTATCGCTCGCGCGCGACACCGACGGATCCCCGCTCGACGATGTTTCCGGCTATCTGGGCATGGATCGGCTCGTCCCTCGGCGCGGTCAGCCGGTCGACGGCCCATCTCGCCATCTCGGAATACGGCATGCGAATGGTCGTCATCGGCGGATGGCAATAACGCGCGATGTCGTAGTCGTCATATCCGAAGATCGAGATGTCGCCGCCGACGAGCAGACCGCTCTCGCGAACCGCCTCATAGGCGCCGAACGCCATGCGGTCGTTGCCGCAGATGATCGCAGTCGGCGGCTCGTCGAGCTTCAGGAGTTCGAGCGTCGCCATGTAGCCGTCGTCCGGCGCCCCGTTCAGGTGCCGCACATACGAGCGGACGAACGGGATACCGGCATCGTCCAGCGCCTTGCGGTAGCCGGCCATGCGGTCCTGGGCGAAGAGATTCCAGTGCTCGTGGTTCAGCAGCGCGATCCGCCGGTGACCTCGCGCCATGAGAAATTCGAAGGGCGAAGTGACCGCATCGATGAAATCCGGACGCACGGACGGCAGTCGCTCCTGCGTATCCTGGCAATTGACGAGCACCGCGTTCGCGGCTGCGACCGCGTCGGGGACCGTGACCCGCTTCGGAAACAGGCTGGCATAGACGATGCCGACGGGCTCCTGCTGGAGCAGCGTCGCGATTGCCGGCTCCTCGAGCTCCGCCTGCCCTCGCGTCGAAACGACGAGAAGACTGCATTTCTCCTCCCAGGCCGCGTCGCGCAACTCGTCGAGAAATGCGGATGCGAACCGGTTGGGATGAAATTCGTCCATGACGACGCCGATGAGCTGGCCCGGCCCCGCCTGAGGCGCCCGCGAGGCGCCGCGGTAATTGAGCTCCATCGCCGCCTTTTGAACCTTGGCGCGCGTCGCCTTGCCAATGCGGGCGTCGGCAACCGAGTTCAACACCAGCGACACCGTCGATTGAGACACGCCGGCCAGGGAGGCCACATCAGCCAACGTTGCCCGCTTCTTTAAAAATCCGTCTTTTAAATCAGACACTTCTCACCTCATCCGCAGTACGGCCCTCAGTACCACTTGCGTTGATAAAAGTCTTTATCTATTTTGATAAAAACTTTTAGCAGATCTGCAGCAGGATTTCATAGCTGCCGATGAGGAGGAGATTGCAATGAAAATCGTCGATGTCAAAGCGCGGGTCATGAGGGCTTCCACGCCGGAATTTCTCATCGGGGGCGGCATACCCTTTCATCTCGACCTGTCTTCGACGATCGTGGAAATCCACACCGACACCGGGCTCGTCGGGCGGGGTGAAACGACGCTCGCCCGCGGCCAGGACCGCGAGGAGACGATGGCACGCGCCGTCGTCAACAATTTCAAGCCGCTGATCGTCGGCCGGGACCCGCGCCAGATTTCGCTCATCTGGGAAGAATTGTGGATGTACGTCAAGACGATCGGCTGGGCGGGCCCGATGAGCGCGATCGACCAGGCGCTGTGGGACCTGAAGGCGCGCAGTCTCGGCGTGCCGCTCTACGACCTGATGGGCGGCAAGGTGCGCGACAAGGTCCGCGCCTATGCGACCAGCGCCATCAAGAAGAAGCCGGAAGAACACGTCGCCGATATCAAGCGCTATATCGAGCTCGGTATCCAGGGCGTGAAGCTCGGCATCGGGCGTGGTGTCGATGAGGACCGCGAACTGATCCGCGCCGCAACCGAGGCGGCCGAGGACAAGATCAAGGTCGCCGTCGACGCGAATGCCTACTACACCAATCACCGCGACGCGGAGGAGGTCGCGCAGGCCTGCGACGAGCATGGCATCTGGTGGCTCGAGGAGCCGCTGATGCATTCCGACATCGCCGGCCTCGCCTACCTCAACCACAAGTACAAGACCCCCATCAGCGGATACCAGACGGAAACGTCCGCGGCCCGGATGAAGGATTATCTCGACAAGAACGCGCTCGAGATCTACCAGCCGCGCATCTGCTATTCGGGCGGCATCACGCAATCCAAGCGGGTCGCGGAACTGTGCGACATCTTCAACAAGATGTTCATCCCGCACGCGTTCGGAAGCGGTATGAAGAACGCGGCGACCCTGCATCTCGTCGCGACCACCCACAATGCCGGCTGGATCGAGTTCCCGGTCGTTCTCGACGTCGAAGACCCCCGCAAGTTCATGACGGCGAACTATCTGCGCAACCTCGCCGATATTTCCATGGACGAGAACGGCTTCGTTCATGTCCCGACCGGTCCGGGCAACGGCGTCGAGCTCAACGAGGACGCGCTGGGCGAATATCAGACGTTCATGATCTGATAACATCTCTACCTGGAGGAGGAACACGAGATGAAATTGAGAAGCTTGATCCTCGCGGCCGCGATCTTCGCGGCCCCGAGCGCATATGCGGAGGAAATCGTCGTCTATTCGAACCTGGCGCGCGATGCCATGGACCAGCTGAAGCAGGACTTCGAGGATGCCAATCCCGGCACCACGATGACCTACTATCGCGCCGCCGGCGCGGAACTCAGCACGCAGTTCCTCTCGGAGCAGCAGCTCGGCACCGGCAAGGCCGACTACATCATCTCCGACGTCGATTTCATGGAGATCTTCAAGGAGCGCGGGTATCTCTCGGCGAATGCGCCGGCAGAATTGTCGAAGTTCAATCCGGAGGCCCTCGACAAGGATGGCGTCTGGATCCCCCTCGACTTTGCGCCCTACATCATCGTCTACAATACGAAGGCCGTAAGCGAGGCCGATGCGCCGAAGGGCTGGAAGGACATCATCGACCCGAAATGGACGGGCAGGATCGGTCTTGCCGACCCTCGTACGTCCGCCGGCATCCAGATTCCCCTGACGTTCTGGACGAAGGATCTCGCCGACAAGGGCACCCCCTACGGCTGGCCTTTCGTGGAGGCGCTCGGCAAGCTCAAGCCGACCCTCGTCTCAGGTCACCGCCAGCTCGTCGATCTCGTCGTCACCGGCGAAGTGGCGATTGCCGGTCAAATGCCGCTCTCCTTCATAGCCTCGGCCGTCGAGAAGGGTGAGCCCGTCAAGATCGCATGGCCCGAAGAGGGCAGCCCCGCGACGATCAGCGGCGGTGCGATCGTCGAGGGTGCCCGGCATCCCGAGGGCGCGCAGAAGATGCATGATTATCTCGCATCCCTTCGCGGCCAGCAGTTCCTCTCGGATAACTGGGGAAGCGTGCCGTCGCACAAGGACGCCAAGTTCACGACACCCGACGGCAAGACCCTTGCCGACATCACCATCAAGCGCGTGATCATCCCGCAGGACCTGCGGACATCGAACACCAAGGCGTTTCTTGGATACATGCAGCAGTAAAGGCATGCCCTGTCTGCGCCGGTGTGCAGACAGGGCCGCCAGATCGTGGTGACGGCAATGACTCTCTCGAAACCTTTGGCCGGCCGCCTCGCGTCCGGCACCTTCATCCTGGCGATCGCGGTGCTGATCCTGGGTCCCGTCATCCGGCTCGCCGGCAGCGCTTCGTCGCCTGCCGGCGGCTTCGGCCTTGCCTACGAGGTGCTCGCCAACGCGGAGACCGTCCAGGCGCTGATCAACACGGTCATCTACGTCGTCGGCGTCAGCCTTATCTCGGTCGCTGTCGGCACGCCGCTCGCCTTCCTGACGGAGAGAACCGACATCTCGCCGCTGGCGAAGAAGGTCATCCGGCTGTCGATCATCAGCTCGCTGATCACCCCCGCCTTTCTCGTCGCCATGGCCTATGTCAACCTGCTCGGCCCGAATGCCGGCCTGATCAACATCGTCCTGCGCAATCTGTTCGGCCTGGCTGCCGACCGCGGTCCGCTCAATGTCTACAACATGGCCGGCGTTCTCTTTCTCGGTGCCCTGCACTCGATCGCCTTCGTCTATCTGATCACATCTGCGGCCTTTTCGAAGATGAACCCGGAACTGGAGGAAGCCGCGGCGATTTCCGGCGTCGGCAAGGCGAGGATCATCGCCACCGTGACGCTTCCGGTCGCGAGAAACTCCATCTTCGCCGGCGGAATGCTCGCCATGGCCGGAGCGCTCGCCGACTACGGCACGCCGCACATGGTCAATTTCACCGTCCTGACACTGCGCATCCGCAGCTACATGATCGAGGCGAATTTCGCTGCGGCCTCCGTCGTGTCGCTTCTTCTCGTCGCGCTTTCGCTCGTCGTGCTTGCCGTCTACCGCCGTTCGGAGGCGAAGAGCTCGGTAGCGACGGTAACCGGCAAGAGCTTCGCACCGCGGCCGTTCCCGCTCGGGCGGGCTCGCCACGCATTGGCGGCCGTCGCCTATCTCTACGCCTTCCTGGCCGTCGTCCTGCCCCTGGTCGGGCTCGCCTTCACCTCTCTCCTCGACCGGCTCGGCGGTGGCGTCAGTTTCGACAACTTCACCCTCCGGCATTACCGCGACATCATCTTCGGCGATGCGCTCGTCGTCCGTGCGGTGACGAACAGCGTCGTCCTCTCCGTCGGAACGGCCGTGATCTGCGCCGTCCTGTCGGTATTCGCCGCCTATATCATCGTGCGCCGTCGTTCCTCCCTGCTCGACTATATCGTGGTCATTCCGCTCGGGCTGGCGGGAACCGCGCTGGCCGTTGCCCTCGTCATGACGGTGACCGGTTTCCCCCTCCGCTCCCTCGGCCTGTACGGAACGCTCTGGATCATCCTGCTCGCCTATATCATCCGCCATCTGCCGCTCGCCGTCAGGCCGGCACAGGCGGGGCTGACGCAGATAGCACCCGAACTGGAAGAGGCATCGAGGCTTTCGGGCGCATCCTGGGGAAGAACCTTCTACAGCATCATCCTGCCGCTGCTGAGGCCAAGCCTCGTCGCAGCCAGCGTCATCGTGTTTCTGACGACCCTCACGGAACTCAGCGCCTCCATCATCGTGCGCCACATCGGCACGGACACGATCGCCACCGCGATCATGGATCTCTGGGACGGCGGTGGCGGATACCAGCGCGCCAGCGCCGTCGCCATCTGCGTCTTCGTGATGATGATGGTCATCGTAATCATAGCCCAGAGCATGACCGAGCGGTCGCTCTTCGGCCAAAAGGAACATGCGTAAGGAGCCCGCCATGGTCGGCACAATCGAAGTCAGGAAACTTTCAAAACACTACGGCTCCTTCCGCGCAGTCGATGACATCGATCTTTCGATCGAGGCGGGAAGTTTCGTATCCATTCTCGGGCCCAGCGGCTGCGGCAAGACGACGACGTTGCGCATGTGTGCCGGCTTCATCACGCCGACGGATGGCGACATCCGCGTCGACGGCACGATCGTTTCCAGCCGCGAATCCGTGGTCGCGCCCGAGGAGCGCGACATGGGGATGGTGTTTCAGTCCTATGCCGTCTGGCCGCATATGACGGTGTTCGACAATGTCGCCTACGGCCTCAGATATGGCCGCAAGCGTGAAAGGGATGCGCAGAAGCGCAAGGCGCGCGTCGACGAGGTTCTGGCGCTGGTCGGTCTCGACGGACAGCAGGCCAAGCTGCCGAGCGCGCTCAGCGGCGGCCAGCAGCAGCGCGTCGCGCTCGCCCGTGCGATGGTGACCGAGCCCAGGATACTGCTGCTTGACGAACCGCTGTCCAACCTCGATGCCAAGCTGCGCGAAGGCATGCGTCTCGAGCTCCGCCGCCTGCAGAAGCGCATCGGCGTCACGACCGTCCTCGTCACGCACAGCCAGGATGAGGCCCTTCTTCTTTCCGACCAGATCGTCATCATGAAATCCGGCCGGGTGATCGAATCTGGCACGCCGGACAGGCTCTACCGCCAGCCGAAAACCCTGTTCGTCGCCGATTTTCTCGGAACGGTGAATTCTTTCGATGCGGAGGTCGTCGATCGCGGCAATGACGGGCTTGCCCTTGTGGAGACCCGCATCGGACGTCTTTCCTGTGCCCTTCCGGAGGACCTTGCCGGAGCCCGGCCGCTGCAGGTCGCCGTTCGGCCGGAGGCCGTCACTCTCCTGGGTCAGGACCACGCCCCGCCCGCCGGCAACCATATCCGCGGGAGGATCGCGGAAGTCATGTTCGGCGGCAATGTCACGGAATATATGGTGAACGTCGCTTCCACGACGTTGCGTGTGCAGACCCTGTCGGGCAGGCCCCGCTCTGTCGGAGAGGATGTCCTGCTCTCGTTCTCGCCGGAGGACACACGGCTGCTGCAGGCCGGCGCCTGATCCGCGGTCACCCCGCCGCCTCGACGCATCCGCGCCGCTTCCACCCGTGAGCGGCCGGACGGCATCGATGCAGGCGCCTGCGCGCATTCCTGCCGAACCTTCCCGATCGTGGGACCGGCCGGCTCTGCCGCCTTCCCGAGGGATGATTTCCGAATGCCGGGGCGGTGTTCATTATTCCGTCCTGCGCAATAATGAACTGTCGAACTCGATGGTTCTCATCTTTCTTGGCTTGTCGCACCCTGCGGATGCGGATCGGGAATGGACCCGGCCGATACACGCAGGAGCACATAATGAAGCTTTTTCACCATCCGCTGTCGGGTCACGCGCACCGCGCCCGCCTCTTTCTCTCCCTTCTCGGCCTGCCGCACGAACTGGTCGAGGTCGATCTCGCAGCCGGCGCCCACAAGCAGCCGGACTTCCTCAGGATGAACCCTTTCGGCCAGGTCCCCGTGCTGGAGGACGAAGGTGATTTCATCTCCGATTCCAACGCCATCCTGGTCTATCTCGCCAGGAAGGCCGGCCGCACCGACTGGCTGCCGGAAGATCCGAAGGGGGCGGCATCCGTCCAGCGCTGGCTGTCGGTGGCGGCGGGCGAGATCGCCTATGGCCCGGCAGCGGCGCGCCTGATCACCGTCTTCGGTGCCAGGTTCGATGCCGAGGAAGTCATCGGCCGAGCCCATATCGTGCTCGGCAGGATCGAGAGCCGGCTCGCCGGTCGTGACTGGCTGGTCGGCGATCACCCGACGATCGCGGACGTCGCCATCTACAGCTATGTGGCGCGCGCCCCCGAAGGCAATGTCGATCTTTCGAACTACCCCGCGGTCCGAGCCTTCCTGCATCGTGTCGAAGCCTTGCCGGGTTTCGTCGATTTCACCCGCACCCCGGTCGGCCTCGCGGCGGCCTGATCCGCGCTCCGGGCGTGCGGCTGCGCACGTCCGTCCCTCTGCCTTGGAGATCGGATATGATCGAGACCCTGAAGAAACTGCCGACATGGCATGAAGGCGAAATCCTCATGCAGGAAAAAGTGGGCGTAGTGGATCGCATGGCCGCCGTTGGCCAGCGGGTCGTCCGCGATTTCATGCCGGACCAGCATCGGGATTTTTATGCGAAGCTCCCCTTCGTCGTGCTCGGCAGCGTCGATGACGGCGATGACGCCTGGGCGACCTTCGTCGAGGGCGAGCCGGGTTTCATCTCGTCCCCGTCGCCGACGGTCCTCGACATCGCGGCATCGGCCGATCCTGCCGATCCGGCCGGCGCAGGCCTGGCCGACGGCCGGCCGATCGGCCTCCTCGGCATCGAGATGCATACCCGTCGCCGCAACCGGATGAACGGCTTCGTCTCGACGACAGACGGCGGTTTCCGCGTCGAGGTCGATCAGAGTTTCGGAAACTGCCCTCGTTATATCCAGCTTCGGAACTTCGCCTTCGATCGACGGCCGGGGCTGCCTTTCGCAGGCACGGTCGAGGAGCTCGCCGAACTCGATGAACCGGCACGCTCCATGATCGGCGGGGCAGATGCCTTTTTCGTCGCATCCTATGCCGATCGCGGGGACAGGCGTCAGGTCGATGTCTCCCATCGCGGCGGAAATGCCGGATTTGTTCGGGTCGACGACGCGGGAGTGCTGACGATCCCGGATTTCGACGGCAACCTGTTTTTCGCCACTCTCGGCAATATCCTGCTCAACGGCAGGGCAGGCCTGCTGTTCGTGGATTTTGCGACGGGCGACATGGTGCAGATGACGGGCGATGCCGAAGTCATCCTCGACTCGCCCGAAATCGCCGCATTCCAGGGAGCCGAGCGCCTCTGGACGTTCAGGCCCCGCCGGATCGTCCGACGCCACAATGCCCTGGCCCTGCGCTGGTCCTTCCGGAAGGACGGCTGGTCGCCGAGTTCGCTGATGACCGGAAGCTGGGCAGAGGCGGCCGACAGGCTCCGTGCGGCCGAGTTCGCCACGCAATGGCGTCCGCTGACCATCACCAGGATCGTCGACGAGAGCGAAACGATCCGCTCGTTTTACCTGCAGCCGCGCGATGGCGCGGGGCTGCTTCCGCATGCCGCCGGCCAGCATCTCCCGATCCGGGTCACGCTGCCGGGGAGCGGAAAGCCCGTCGTCCGAACCTACACGCTCTCGGTCGCGCCCTCGGATGGCGTCTACCGCATCAGCGTCAAACGGGACGGCAAGGTTTCAAGGCACCTGCATGACGGGGTTGCCGTCGGTGACGTCATCGAGGCAAGGGCGCCCGCCGGAGACTTCACGATCGATGCTCGCGCCTCGCGCCCCGCCGTACTTCTTGCAGGCGGCGTCGGGATCACCCCATTGCTGGCGATGCTTCGCCACGTCGTCTATGAAGGCCTCCGCAGGCAGCACGTTCGCCCGGTCATCCTGTTCCATGCCGTACGCTCGAAGGGCGACCGCGCGTTCGGGAAGGAAATCGCCGGGCTCGTCGACGCGGCGAAGGGTGCCGTGCGCTACGTCCGGGTGCTAAGCGACGCCGCCGCCGCCGCACAGGGGGCCGACTACGATGCGGCAGGCCGCATCGACATGGCGATGCTCACCGGCACTCTGCCGTTCGACGATTACGACTTCTATCTCTGCGGCCCGCCGCAGTTCACTCAGGCGCTCTATGACGGGCTGCGGAGCTACGGCATCGCCGACGACCGCATTCGTGCCGAGGCATTCGGTCCGTCCTCCCTGGAGCGAACCGTGCCCGTGGCCGCCGCGGAGCCTGTTCCGGTTCGGCCACCGCCATCCGCCGGACCCGTACCGGTCGTCTTCACGAAGTCGCTGAAGGAGGCGCGCTGGACGCCCGATGCGGGTACGCTCCTGGAGCTCGCCGAAGCGCGGGGGCTCGAACCCGAATTCGGTTGTCGCGAGGGACATTGCGGCACCTGCCGCGCCAGGCTGAGCAAAGGCATCGTCACCTATGTGAAGCAACCGACGGCGAATGTCGGGGACGACGAGGTCCTGCTCTGCTGCGCGGTACCAGCAGGCCAGGAGGGCGGCCTGCAGATCGCCGTCTGAACCCGCGGAACTGCGCCGCGAAGGGAGCGCCCATGACCGTTTTCAGGCTCGACGATAAGGTTCGGCTGTCGGTCGAGCTCGCGCTCACGCCCCCCGGCGGCGATCCCCTCCTCCTCCGTCGGCAGGAGGATGCCGCGCGCGCCGTCGGCATGACGGGCGCGGAGATCGATGTCGCGAGGCGAGGCTGGAGCTTCGATGTCAGGGCATCGACGGCGATCGCGCTGGCATTGTCGGCCAGCGACGACAACCGCCGGCGCGCCCGCAGAGCGGGACTGTGCGACCGCAGCTGCGCCGAGATCGAGCGGCTCGCCGCGGCCATACGGCAATCCCGATCGGATCCGCACGGCTCTGCCCGGCCTTGAACCTTGCGGTGATCCCGGCATCGATCCTACAATATCGCCGATTGGACAGTGGGGGCAGCGGATGGATCGATGGCAGGCTATGCGGATTTTCGTGAAGGTTGCCGAGACCGGGAGCTTCGCCGATACCGCCCGCCAGATGCATATCAGCGCTCCCGTGGTGACGAGGGCCGTCGCCTCCCTCGAAGAGCTGATCGGAGCGCGCCTGTTCGTCCGGACGACCCGCTCGGTGAAGTTGACCGAGGCCGGGATGCGCTATTTCGGGGACTGCCGCCGGATACTCTCCGACATTGCCGAGGCTGAGGCAGCCGCCGGCGGCTCCTATGCCACGCCGACCGGAACGCTTTCCGTCACCGCCGCGCTCCTGTTCGGGCAGATGCACGTGCTCCCGATCGTCACCGAATACCTGGACGCCTTCCCGGCCATGCGCGCAACGACGCTGTTCGTCGACCGCCCCGTCAACATCGTCGACGAGGGAATCGACGTCGCCGTGCGCATCGGTCACCTCCCGGACTCCGGCCTCGCCGCCATCAGGGTCGGCATGGTTCGGCGGGTTGTCTGCGGGTCGCCGGACTATTTCGAACGGCACGGCATTCCGAACACCCCCGCAGACCTCAAGGATCACCGGATCGCCGCCTCGACCAGCGCCTGGGCGTCGCCGGAATGGCGCTTCGCCGGCAACCATCGCGTCACGATCGACGCCGCTCTCCAATGCAACACCAATGAGGCCGCCATCACCTCGGCCCGGCAGGGCTGGGGTTTGACGAGGGCACTCCACTACCAGATCGGTCCGGCGCTCCTGGCGGGAGACCTGCAGATCGTGCTGAGCGACTACGAGGAGCCGCCGATGCCGATCCACGTCCTCCATCCCGAGGGTCGCAACGCGCCCGCCAAGGTGCGCGCCTTCGTCGATATGGCAGCCTCGCGGCTGCGGGAAAACCGCCTTCTCAACTGAACCGGGTGCCGCCGGCGGAGGAGCCGCCGACCCGTCGCCGCCCTGCACCTCGGATACGGTCTCATCCCTTCACCCCGGACGAGATCATCACCGCCTCGGTAACCTTCTTCTGGAAGATCAGGTAAGCGATCGCGACAGGCATGGCGCCGAGCAGCGCTACCGACATCAGCCGCGCATAGAACACGCCGAACGCGTCGTTGACCTGGGTGATGCCGACCGGAATGGTCATCCGGTTCTCCGTCGTCACCGCCAGGAACGGCCAGAGAAACTGGTTCCAGGCCATGATGAAGGTGATGATGGCCAGTGCGGTGGTGATGCCCCAGTTGAGCGGCAGGTAGATCTTGAACAGCAGCGTGTAGTCGCCGCCGCCGTCGAGCACCACCGCCTCGCGCATCTCCTTCGGCACCGCATCGAAGAACTGCTTGTAGACGATGATCACCACCGGGACGATCAGCTGCGGCAGGATGATGCCGGCCCAGGTGTTGATGAGGCCGAGATCGTTCATCAGGATGAACTGGGTGACGACCAGCGCCTGCGTCGGCACCATGAAGCTCGCCAGGACGATGCCGTAGAGAATGCGGCGGCCGGGAAACCGCAACTGCGATATCGCATAGGCGCACATCATGCCGGAGACGATCACGGTGAAGGTGATGATGACCGCGGTCCCGATCGAATTGACGTACCAGTTGACGATGTTGGAATTCCACAAAATGTCGACATAGGCGGCGAGATTGAACTCGTCGGGAAGCACGCCGGCCTCCGACGAAACCACCCGTTCCTCGCTGCGGATCGAGGTGATGAAGGCCCAGTAGAGCGGAAATATCCACAGCGCCGCGGCAAGAAACGTGCCGACGGTCAGCACGCCGTTTTCGAGTTTGCGGATGGGGCTCATCGGCGGCCTCCTGCGCGCAGCAACTGGAACTGCAGCACCGACAGCACTGCGATGACGACGAACAGGACGAGGGCGATCGCCGAGGCATATCCGCCGTGATTGAGCTGGAAGGCTTCGCGATAGACCATCAGCAGCAGCACGTAGGACGAGTTGAACGGCCCGCCGCTGCTCAGCAGATAGACCTGGTCGAAGATCTTCAGCTGCAGGATGAGTTGCAGCGTCAGCACCAGCGCCGTAACCGGCCAGAGCAGTGGCCAGGTGACCTTGGTGAAGAGCTGGAGACGGGTCGCGCCGTCGAGTTGCGCGGCCTCGTAATAGTCCTTGGGAATATTGCGCAGGCCGGCGATGAAGAGCAGGACGTTGAAGCCGTTCGTCCACCAGATGGTCACCATGGCGACCATCGGCATGACCCAGTAAGGATTTTTGAACACGGGTACCGGCTTGCCGTAGAAGAAGCTGATCACCGGCTGCAGCACGCCGAACTGGAAGTCCAGCATCCAGGTCCAGATCTGCGTGACGACGGAGACCGGCAGGATGTAGGGCAGGAAGAAGATGGCGAGCGCCAGCGCCTGCAATGGTCCGCGCAAACGTGTGATCATCAGCGCGATGCAGAGCGCCAGCGCCGTGGTCGGTATCACCGTCAGAAGGATGAAATAGCCGTTGTTCTTAAGTGAGGTCAGGAACAGCTTGTCGGTCAGCAGCCGCTTGAAATTGTCGAGGCCCACCCATTCGCCCGGGCCGATCAGCGGCGAGTTGGTCAGGCTCAGCTCGACGAGCCTGATGGCGGGATAGAGAAAGACGAGCGCAAAGGTGAGCACGAAGGGCGCCACCAGCGTGGCGGCGACAGCCACTTCCCTGCGCCGGTTGGTAAGCATAGCCACGTCGAAACCTCCCGGACATGGGGCATTTCGGCAAGACGGATCGCTCCCGAATGCCCCACCTTTCTGTTTTCACGCAATTCCCGACACTGAGCCGCGGGAAATGCTCGAGAAGAGCGGCGGCCACACCGGCGAGGATGCGGCCGCTTCGCATTGTCATTTCAGCGCGCCTTCGAGGTCCGACTTCACCTGCTCGGCGGCGGTCATCGGCTCGGCATAGCCGTGGATCGCCGGAGAGATGACGTTGATCGCCGCGTCATAGGCGGGCGAAGCGACGCCGGCGATCGGCGAGCGCGGATCGTAGGAGGCGCTGTCGGCCAGCGACGAATAGGTGGCGTTCGGCTCCATCTTCTTGAACTCGTCGCTTTCGGCGACGGGCTTGTAGGCCGGGATATGGCCGGCATCGGCCCAGGCTATGGCGTTCTTTTCCATCCAGCCGATCACGGTCATGACCGCCTTGCGCTTTTCCGGCGACATGCTCGTATTCTTCGGGATGGCGAAGGCGTGCGAATCCGCCCAGGTGGTTTGCGTGCCCATGAGGTTCGGCACCTGAACCGCGCCCCAGTCGAAACCGAGCGTGCCCTTCTTGGCGAGATCGACCATGGTCGGCACTTCCCAGACGCCGTTCAGCATGAAGGCCGACTTGCCCGAGGTGAACAGTGCGACGGAAGCCTCGTAGGCGGCCTGTTCCGGCTGCCAGCCGTTGGTGCCCCAGTTGGTCATCACCTCGATCGCCTTCGACGCCTTTTCCAGGCTGTCGCCGGGCAGGACCTGCTTGTCCTTGATCAGCTCGCCACCCTGCTGGCGCAGGAGCGTATAGAAGACGCGGTAGGTGCCGCCGTCGTCGCCGGTCGCATAGGTGACCGGAGCCTCGGCGCCCTTCTCCTTGGCGAAGGCCATCGCCTCTTCGAAATCCTTGAGGCTCTCGATGCCCGTCAGCTTGCCGCCGGCATCGAGGAAGCGTGAGCCCTCGAGATATTTCTTGTTGTAGTAGAGCACGATCGAATGGATGTCGAAGGGCACCGCATAGAGCTTGCCGTTGTCGCCGCTCGCCGCGCTTGCCGCCGCTTCGAAGAAGTCGCTCTTCGCCACGCCGGCATTCTTCAGATCCTCGTCGGTGATCTCGTCGAGCGCGCCTTCCTCCAGTCCGAGCGGCATGCGCGACAGGTGATAGGTCATGATGTCGGGGCCCTGATTGACCGCGACCGCCGTGCGTACCTTGGTGTAGTAGGGGATGCCCCATTCCAGCGTCGTGCCGGTGATCTTGATATCCGGATGTTCCTCGTTGAAGCGGCTGATCAGGGCCTTCATCCGCACCCCGTCGCCGCCGCTCAGGAAATCCCACCAGGTGATGTTTTCCTGCGCCAGGGCAGGCATCGCCATCAGCGCCACGGCGCCGGCTGCAAGAAGTCGTCTGTATCGCATAGGATCTCCTCCAGGGATCAGGCCGCCATTCTCCCGATGACGGCGGGTTTCACGCTTTAAGTCTCCGTTCCGCCGCATACCGTCGGCTCGAGACCGTTGCGCGGCCTTGCGCGACGGGCTCCGGTATCGGCCCGTCAGCGCAGCCGGCTACCATCCTCCGCAAAGACGAGCACGTCCTGTGCGTCGGCCGAAAGCGAAATGGCCTTCCCGTCCAGGCTCTCGCGCCGCCCGCGCGTTTCCACCACGATTTCCTTGCCGCCGGCGAGACGGGCATGCAGGTAGGACACGCCTCCGAGATCCTCCTCCATCTCGACCACCGCCTCGAATCCGCCATCCGTCGGGTTGAGATGCTCCGGCCTGAGGCCGACCTTGACCGCGGTCCCCGCGGCGAGGTCGGCAGAAACCTTGGCCCGAAGCTCCCTGCCAAGCCCGTCCAGCGAGATCCGCACCGTCTCGCCTTCGCGGCCGGCGACGCGGCCATCGAGGAAATTCATTGCCGGCGAGCCGATGAAGCCGCCGACGAACTGGTTGTCGGGATTGTCGTAGAGCTCCAGCGGCCTGCCTGCCTGCTGCAGCTTGCCGCTTCTCAGGACGAAGATGCGGTCGGCGAGCGTCATCGCCTCCACCTGGTCGTGGGTCACGTAGATCATCGTCGCGCCGATCTGCTTGTGCAGCTTGGCGAGTTCGAGGCGCATCTGCACCCGCAGTTCGGCATCGAGGTTCGACAGCGGCTCGTCGAACAGGAAGACCTTCGGCTGGCGCACGATGGCGCGGCCGATCGCGACACGCTGGCGCTGCCCGCCGGAAAGCTCCGAAGGCCGCTTCTTCAGCTGGTCGCCGAGATGCAGAATGCGCGCCGCCTCATGCACCATGTCGTCGATCTTCGCCTTCGGCGTCTTCTTCAGCTTCAGCGAGAAGGCCATGTTCTCGTAGACGGTCAGATGCGGATAGAGCGCGTAGGACTGGAAGACCATGGCGACCTCGCGCTGGGCGGGCTCGACCTGGGTGACGTCGCGCCCCTCGATCGAGATCGTGCCGGCGCTGGTATCCTCCAGCCCTGCGATCATCCGCAGCAGCGTCGACTTCCCGCAGCCGGAAGGGCCGACGAAGACCGCGAAGTCGCCCGTCGGGATGTCCATGCTGACGTCGTGGATGACGCCGACCGAGCCGAAGCTCTTGCTGACATTGCGTATGGTGATACCCATGGCGACCTCAATCGACCTTGAGGCGCAATACGTGGTAGGAAAGCGCCTTCAACGATCCCTTCAGCTTGCCGTCCTCGACGCCGACGCCGGAACCATTCTTCGGCACGACATGATCGGGTCTGTCGGGGCCGTTCGTGTCGTTGAGGCCGTAGCCTTCCATCGCATGATGCTCCACCAGCGTCGCATCGGCAAATCCGGTAAGGCCGACATCGAGATCGGCGGGCTCCGTCAGGTGCCGGTTGACGATGAAGAGCGTCAGC
The DNA here is from genome assembly GCA_052038935.1 of Neorhizobium sp. GTDB lineage: Bacteria > Pseudomonadota > Alphaproteobacteria > Rhizobiales > Rhizobiaceae > Neorhizobium. The sequence continues at coordinate 5,429 of JBQGDG010000024.1, read as the reverse complement.
AGCCCCTCCTCCCGGTTATGGACGGCCGCGACGTCGAGATAGGAAACGTCGTCGGCGACGCTGCAGTCATAGGTCGGCGCATCGACGGCGACCCTGAGCGCGTCGCCGCGGCCGTAGATCGATGCAAACCGGTAGGGGTGGTAGATGGTCTGGCGCCAGGCCGGTCCGTTCTTTTCAGCCCGGATCGGGGCGATCACATTGACCAGCTGGGCGATGCAGGCGATGCGCACCCGGTCGGAACGGCGGATGAACTCGTTCAGCAGTCCGGCGACGAACAGCGCATCTTCGAAATTGTAGGTCTCTTCCAGCAATGCCGGCGCTTCCGGCCAGTCCCAGGTGCGCCAGCGATGGCTGTCTTCCTCGCGGATATGGTACCAGACATTCCACTCGTCGAAGCAGATATGGACGTCGTTCTTCGCCCGCTTCTTCGCCTTCACATAATCGATCGCGCCGGCGATCGTCTGGATGTAGCGGCCGGTCTCCTCGATCTTGCCGAAATAGTTGAGCGTGTCCTTGCTCTTGTTGCCGAAATATTTGTGCAGCGAGATATAGTCGACATTCTCGTAGCACTCCTCCAGCACTTCGCGCTCCCACTCGGGATAGGTCGCCATGCCGTCGTTGGAGCTGCCGCAGACGATCGCCTCGATCGACTTGTCGAACCCCTTGAACGCCTTGGCGGTCTCATTGGCGAGCCGGCCGTATTCGGTCGCCACCTTGTGGCCGATCTGCCAGGGGCCGTCCATCTCGTTGCCGAGGCACCACATCTTGACGCCGTAGCCGTCATTGTCGACATGCGAGCGGCGCAGGTCGCTCCAGGTCGTGCCGCCGGGAAAATTGACGTATTCGAGGAAATTGCGGGCGTCTTCGAGACCTCGCGAGCCGAGATTGACGGCCAGCATCATCTCGATGCCTGCCATCTTCGACCAGTCGGCGAACTCGTTGATGCCGACCTGGTTGGTCTCCTTCGAGCGCCAGGCGAGATCGAGCCGGACCGGGCGCTGGTCGCGCGGACCGATGCCGTCCTCCCATCTGTAGGCGGAAACGAAATTGCCGCCCGGATAGCGGATTGCCGGGATCTTCAGGTCCTGGACGAATTTCAGCACGTCCTTGCGAAATCCGTTCTCGTCCGCCTGCGGATGGCCGGGTTCGTAGATGCCGCCATAGATGGCGCGGCCCATGTGCTCGATAAAGGCGGAATAGAGCCGTTCGTCGATGCTGCTGATCTTGAAATCCCGATGGACGGCGACGCGTGCCTTCATGCCAAGCTCCTCCCGAAAGCAATCAAAAAATAGATATAAATCGTATTTTTAGATATACTCGCGAGAGAATGCCGTTGATGTCAATGGGGGATTTATTCTGCACTGCAGCAAGATCGGCCGGGGCGCGATTTGAAAATAGGATTTATCGCCCTGTTTTCAGGCGCAAAAGCAGGTCCTGATCATAGTTGCCGAAGCCCTTGCCAAAAATGTTCAGCCCGCCCGGATGTTTGCCCTCGGCCTTCACCTCGATGCGCACCCGAATGGATCGATGATCGTCGAGCGCCAGGTCCGAGATCGTGACATCGGAGATCCGCAAGCCATCCACATAGGTGCCGGCCTTCGTCACGGACCAGGTCTTGAGCATGCCGTATTGCGAGCCCTTCAGCTTCCACCAATCGGGCGTATAGGTGCCGCGCCGGTCGCCGAAATCGCCTGGCGACGTCCACAGGCCTATCTCGTGACCGTTGATGGAAAGCACGATATCGGACGGCCAGTTGGCCAGCGTCCCCGGCACTTCCGAACTGACTTCCATCGCAATTTCAACGGCTTCGATATTGACGCCGCGAAGCTTCGCATTGTTGGGGAACTGATATTCGACAAAACCGCTGGTGAACCACAGCAGGTTCGTCTTCATCCGTTCCGGATCCATGAATGTTTCCGGAACGTCCAGAAGCCCGATGATGCCGTCCGTCGAGCAGATGCCGCAGGGCGCCGTCACGGCGTTGTTGGTATAGAGACCGAGTGGCATCGACACCTCGATCAGGTCGGACGCGAGTTCCTGCGTCTTCGGCTGGAAGGTGACGATGAGTTCGTCATAGACGGCAAAACATATCTTCTGGTTCCCCTTTCGGGCCTTCTGCACCTCCGTCCTGACAAGCCCAGCCTTTTCCAGCACCTGCAGATGCGTGGACACCGAGGACTGGGGAAGGCCTGCCGCCCGCGCGAGATCGTTGATGTTGATCCCGGGCCGCCTGGAAAGCTCCTTCAACAGCTTGATGCGCGGTAGCGAGGAAACGCCCTTGATCGCAGCCAGATCCTTTTCAGGGTCGATGACGAGGAATTTCTGGTTCATGTGGAAAGCCTGAATATCATGTTCAGGCATCCATATCGAATTTTCCGATCTAAATAAATGCCCTCTGCTCTCCGCCGTCATCTTCGGGTATCGACGAGACCTGCCGCGGATGCGCAGGTCTGGCCCTCGACCCAGGCTGCCGCGGCGAAGGATGCCTCGCGTTCCTTCCCGGTACTCAACTCCCGTCTTCGAGCCATCGGACATCCTGCGCGGAAAGCCTGATGCCGAGAGCCGAAAGGCTGTCCTCCAGCTCTGCAACGGTGCGCGGGCCGATCAGCGGGATCATCGGAAAGGGTTGGGCGATGACATAGGCCAGCGCGACATGGATCGGGCTGCAGCCGAGCCTGCCGGCGAGCTCGATCGCCCGGTCACGGCGCTCGAAATTCCGCTCCGAGTACCAGCAGCGGACGATCTCCTCGTCGTCCCGCCTGTCGCGCCCGGCCCTGCCGGTGAAGAAGCCGCGCCCCTGGCTCGACCAGGCGAAATTGGGGATCTGCCGTGCGTTCAGCCATTCCTTCCATTCGTCGCTCGATGCGGTCACGCAGCCGGGCCAGATCGGGTCGAGCATCTCTGCCAGCGAAAAATTGTTGGAGAGCGCCGCCGGCCCCGCCTTGCCGGTCTTCTGCGCATAGGCGATCGCCTCGTCCATGCGCGCCTTGGTCCAGTTGGAGCCGCCGAAGATCCCGCGGATCCTGCCGCGCTTCACCTCGGCGTCCATCGCGTCGACGAATTCGCCGACGGGAATGTCGGGATTGTCGCGATGCATGAAGTAGACGTCGACATAATCCGTCTTCAGCCGCTCCAGCGACTGGTCGAGCTGTTTTGCGATCACGTCCGGATAGCAGAGCGGCGAATGCGCGCCCTTGCCGATCAGCACGATATCCTCGCGATCGACGTTGCGGCTCGTGTGCCAGTCGCCGAAAATGCTTTCCGTCTTGCCGGCGCCGTAGACGAAGCCTGTGTCGAAGAGGTTGCCGCCCGCCTCGTAGAATGCGTCCAGCGTCAACGAAGCCGCGGCGAAATTCGGGAAGAACTCGAAGCCGAGCGCCACCACCGAGGCCTGCTTGGCGAGCCCGGGGATCTGCCGCTTGGGAACGCTGCTGCCGGCCACGACCTGCTCGCCGACGATATTTGTGACCCGCCGCGCCGCCTTCTCGATGTCGTATTCGAGGCCGATCGACGCCCGCCAGCGATCGAGCACGCGCAGATTGCCGAGCGTCGCCTCGCTACCCATGCCCGGAAAGCCGAATTCCCCCTGCCCGGCCCGTATGGCCTCGGCGACGGCATCGACTTCGAAGGAATAGAGATGCCGGCTCTCCTCGACCTCGACCACCTGCCGCTCGTCGCCCCTGATGATCTCGATACGGCCCGTGCCACCCTGCTTGCCGCCTGCAAACCAGAAATCCTTGACCTCGATACGACCCTTGGAGCCGATGATCCGCAGCGTGTTGTCCTGCTGGGCCATGATCGAGCAGGACACTTCGGCGACGATGCCGTTCGGGAATTTCAGCACCGCCGACGCCCATTCGTCGACGCCCGACTGGCCGAGACGGGCCGCACCGGCGACCGTCGCCGGCTCGGCGAAATCCTTGCCCGCTGCGGCCCCGGCCAGGAGCCGCACCATCGAGACGGGATAACCGCCGACATCGAGAATGCCGCCCCCCGCGAGATCATTGGCAAACAGCCGATGGTCGGGCCGGAACGTGCCCATGTCGAAGCCGAAGCTGGAGCGGATGATCCGAACCTCACCGATCGCCCCCTCCTTCACGAGATCGACGAGGCGCGCCGTCTGCTGGTGGAAGAGATACATGTAGGCTTCGCCGGCAAACACGCCGGCCTTGCGCGCCTCGTGGAAGATCAGGTCCGCATCATAGGCGGAAAGCGCCATCGGCTTTTCGACCAGAACATGCTTGCCGGCGCGGACCGCCTTGATCGCCCATTCGGCATGCGCCGTATGCGGCGTGGCGATATAGACCGCGTCGATCTCGCCGTCGGAGAGCAGCGCCTCGTAACCGTCGACGATCCGTGCGCCGGGAAAACCGTCGGCAAGTCCCGGCCGGGCCGGATTGCGGGTGGCTATGGCGATGAGCTCTCCGGTCGCCGAGCCGGCGATGCCGGCCGCAAAGGTCCGGGCGATCGTGCCCGGGCCGACAATGCCCCAGCGGATTTTCTGCTCTGAAGTCATGGCATGTCCTTCTCGATCTGTCTTGGGAGTTTGCAAAAGGTCAGGGTCAGCGGAGCCGTTGGCCGTCGGTGTCGAAGAGGAAACAGCGCCTTGCCGGCAGTCCGACGGCCAGGTCCTGCCGGTGGCCGGAATGGCGCGTTTCCGGCCTTTCGATGATCAGCGCCTCATCCGCGATGGATGCGTAGATGTAGCTCGTATGGCCGAGATGCTCGGCGACATCGACGGCGACGGTCAGGTCCGCATCGCCGGCGCCGGCATCGGCGAAATGCTCCGGCCGGATACCGACCGTAACCGTGGTGCCCTCTGCCGGGACGGCCGAGAGCGGCATCGTCAGCTTCACCCGGGGATCGGCGATCAGTGAAACCGTCACGCCGTCGCCGCCACCGGCGTCCACCCTCCCCTGGAGGAAATTCATCTTCGGCGAGCCCATGAACCCGGCGACGAACTGGTTGGCCGGATCGTCGTAGAGGTCGAGCGGCGCGCCGACCTGTTCGATCCGGCCCGCCCGCAGGACGACGATCTTGTCGGCGAGCGTCATCGCCTCGGTCTGGTCGTGGGTCACGTAGATCATCGTCGTGCCGAGCTGCTTGTGCAGCTTGGAGATCTCGACGCGCATCTGCACGCGCAGCTCCGCATCGAGGTTGGAAAGCGGCTCGTCGAACAGGAAGACCTGCGGTTCGCGCACGATCGCCCGGCCGATCGCGACCCGCTGGCGCTGGCCGCCGGAAAGCTGGCCCGGCCGCCGATCCATCAGCTCGTTGATCTGCAGGATATCGGCGGCATGGGCGATGCGCCGCTCGGTATCCTCCTTCGGATTGCCGTTCATCTGCAGCCCGAAGGAGAGGTTCCGCCGCACCGTCATGTGCGGATAGAGCGCATAGGACTGGAAGACCATGGCGATGCGCCGCTCGGC